>CANQKA010000076.1 GCA_947624395.1 uncultured Oscillospiraceae bacterium
AGCTATCGGGACGAGGCCCCCCAGGTGCTGCGGGAATTTCTCGTGTACCACGACACCATCAAAGGCCAATCGGAAAAAACCGTGGATTCGTATTTTATGGATCTGCGCACATTCACGCGGTATCTTTACATAGCGCGTGATCTTGTCCCGCGGGACACGCCGCTGGAAGACGTGGAGATAAGCCACGCGGACCTGGACTTCTACGGCAAGGTGACCCTTTCGGAGGTCTACGACTTTCTGGCGTATCTTTCCCGTGACCGGGAACTGAACGCCGCGTCAAGAGCCCGGATGATAACGAGTTTGAAGGGCTTTTACCGCTATCTCACTGTCAAGACGAAACAGCTCACCGTTGACCCGGTCCAGGACCTGGACACGCCCAAGCTGCAAAAGTCCCTCCCCCACTATCTGACCCTGGAGGAAAGCCAGCGGCTTTTGAACGCCGTGGACGGCAAGAACAAGGAACGGGACTATTGCATTTTGTGCCTGTTTCTCAACTGCGGGCTGCGTATCTCGGAGATGGTGGGCCTGGACCTTTCCGATATCCGTCAGGACAGCCTGCTGATACACGGCAAGGGCAACAAGCAGCGGGTGGTCTACCTGAACGACGCCAGCGTCCAGGCGCTGAACGACTGGCTGGCCGTCAGAAAAGATATTGCCACCACGGACAAAAAGGCCGTGTTTCTCTCCTCCCGGCGCAAGCGCATCAGCGTGGACGCCGTGCAGGTGATGGTCCACAAGACCCTGCTGCGGGCCGGTCTGGACGCCAGCCACATCTCCCCACACAAGCTGCGGCACACCGCCGCCACGCTGATGCTGCAAAACGGCGTGGACGTGCGCACGCTGCAGGAGCTTTTGGGCCATGAGAGCCTGAACACCACTCAGATCTATACCCATATCGCCAACGCGGAGCTGAAAAAGGCCGCCGCCGCCAATCCCCTGGCCCGGTTCGAGCCGACTAACGCCGATTCGGAGGACTGACCGCCTATGGTATTCTCCAGCATTCTTTTCATGTTCATATACCTGCCCGTCGTGCTGGCGGTGTACTATATCGTCCCCACCCGGTGGCGGAACCTGTGGCTGTTCGCCGTGAACCTGGTGTTTTACGGCTGGGGCGAGCCGGTGTACATCCTGCTGATGGTCTTTTCCATATGCTTAAACTACGTCAGCGGCCTGCTCATCGGAAAATACCTGCCGGACCGCCGCCCACGGGCCAAGCTGGTGCTCATCGTCAACACGGTCCTCAACCTGGGCATGCTGTTTTTCTTCAAGTACTTCGATCTGATGGCGGAAACCCTGAGCGCTATTCCCGGCGTGGACATACCCACCCTGGGTCTGACGCTGCCCATCGGCATATCGTTTTACACTTTCCAGACCATGAGCTACCCCATCGACGTGTATCGGGGCGACGGGCATGTGCAGAAGAACTTCATCAAATTCGGCACCTTTGTTGCCCTGTTTCCCCAGCTGATCGCGGGGCCTATCGTCCGGTATAAGGACATCGCCGAACAGTTGGACGAACGGCACGAGAGCGTGGACAAGTTCGCCCAGGGCGTGCAGCGGTTCATCGTGGGCCTTGGGAAAAAGGTGCTCATCGCCAACAACGTTGGCATGCTCTGGGACGTGTACGCCAACGCCGCCCCCGGCGAGCTCACCTTTGTGGGCTCCTGGCTGGCCGCCATCGCCTTTTCCCTGCAAATTTATTTCGACTTCTCCGGCTATTCCGATATGGCCATCGGCCTGGGCAAGATGCTGGGCTTCGAGTTTTTGGAGAATTTCAACTACCCCTACATCTCCCGCACGGTGACGGAGTTCTGGCGCCGCTGGCACATCAGCCTGGGCACCTGGTTTAGGGATTACGTCTATATCCCCCTGGGCGGCAACCGCAAGGGTCTTTCCCGCCAGCTTGTGAACATCCTGATCGTCTGGGCGCTGACGGGTCTGTGGCACGGGGCGAGCTGGACATTCCTGTTCTGGGGGCTTTACTACGCCTTTTTCCTCATATTGGAGAAGCTTTTCCTGCTCAAGTGGCTGGACCGGCACCACGCCGTCGGCCACGTGTACACGCTCCTGGTGGCCATCTCCGGCTGGGTCATTTTCCAGCAGACCAGCGTGGACCAGACGCTGGTGTTCTTCAAGGCCATGTACGGCTTCGGCGCGGCGGGATTTTGTACGGACAAGGACCTCTACTATCTGGCCGGTTTTGGCGCAATGCTGTTGGCGGCCTGTTTTGCAAGCCTCCCCGTGGGCAGATCGCTTTTTGCCCGCCTGCCGGAAAAATGCCGGGCCGTGGCCGTGCCGGTGCTGGTGGCGCTGGTGCTGACCGTCGCCACCGCCTATATGGTGGACTCCACCTATAACCCCTTCCTCTACTTCCGGTTCTGAGGTGCGCCTATGAACAGAAAAGCCAACATCATCATAATCGCGGTCTTTGTGCTCTTTCTCGGGACGTTCGCTCTGCTGCAGCCCATATTGCCGGACGTGGAATTCTCCCAGCAGGAGAATAAATACCTGCAAGCCCTGCCCGACTTCTCCCTGGACGCGCTGGCGGACGGTGACTTCACCGCGGATTTTGAGAAATATACCACCGACCAGTTCCCCTTCCGGGACGCCTGGGTGGCGCTGAAGGCCCGGTGTGAGCTTTTGACAGGCAAGCGGGAGAACAACGGGGTCTACTATTGCGACGGCGGCGTGCTCATCCCCGACTTTGACGCACCCACGAAAGAGACTGTGGACAAAAACATCGGCTATCTGAACGCCCTGGTGGACGGCACGGACATACCGGTCTATTTTGGCCTTATCCCCGGCGCGGGCGAGGTCCAGTCCTCCTTCCTGCCGAAAAACGCCCCCACGGACAGCCAGCAGACCGTCATCGACTGGGCCTATGGCGCCAGCCGCGGGAACAACATCGACCTGGCCTCCGCCCTGAGTGCCCACAAGGACGAGTATATCTTCTACCGCACGGACCATCACTGGACGAGCCTGGGCGCGTTCTACGGCTATGAAGCGCTGTGTGAGGCCATGGACCTCCCTGCCCCCTCCCTGGCCTCCTACGACCGCCAGACGGTCTCTGAGGACTTTTACGGCACCACGTACTCCTCCTCCGGCTTTGCCTGGGTGCAGCCGGACGTCATCGAGACATTCGTGCCCGACGACGGCTCCGTCACGGTGCTGAACTGCGAAAAGGACCCGCCCACCGCAGGACCTTTGTACGACACGTCGTTTCTGGACGTGAAGGACAAGTACTCCATGTTCCTGGGCGGCAACTGCGCCCTGCGCAGCATCGAGACGGGTCACGACGGCCCCTCCCTGCTGCTCATCCGGGACTCCTACTCGGACAGTCTTGCCCCCTTTCTGCTGGAGAATTTCTCCCGCATCGATCTGATGGACCTGCGCTATTACCGCGGCTCCCCGGTCCAGTACGCCGAGGAAAACGGTTTTGACAGTATTTTGGTGCTCTACAGCGTCAGCACCTTTGCCACGGACAGGAATCTCTACATGCTGGCGCCAGAAATGGAGGGTTTTTGAGATGAAAGTATCGCTGGACCCCGGCGCCTATATGCCCACGCGGGCCCACGCCACCGACGCGGGACTGGACCTTTACGCCCGGGAGACTGTGACCATCCCGGCCCGGGGCCGTGCCATTGCGGAAACGGGCGTGCGCGTGGCCATCCCGGCCGGTTACGTGGGCATGCTCAAGAGCAAGAGCGGACTGAACGTGAAAAAGAACATTCTGGGCGAGGGTGTAATAGACGCGGGCTATACCGGCCCTATCGTGGTGAAGCTCTACAACCAGGGCGACGAGGACGTGACCATTGAGGCGGGGATGAAGCTCATTCAGCTTGTGATCCTGCCCATCCTGACGCCGGAGCTGGAGCTGGCGGATTCTCTGGACGACACCGAGCGGGGCGACGCGGGCTTCGGCAGCACCGGGGCATAAAAAAGCAGGAGCGCTTATGGCACAGCGTTCCTGCTATTTTTATATTCTCAGACCGCGCCTGCGGCCAGCTGCGGGACCTCCGGCTCCCTGGGCGGCGGCGCGGAGACCGGGAAAACCAGCTCCGCTTTGAACAGGTCCCCGTCCAACGTGAGCCGCATCTCGCCGCCCATGAGCTCCGTAAGGCTCCGGGCGATGGACAGCCCCAGACCGCTGCCCTCGGTGCTCCGGGAGCTGTCCCCCCGGACGAAGCGCTCCATCAGCTCGTCGGCGGGCATGTCCAGCGGCGCGTGGGAGGTATTTTTCACCGCGATGACCGTCTGTCCCTCCTGCTCGGTCAGGTCAAAATAGGCCCGAGTACCCGGCTGGGCGTATTTGATGATGTTGGTGATGAAGTTATCCAGCACCCGGCCCAGCAGCCGCCCGTCTGCCAGCACCCATGTCTCCTGCTCCGGCGTGTGGATCACCGGCTCCACGCCGGCGCCGGTGAGCCGTTCGGCATACTCCCCCACCGACTGCTCCAAAAGCTCCCGCACGTCCAGTATCTCCGCATGCACCGGTATGACGCCGCTGGCGGCCTTGGACGCCTCGATCACGTCCTCCGTCAACTTCTTCAGCTTGGCGCTCTGCCGGTCCAGCACGTCCAGATACTCCCGGCGGGTCTGCTCCGGCAGGTCCTCCCGCTTCAGAAGCTCGATATAATTGATGATGGAGGTCAAGGGTGTTTTCAAATCGTGGCTCACGTTGGTGATGAGCTCGGTCTTCATCCGTTCGCTGCGCAGCCGCTCTTCCACCGCCAGAGCCATCCCGTCGCCGATGCTGTTCAGGTCCCGGCCCAGGTCCCGCCAGATAAAATGCAGCTGTTTTTCGTTGACCTTGTAGGCCAGGTCCCCCGACGCCAGCGCCGCCGACGCGCCGCGTATGCGCCTCTGCTCCCGGTCCCAGCGGATGTAGCACAAAAACACCACCGCGTCGAACGCCATCAGAACCAGGATGATACGGGTCGTGCTGTAGTTAAAAAAGGCATAGACGACGCCCAGCAGCAAGAAACCGGAATAGGGCAGCATCGCGCTCAGCAGCAACAGCAGATGGACCGCCACCACACCCGTCACCAGCGCCACAGGCGTGACCTTTTTCACCACCCGCCGCGTCAGCAGCCGGTCCGGGAGCACCCCGGCGGCGATCTGATTTGCCAGTATGAGCGCCAGCGCGCCGGCGTACCACAGCAGGAAGATCATCTGGACCTGATTCTGGTAGATATCCAGCAGGCGCAGGACCTCCCGCACCGTCGTGCCCAGCGCGTCATAGAAGAACACGGACGCCAGCATCGGCACGACGAGCAGACCCACCGCCGCCACGTCAAAGGGCAGCCGGCCCAGAACAGTGAGCGCGCCGCGCTTCCCCAGTCTGGCCGCGCCAATGACGCCAACGGCCAGCGCCGCGGCGCTCATCAGCGTCAATATGACGCCCAGCGGCAGGAACAGCCGCCGCATGGGGAATACCTCGTTGAAGACGTAATACTCCCGGTAGCAGCCCCCGTATGGCTGGACGGGCAGATTCACGAACCCCCGCAGGTGGTAGTTCGTCTCCCGGCCCTGGACCGTGACCGGCATGCCGTAGTCGGCGACGAAATAGGAGTTGTCCGTGGTAGTGTCCGCGTAGAGCTGGCCCGTCTCGTAGTCCTCTACCATATAGGAAAACGCGCTGCCCGCGTAGCTGCCCAATGTCTCGTTGCCGGGGTCTTCCAGCCACGTCACGTTTGCCGCCACGAAATTCAGCGCGTCCAGCACGTACTGGCGGGCCATATTGGTATCGGCGAAGGTGAAATCGTCGCCGAACCAGCCGTCCTGGAGCACGTAGCGATACAGCCCCAGCGTCAGCGTTGCCCCGGCGGAGAGCAGGAAAAACAGGGCCAGCGCCAACAGCCTGACCCATAGCTTCTCCATCAGCCGAAACATCCGGTCACCCCTCCAGCTTGTAGCCTTTGCCCCAGACCAGCTTCAAATACTGGGGCATCGCCGGGTTGATCTCCAGCTTCTCCCGCAGGTGCCGGATATGCACCGCCACGGTCCCCTCGGCCCCCATGGGCTTGTCGTTCCACACCCGGCGGTATATCTCCCGGCTGGAGAAGACCTTGCCGGGGTTTTCCATGAAGAACTTCAGGATGTCGTATTCCTTGGGGGTGATGGTGATCTTCTCCCCGTCCACGGACACCTCTTTGTTCTCGTCGTCCAGCTCAATGCCGCCTATCACCAGCACGGACGGCCTGTCCGTCATGGTAGCCGAGTGCATATAGCGGCGCAAGATGGCCTTGACCCTTGCCAGGACCTCCTGGGCGTTGAAGGGCTTGGTCACATAGTCGTCCGCCCCAAGCTCCAGGCCCATGATCTTGTCCTCGTCCTCGCTCTTGGCCGTCAGCAGTATCACAGGCACACTGCTGGTCTCCCGCAGCCGTTTCAGCGCGGACACGCCGTCCATCTCCGGCATCATCACGTCCAGAATGACCAGATGGACCTCTTCCCTGTCCATCAGCTCCAGCGCCTCCAGGCCGTTGGCGGCCTCCAGCACGTTATATCCGTCTCCGGTGAGGTAGATGCGCAGCGCCCGACGGATGTCGTTGTCATCGTCGCAGACAAGCACGGTGTACACGTCTATCGCCTCCTCCATCCTTCTGTATGAATAGTAACACAAGTTACAAAAAGATGAAAGAGAAAAGTTCTTAAGAATTTCTTAAATATGACAAAAAATGACGCCCCGGATACAAAATCCGGAGCGTCAGGTGTTGAAACGTATTATTTTGGCAAAACTGCCTCCCGCAGCATGAACGCCCGCAGGGAGTTGAGCACGGCCAGCAGCGCCACGCCCACGTCCGCGAACACGGCCAGCCACAGCGGGCATGTGCCGAACATGTCCCAAACCAGGATGATGAGCTTGAACGCCAGGGCGAACACGATGTTCTGCCAGACGATGGTGCGGGTGTGCTTGGCCGCGGCCATAGCCGTCACCACCTTGGACGGCGACGCGCCCATGATGACCACGTCGGCCGCCTGGATGGCGGCGTCGGACTTGGCCCCGTGCAGGCTCACGCCCACGTCCGCCTGGCGGATGCACTCGGCGCTGGTCTCCGCGTCGCCCACGAACATCAATGTACCCCGCCTGATCTGGCGGTTCTGTATCTGCTTGACCACGGCCACCTTCTCGTTGGCGGGCAGTTCGGGATAGAACTCCTCGATGCCCACCTGGCGGGCGAATTTTTCCGCGGCGGCGGCGCTGTCGTCGGCCAGCATGGCGATCTGCCGCTGCTTGTCCCAGGACAGGACCGTCACCGTACCGGGCACGTCGGGCTTTGCCACGCTGCCGAACAGGATACGGCCCGCGTACTGCCCGTTGATGGCCAGATACACGCAGTCCTCCCAGGATGCGTCAAGTCCCGGGTCCGCGCCGTTTTTCTTCAGGAAATCCAGCGTCCCCAGGACGATCTGGCCGCCCTCTACCTCCGCCGTGATGCCGAAGCCTTCCTCGCTCTGGTGGAAACTGCGGATGAGTTCGATGTAGATGACGCCCTTGTAGGCGGCTTTGATGGCCTCCGCGTAGGCGTGGTCGGAGTAGGCGCAGGCGTGAGCCGCGATACGCAAAAATACGTCCGCGTCCACCCTCTCGCTCTTAACGGCCACCACGCGCAGCCCCTCATCTTCCAGCGCGCCGGTCTTGTCAAAGACCACCGCCCGGACACGGGACACGTCGTCCATCGCACAGGTGTTTTTGAACAAAATGCCCTGCCGGGTGGCGCCGCCGATACCGGCGAAGTAGCTCAGCGGGACGGAGATGACGATGGCGCAGGGACAGGCGATGACCATCAGCACCAGCGCCCGATACACGCCCTCCGCCACGGTCGTGTGCAGCGCCAGCGGGGACACCACGGCGATGACCGCCGCGATGCCCAATACCACCGGCGTATAGATACGCGCAAAGTGGGAGATAAATTCCTCCGTGCGGCCCTTGGGGCCCCGGTCGGAGCGCACGTCCGCCAGCACGGCGCTGGCCTCCGGGGAGCGATTTTCCATAAGCCCTTCTATGTTTTGGCGGACCTTTGCCACGGCATAGCCCTGGAAAAGCTCGCCCAGCTGGTAGAGGATCATCACGCTTGCGCCCTCGCTGGCCTGCCGTATGATCACGGAGGCCACGGCGACGACGCTCATGAGAAGACTCTCGTCCAAAAGGTGCTTATGGAAGATATTCGCCACGGCCCGGATAAACACGTCGTACCCGGCGCATAAGATCGCCAGCACGTTCAGCACGACGCTCAGCCAGGGCAGCAGATCCTCGGAAACCAGACCGCCCACGAAGAACACGACCGACGCGGCCAGCCGCCAGACCATCACCGTGTCGAAGCCGTGGTGCTCGTGGTGATGCTCCTGCATGCAGCTGTCGCATGTGCAGTCGTGCCCGTGACCGGCCACGGCCTCTTTTATCTCCCGGATAAAACTCATGAAATCAGGCCTTGCCGGCGCAGCCCAGCACGTCCACCAGCTTGTGGCGTACCAGCTCCTTGATGTTGGCGCGGGCGGGCTTCAGGTACTCGCGGGGGTCGAACTTGTCGGGGTGCTCGTCGAAGAACTGGCGGATGGTGCCGGTCATGGCCAGACGCAGGTCGGAGTCGATGTTGATCTTGCACACGCTCAGCGTCGCGGCCTTGCGCAGCTGTTCCTCGGGGATACCCACGGCGTCGGGCATCTTGCCGCCGTGCTCGTTGATCATCTTCACGTAGTTCTGGGGCACGGAGGAAGAGCCATGCAGCACGATGGGGAAACCGGGCAGACGCTTGGAGACCTCTTCCAGCACGTCGAAGCGCAGGGGAGGCGGCACCAGGATACCCTTCTCGTTGCGGGTACACTGGGCGGCGGTGAACTTGTAAGCGCCGTGGCTGGTACCGATGGCGATGGCCAGGCTGTCGCAGCCGGTCTTGGAGACAAACTCCTCGACCTCTTCCGGACGGGTGTAAGAGGAATCCTCGGCGGAGACCTTCACCTCGTCCTCCACGCCGGCCAGGGTGCCCAGCTCAGCCTCCACGACCACACCGTGGTCATGGGCATACTCGACCACCTTGCGGGTGATCTCGATGTTCTCCTGGAAAGGCTTGGAGGAAGCGTCGATCATGACGGAGGTAAAGCCGCCGTCGATGCAGCTCTTGCAAGTCTCGAAGTCGGGGCCGTGGTCCAGATGCAGCACCACGGGGATCTCCGGGCATTCCGCCACGGCGGCTTCCACCAGCTTCACCAGATAGGTGTGGTTGGCGTAGGCGCGAGCGCCCTTGGACACCTGCAGGATCACAGGGGCGTGCTCTTCCCGGCAGGCCTCGGTGATGCCCTGAACGATCTCCATGTTGTTGACGTTGAAAGCGCCGATGGCATAGCCGCCGTCATAGGCTTTCTTGAACATTTCGGTGGA
>CANQKA010000077.1 GCA_947624395.1 uncultured Oscillospiraceae bacterium
AAGATGGTGCCGAAGGTGATCCACAGGAACACGATGGGTCCCCACAGAGCGCCCTGCAGCGCGCCGAAGATGGGGCCAAGGCCAGCGATGTTCAGCAGCTGGATCATGAACAGACGCCACTGGGGCAGGACCACGTAGTCCACGCCGTCGTTGATCTTGACGGCGGGGGTCTCACGGTCGTCGGGGGCAAAGGTCTTCTCTACGACCTTGCCGTAGGTGAAGTACCCGCCGATGAGGATCGCGAGGCAGATAATGAAACTGATCACTTTTGATTCCTCCTCATAAAAGTTGATCTTTTCCCGGACCGCATGCGCGGACCCGTTTTTACCGTCATATTATACGCCTATGAAAATCCGTTGTCCAGCGAGGATAAGGGTCATCATTTAACAAAATTTTAATATTTCATTTGTGAAATCTGACAAGAAACCGCCGTTTTTCTTGTGGCTTTCCCATAAATGGCGCAAATTCAGCGCTGGGCGGGAGGTGCGTGGTTCTTCCATTTACCGGATAAAAAGTAGGGGCACATGACGAGGAAGAAGGCGTAACCCGCCAATGCGCCGCCAAGCCAGTAGCCGGTGACGCCAAGTTGAAATACCTCCGCAAGAAGCAAGCACAGGCCGATGCGCATGATCACGCCGTCCAGAATGCCCAGGGCAAAGTTCATCACGGGAAAGCCCATGCCGTTGCACAGTGCCGTGCTGGGTCCCCGGACGGCGAAGCCGAAGAAATTCAGCACCGCGATCAGCACATAGCGGTGGCTCATGGCAAGCACCGCCGGGTCGTCGTCAAAGATAGAGAATACCTGCTCTGGCCAGGCGATCATGACGGCCGATAATACCGCCGCGAAGCTCAGGCCCACCGCCAGGGCCGTGGCGACGGTACGGCTCACCCGGTCGAATTTGCGGGCGGCGAAGTTCTGGCCCACCATGGTGGCGCCGGACTGGCTCAGGGCCTGGGAGATGATGCTGGCAACGGTGGAGAGCTTGCCGCCCACGCTGTTCACGGCGGAGACGGTGACGCCGAACATGTTGATGCGGCTGGAGACGAAGAGCTGGGACACGCTGATGGCGCAGGACTGGATCATCATGGGCACGCCGAGGCGGAGAAGCTTTTGCAGGTTCGCCGGGTCGGGCTTTAAATACCGGAGCTTGAACGTAAAGCCCAGGCGGTCCCGCCGCCGCCAGAGGTAGCCAACGCACAGCAGGAAGCTGACCCCCTGGGCGATCACCGTCGCCAGGGCCGCGCCCAGCGGGCCCATGCCGCGGGACACGAAAACGATGTCCAATACCACGTTCAGGGCCGAGGCTATCATGATGAACACCATGGGCATTTTCGACTCGCCCATGCCCCGCAGTATGGCGGCCACCATCACATAGCCTACCAGGAAGAAAAGGCCCGCCGTGCAGCAGTCCGTGTACTGCCGGCAATAGACCGCCGCCTCGGGCGGCACGTGCAGCCAGCGCATCACCTGCCCCGCCAGCAAAAGGCCGGCGGCGGATATGACCAGGCTCAGGCCTAAAATAAACGTGAACATGGCACCCACGATTTTCGACAGGCCGTCTTTATCTTTCAGGCCCACGTACTGGCTTATGAGCACCTGGCCGGCGTTGCAAAAGCCCATGCACAGGAAAGTGTAAAAGTGTATGAGGTCCGCGCCGATGCCCACGGCCGACAGGCCCGCAGGGCCCACATACCGGCCCACCACCGCCATGTCCACCAGATTGTAGGCGGTCTGCAGTAAATTGGACAGCATGAACGGCCACGCGAACGCCAGCAGCTGCCGGGTCACGGGGCCGGATGTATAGTCTTTTATCAGGGAATTATCCTTTTGCATGGGACGCTCTCTCTTTTTATGTTCTCCCTTATATTGTATCCCACATAAAACCGCACCGCAAGGGAAAATTTACCGCTTGATCCGTATCGTGACCACCATCTCTTTGTCGTTCTGCTCCCGGCGCAGGCCCACGTCCATGCCGCCCTGGCGCATGATGTCCACACTCTTTTGCAGGGTGTTCAAGAATATCCGCACGTCCTTTAACACAAGCCGGGTCCGGGGCTGGGCCGGGGGCTTGTCGAGGCGCTGCAAAAGGGCGTCTATGTAGCTGTCCGCGGCGGGTACGGTCAGGCGGCGGTCGATGATGTGGTCCAGGGCCTGACGGCGCAGGTCATCGTCGGGCAGACGCAAAAGCGCACGGCCGTGGCGCTCCGTCAGGTCCGCGGCCCGCAGCTTGTCCAGTATGTCCGGGGGCAGCTTCAAAAGCCGCAGCTTATTCGCCACGGCGGGCTGGCTCTTCCCCAGCCGTCGGGCGCATTCCTCCTGGCTCAGGCCGTAAGCGTCCATGAGTTTGGCGATACCCCGGGCCTGTTCGATGAAGTCCAGGTCCTGGCGCTGTATGTTCTCCACCAGGGCCAGCAGACCGGCCTCCGGCCCGTCCGCGTCCAGCACCAGGCACGGTACCCGGTCCAGTCCGGCCATTCTTGCCGCCCGCCAGCGCCGCTCCCCGGCCACCAGCTCGTAGCCGCCGTTCTCACCGCGCCGGACCGACAGGGGGCACAGCACCCCGTACTGGCGTATGCTCTCCGCCAGCTCCTCCAGCGCCTCGGGCTCGAATACCTGGCGGGGCTGCATGGGGTTGGGTACGATCTCGTCCAGGGCCAGACTTAAAACCCCCGGCTCGGCCGCCTTCCGTCGGGTCTTCATCAGCATCGGCATTGAAAAATCCCCCTCCCGCCCGTGATGGTCACATTATAAGGTGCGCCATCCGCGAAAGGGGGAGAAATCGGGGGGCATTACCAGACCTGAAGCATGGTAACAATCCCCCAGTCAGCGCCAAGGGCGCTGACAGCCCCCTTTACACAAGGGGGCCGTCAAAAATGTGCGGCTGACGCCGAAAAACGATTCGTTTACACGCCCGTGCCGTCGAAGGGCGGGGTGTACGCCGCCTCCGCGCTGGACAGCTCCTGGGTGTACCCCTCCAATAGCCCCAGCGCCGCCATATAATCGCAGGCGCGTTGATATTCCTCCTGCGTCAGCCGGCGGTCCGGGCCGCCGCGGCCGTTGGGGGTGTACTGGCCCATGAGAGATACCAGCACGTCCCCGTCGTGAAACGTGTCCCGTATCCAGTCCAGCACGGCAAAGGTGTTGTCCAGCTCCCCCGGCAGCACCAGGTGGCGTATCATCACGCCTTTGACGAGCATGCCGTCATCGTCCAGCGCGTACGGCCCGGTCTGGCGAAACATCTCCAAAATGGCCGCTTTCGCCACCGCCGGATAATCCCCCGCGCCGGAGAGCCGCTCCGCCAAGGCGGCGTCCATGTACTTCATGTCCGGCAAATAGGCCTGCACCTTCCCCTCCAAGGCCCGCAGGGCCGGGAGGGATTCGTAGCCGCCGGTGTTCCACACCACGGGGATGTCCGGCGGCGGGGTCAGCGCTTGCAGTACGGCGGGCAAAAAGTGGGAGGCGGTGACCAGGTTCAGGTTGTGCACGCCCTGCTCTTCCAGCTCCCGGAAGATGGCCCGCAGCCGGTCAGCAGAGACGGCCTTGCCGGCACCGCCGGCGCTGATAGCGGCGTTCTGGCAGAAGGCGCACCGCAGGGCGCACCCGGCGAAAAACACCGCGCCGCTGCCCCGCTGGCCGCTGATACAGGGTTCCTCCCAATGATGTGGCGCGGCACGGGCTATCACCGGCTCCCAGCCCACGCCGCAAAAGCCGGGATGAGATGCATCCCGGCTCGCGTTGCATTTTCTCGGACAGAGTGAACAGAGCATATTACTTCGCCGCCTCGTAT
Source organism: uncultured Oscillospiraceae bacterium (assembly GCA_947624395.1). GTDB lineage: Bacteria > Bacillota > Clostridia > Oscillospirales > Oscillospiraceae > CAJOIG01. Next base: position 3,789 of record CANQKA010000077.1, read on the forward strand.
TCGTCCCGCAGGATGGAATACCACACCTCGTCGATCACGCCCTGGTTGCAGAAACCGGCCTGACGCATGGTGCCCTCATAGCGCATGCCGATCTTCTGCATGCACCGGCCAGACTTGGGGTTGCCCACGGCGTGGGCCGCGGCCACCCGGTTGCAGCCCACGTCGTCAAAGAGATACCGGACGACGGCACGTCCGGCCTCCGGCATGAGCCCCTGGCCCCACCAGCGGGTCCCCATGCAGTAGCCCAGCTCCGCGCCGGCGATGTCCTCCCGGAGGCGCGTGACGGATATGCTGCCGATAAGCTCTCCGGTCTGGCGCAGTTCCAGCGCCCAGGTGTAATGATCTGCGTGCTCGTAGGACGCGACCCAGCTTTCCAACACCTGCCTCGTCACGCCTACGCTGGCGTGGGGCGGCCAGGTGAGAAATTTCGTTACGGCGGCGTCCGACGCCCAATTGGCGTACATGGCTTCTGCGTCCTCGACGGTGAACCGGCGGAGAAGAAGTCGCTCTGTTTGAAGCGAAACGGTCCCTTTGTGGTGCATGTTATCCTCCGTGTTTACAAAAACTGGCGTTATTCGCCGCTATCCATATCGTCATCCGGGTCGTCGTCCTTTGCTCTGTGCCGAAAGACACGCTTGGATAGCCGATGCGGCAAATCAACGGGGATATGTATCTGAACACCGAACAGCAGTTTTATCGCCCAAATCATCACAAAAACTACTGCGACAGGTATGATACAGGACGTAGCCAACAACACCGCGGCTGTCTCCAGAGCATTGCTCAAAAGCCTACTAGCGCGGTCCAGCAGACCGGATACGCCACCCTTGATCTTTTCCCACGCTTTGGTCAGAAAATTCCCTTCGTCATCCTTATTTTCGTTTATCTCATCGCTGATCTCCTCGGCTTGGGCGATGGTCTGTTCGATCTTGTAGTCGGATGTTTCTTCTATCAAATCGGCTACATCCATGGCAAACGGGATCATCAGGCATACGATAAGGCCAAATATACCGAGTTTTACGGCCCACTGTTTCAAATAATGTCTTTTGGACAGTATCCCGGCGATAAAAAACAAGCACCCGGCGGGAAACAGGTAATTGAACGCCACATGTCCGATCAGCGTCAGGGAATACTTCTCAATAAAAATCACCGAGAGAACGATCGCGAACGTAGAGGCAAGATCTGCGATCTCGTCAGCTACCGGCGTTGTCGCGTCGTCAGGCACAGTGGCAAGGAGCGTGGCCGCCGTCGCACAGGAACCCGTCAGCAGCATGACTTTTTCCTCCTTGTCCTGCAAGGACGACAGCGTCTGCGGATAGTGGTCCGGATCGCTAAAATAATTGTCCCCGACCGTCGCGGACAGGACCAGCAACACTACCAGCACCATCACTTCAATCAGCTTTATTGTTGTCTCCCTTTTCCGATAATTTTGGTTTTCCATCTCTCTTCTCTCTTTCTGTGTTGTCGCACTTCGGCGTATGATGGCGAATTATCCCGCTGTGAAGCGCCATAATTTGGCCTGGTCGGCGGGGGCAGCGTAAGCGATGCCGATGCGGGGAGAGGCGGTTATGTTCTCCGGCGCGTAGCCGTCGTCGGCCAGGGCCAGCGCGCCGCCAAGGACCGTGTCGTTCAGGCTCTTGTCGATTTGTAATAGCTTCGTCACCCGGCCGGGGCCGGTGGCCCCCTCCACGCCCCGGATGAGCACCGCCTGGGGGCTGTCGGCCGGACCGGTCACCAGATTCAGCATCCAGTGCATGCCGTAGCACAGGTACACGTATATGGTCCCCGCCGGGTGGTACAGCACCTCGGTCCGCTTCGTCCGGCCGTGGCTGGCATGACAGGCGGTGTCGGCCTCGCCGAAATAGGCCTCCGTCTCTGTGATGCGCGCCCGCAGTTCCCGCCCATCCGGAAAACGGCGGACCAGTATTTTTCCTATCAAAGCCCGGGCCGCCTCCGGGGCGGGCAGGTCAAGGATATTCATAGGTGTACCCCTCGGCGTGCTCGGTGAAGCCGCCGGCAAGGCCGGCCGTGACAATGACCCGGCCGTCGTCCGTCACCAGCACCAGGTCCACGTCCTCATGGGCGGCGGCGTAGGAAAGCGCGCCGTCCTCGCCCAGCACGAACAGCGCTGTGCTCAGCGCATCGGCACGGGTCCCGTCCGGCGTCACCACCGTGACGGACAAAAGGCCGTTGTCCACAGGCCGGCCCGTGGCCGGGTCCAGGATGTGGATATAGCGTTGGCCGTCCTGGTCAAAATAGCGCTGGTAGCCGCCGGAGGTGACCACCGCCGTCTGGCCCACGGACAATGTGCCCACGTAAGAGCCCGTGTCGTTGGGGTCCGTGACGGCCACCTGCCAGGGCTGACCGTCGGGCCGGGTGTCCCCCAAGGTCTGGACATTGCCGCCCAGGGAGAAGATGGCATGATCGACGCCGGCAGCACGGGCCGCGTCGATGGCTTGTTGGGCGGCGTAGCCCTTGGCCACCGCGCCAAGGGATATGGCCATACCCGCCGGCAGCGCGACCGTCCCGGCGGCGGCGTCCAGAATAATACTATCTGTATTCTTCGCGGCCAGCAGTTCGTCCAGTTCGGACGGCTCCGGCACCCGGTATTGGCCGGTGGTGAAGCCCCAGGCCTGTATGACCGGGTACAGCGCCGGGTCCAGGGCCCCGTCCGTCTCACGGTAAACGGCCAGGGCCGTTTCCAGCACCGCGAGACAGTCCGCCGATACGGCCACGGGTCCGCCCGCCCCAGTGTTCAGGGCATAGACCGAGCTGCCATCTTTTTCCGGGTCCAGGTCCGCCGCCAGGGCGTTGATCGTGTCCACGGCGGCGGCAAGGGCGGCGTCGCCCGCGTCCCCGTAGGCGGTCAGGAGCATCACCGTGTCCATGGCGAAAAGCTGCCTTTCGTGCTTCTCCGCCGCTGTATTCTTGCCGCAGCCGGCCAGGGCCAGCGTTAAGGCCAGGGCCAGGGCGATAAGCTTACAGCTCCGCTTTGTGGGCCTCATAAAACTCCCAGTAATCCTTCAGCATGTACTTGAGCACGTTGGGCGTGTCCAGATGATACGGGCATTTGGACTTGCAGCGGCCGCAGTTCACGCAGTCGTTGATCTTGTTCATTTTTGCCTGCCACTCGGGCGTGAAATAGGGCCGCCAGGGGCTGCGGCGAATGAGCATGTCCATCCGGGCGCACTGGCGTATCTCTATCCCCTGGGGGCAGGGCATGCAGTACCCGCAGCTGCGGCAGAATTGACCGCCCAATTCGGCCCGGTCCTTGTCGATGACCGCTTGCAGCTCGTCCGTCATGGCCGGGTCCTCGTCGGCCAGGGCCAGCCACTGTTCCAGCTCTTCCATGGTCTGCACGCCGTAAATGGGCACTACCCCGTCCTGCTCCCGCATGAACGCGTGCACCGCCCGGGCGTTGGCCAGCATGCCGCCGGCCAGGGCCTTCATGGCGATAAAGCCCATGCCGGCGTTCAGGCACGACCGGACCAGGGCCACTTCTTCGTCGCTGGAAAGATAGCTGAACGGGAATTGCAGCGTCTCGAACCGGCCGGAGGCCACCGCTTCTTCGGAAAAGCGGATGGAGTGGCTGGTCACGCCGATGTGCCGGATATAGCCCTTGGCTTTCGCGTCCAAAGCCGCCTGATAGGCGCCGTTGTCCACCTCGTCCCAATCAGACACCATGTGGAACTGGAACAGGTCTATGTAGTCCGTCTTCAGCCGCTCCAGGGAGGTCTGGATATGTTTTGCCACGGTATCGTAGTCCCGGCCCGTGCTCTTGGTGGAGATCACGATGTTCTCCCGCACGCCGGCCAGGGCCAGACCGATCTTTTCCTCCGAGTCCGTATAGGCGTTGGCGGTATCGAAATAGCGTATGCCGCCCTCATAGGCCCTGCGCAGGATGCGCACGGCCTCGTCCTTGTCCCGCCGCTGGATGGGCAATGCACCAAAGGCGGGTTTCGTCACGGTCAGGCCCGTGTTGCCAAGCTTCACGCTCCGCATAGCTCATCACCTCGCGTGAAAGTATACCATATTCCTCCCGCATTTCCAAGCTGCACACAGTGATTGAAAAGTTGGTTCGCGTATGATATAGTATAGGGTAATTTGGAAGCTTGGGAGGCCGACGGGTTGGACAGCTTTTACGCCCTCATCGCCCGGATGAAGAACATCGACCGCTGGGCGCTGATGCGCTCGGTGACCCGGGAGAACGTGCAGGAGCACAGCCACATGGTGGCGGTGCTGGCCCACGCGCTGGCGGTGATACGCCGGGACGTGTTTCATACGCCCTGCGACCCCAACGCGGCGGCCGCGGCGGCGCTGTTCCACGACGCGGGGGAGATACTGACCGGGGACCTGCCCACGCCCATAAAGTATAATAACCCGGAGATCATGACCGCCTACCGGCAGGTGGAGGCGGCGGCGGCTCAAAAGCTGCTGGGCATGCTCCCGGCGGAACTGCGGCCGGCCTACGCGCCGCTATTGTCGGAACCGGACCCGGATTTAAAGCCCCTGGTGAAGGCCGCCGACAAGCTCAGCGCCTACATCAAGTGCATCGAGGAACGCAGGGCCGGCAACGACGAGTTTTTGATGGCCGAGCGCAAGAGCCTGGAGACCCTGCGGGGCTATCGCCTGCCTGAGGTAGATTATTTTCTGGAGAAGTTCATCCCCGCCTTTGAGCGGACGCTGGACGACCTGGGGACCATGGATTACCAGGAACCAAATCTGAATCAGGCAGTCAAAGAATGAGAAAACGTACGTAAAGCAAGGGGGAGCTCGAGGGGGCGGGAGCCCCGCCTCGAATGGGAAAAACAGCCGCCATGCGCACGCTATGCGGGCGCGTGGGGAGCGGAGCGACGTTTTTCGCGCCGCTTGCGGCGCAAAAAACACGGCGTTTTCAGGCCGGCAAAAATACTTTTTTGACGGCCGCAGAATACATCTTCCGAAAAGGAGAATTGAACCAATGCGCATGAAAGCCGAAGACAAGACGATGGACAAGATCGTGGCCCTGTGCAAAAACAGGGGCTTCATCTTCGCCGGCTCCGAGATATACGGCGGCCTGGCAAACTCCTGGGACTACGGTCCTCTGGGCGTGCTGATGAAGCAGAACGTGAAAAACGCCTGGTGGAAGAAATTCGTCCAGGAAAGCCCCTATAACGTGGGGCTTGACGCGGGCATCCTCATGAACCCCCGTGTGTGGGAGGCCTCCGGCCACGTGACCAACTTCAACGACCCGCTCATCGACTGCAAGGGCTGCAAGCGCCGCCACCGTGCCGACAAGCTCATTGAGGAATGGGCCAAAGAGACCGGCACGGACATCAACGTGGAGGCCCTGACCAACGACGAGATGGTGGAGTATATCCGGGAAAAGAAGATACCCTGCCCCGGCTGCGGCGCCACGGACTTTTCCGACATCAAGAAGTTCAACCTGATGTTCAAGACCCACCAGGGCGTGACCCAGGAGTCCGGCACGGACGTGTACCTGCGTCCGGAGACCGCCCAGGGCATTTTCGTGGACTACAAGAGCGTGCTGCGCACCACCCGGAAAAAGCTGCCCTTCGGCATCTGCCAGATCGGCAAGAGCTT
>CANQKA010000078.1 GCA_947624395.1 uncultured Oscillospiraceae bacterium
TATTTGTGCTATAATCAAGCAAAGTATCCGGGTGCAAAGGAGAACGCTATGGCAGTCATCAACATCCTCTCCCCCCACGTGGCGGACATGATCGCCGCCGGCGAGGTGGTGGAGCGGCCGGGCAGCGTGGTCAAAGAGCTTTTGGAAAACGCCATCGACGCCGGGGCCCATAACATCACCCTGGAATTGAAAGGCGGCGGCGCCACCTATATCCGGGTCACCGACGACGGCTGCGGCATGGCCCCGGACGACGCGGGCAACTGTTTTTTGCGCCACGCCACCAGCAAGCTCCGTGACGAGCGGGGGTTGGAGGCCATCGCCACCATGGGCTTTCGGGGCGAGGCGCTGGCGGCCATCGCGGCCGTGAGCCGTATCGAGCTTCTCACCCGGCGGGCCGAGGATGAGGCGGGGACATACGTGTCCGTGTCCGGCGGGGACATCATGGACATGCACCCGGCGGGCTGCCCCAGGGGGACGACCTTCACCGTCCGGGACGTGTTCTTCAACACCCCCGCAAGGCTCAAATTCATGAAATCTGACCGGGCCGAGGGGTCCTGGTGCATGCAGCAGGCCGCCAGGGTGGCCCTGGGCAGGCCGGATATTTCCATCCGCTGCATAAAAGACGGCAAAGAGGAATTTTTCACTCCCGGCGACGGTCGGGCCGAATCGGCGGTGTACGCCCTGCTGGGCCGGCCCGTGGCCCTGTCCATGCTCCCGGCGGAGGGGGAAAACGAGGGCGTTTCCGTCACCGGGTTCGTAAGCTCGCCCGCAGCGGGGCGGGGCAGCCGGGCCATGCAGTTTTTCTTCGTCAACGGCAGGGCCATCCGCTCCCAGAGTTTGCAGGCGGCCGTGGAGCAGGCCTATAAAAACACGCTGATGGTGGGAAAATTCCCTGCATGCGTGCTGTATATCACCATGAGTCCGGGGGCGGTGGACGTGAACGTACACCCCACGAAAAACGAGGTCAAATTTTCCTCCGAAAAGCGGGTGTTCGACGCGGTGTACTACGCCGCGCTGAACGCCGTGCAGGGGGAAAAGCCCACGCTGCAAATGGACCTGTCCCGGAGTACGGAGAAAAAGCTGGCGCCCCAAAGCTACGGCCGGACCGTGGAGACGCCGGGCCAGACCGCCATGGAGCTGCACAGCCCCCGGGTGCGTTATGGCGCGCCCCGGACGGCCCCCCGCACGGGGGTATCCCCTATCCCCCACCGGCAGCCGGTCCAGCCCGTCCGGCCCAGACCGTCAAAGGCCGAGGTGCAGGCGCGGCAGGTTGACATAACTGAAAAAACAGCCCCGGCGGAGAGCGCCCCCGTGCGGGTGGCGGGAGAGATACTGCGCACGTATATCCTGGCGGAGCAGGGGGACAAGGTGCTCGTCATCGACAAGCACGCCGCCCATGAGCGGATGATCTTCGACAGATTGAAGGCCCAAGACCGGCAGATCATGAGCCAGACCCTTCTCCAGCCCCAGACCTGGCGGCCGGGGCCGGAGGGCATGGAGCTGCTGAGCGCCAACGGAGAGCTGTTGAACGAGCTGGGCTTCGAGCTGGAGCCGTACGGGGACGAGGACGTGATCGTCCGGGCCGTGCCGGAGGATCTGGACCCGGGGCAGCTGGCCGCCGCGCTGGAGGAGATCTGCGAAAAGCTCAGGGGCGGCGGCCGGGACCTGGCGCGGGACAGCGTATTGCAGACCGTGGCGTGCAAGGCGGCCATCAAGGCCGGGTGGGACACGGACCCGGCGGAGCTGCTGGCTCTGGCGGAAAAGGTGGCCTCGGGAGAAATACGCTACTGCCCCCACGGCCGGCCCGTGTCCGTGACGCTGACGAAAAAAGAGCTGGACCGGCAGTTTGGCCGGATAAAGTGAGCATGGCGGACCTTATCGTGCTCACCGGTCCCACCGCCACGGGCAAGACGGCCCTGGGGGTAAAGCTGGCAAAGCTCCTGCACGGCGAGGTGGTCTCCGCCGATTCCATGCAGATATACCGGGGCATGGACGTGGGCACCGCCAAGCCCACCGCCGCCGAGATGGGCGGCGTGGTCCACCACATGCTGGACGTGGCGGACCCTGGGGAGAGCTTCTCCACCGCCAAATATGCCCAAATGGCCGGCGCATGTGTGGACGATATACTGGCCCGTGGCGGCGTGCCCATCCTGGTGGGCGGCACGGGGCTATATATCGACGGACTTCTGCGTGGCACGGACTACGCCGCCGCGCCGTCGGACCCGGCTCTGCGCAAAAGCATCGAGGCGGAATACGACGCGCTGGGCGGCGAGGCGTTCCGGGAAAAGCTATCAGCCGTGGACCCGGACCGGGCGGCGCTGCTGCACCCGCGGGACAAAAAGCGGCTGGTCCGGGCCTGGGAGATTTACGCCATAACGGGCAGGACCATCACCTGGCACGATGCGCAGTCAAAGCTGGCAAAGCCAAAGTATGAAGCGTACACCGTGGCGCTGGATTTTGCGGACCGGCAGACGCTTTACGATAGAATAGACCGGCGGGCGCGGGTTATGTTCGACGCCGGGTTGGTGGACGAGGTATGCCGTCTGCTGGACGCCGGGGTCAGCGCCGGCGCCACCGCTATGCAGGCCATCGGGTACAAGGAGGTGGCCGGGTATCTGGCCGGGGCGTGCACCCTGGACCAGGCGATAGACGCGGTGTGCCGCGCCTCCCGCCGGTATGCCAAACGGCAGCTGACCTGGCTGCGAAATCGCCCGGACGTGCACTGGCTCCGCTGGGAGAGCGAACCGGACGAAAACGCCCTGCAAGCTGCGGCGGATGGTATCGCGAAGAATTTCACAGCCGCCCGCCAAAGTTGACCCGTTCCGACGGTATTCGAGCCGCGAAAAGCCGTAAAATAGCGCCGTACAAACGAAATTGTACAAAATCACTATTTTACGGGGCGGCAGAGTGTGATACAATCATTAATTGAATTTTGCGCTGCCGGCCCGGAAGGGACGGAAAAACAGATGCAAAAAACACAGAATCTTCAGGACGCATTTTTGAACCAGGCGCGCCGGGAGCGGGTCACGGTGACCGTTTTCCTCGTCAACGGCTTCCAGCTGCGGGGCACGGTCCGGGGCTTCGACTCCTTTGTGGTGTTCGTGGACTCGGACGGCAAGCAGCAGATGATCTATAAGCACGCCATCTCCACCATCGCACCGGCACGAAACCTGTCGCTTACGGAGGACACTGTCTGACTTGAAAAAGACCGACGCTCTCATCCGAATCACGTCGCTGGTGGTCTTTATCGCCCTGGCGGCCTATCTCATCGTCTACATCGTCAGCCGGTCGTCCAACTCCGTGCAGACGGCGCTGACGGTGACGGCCACCATGAGCGATTCCGCGCCCATGAGCGGCCTGGTGATACGGAACGAGCTGGTCATAAGAAGCGGCGAGCCATACATATCCGTCACCGCCGCCGACGGCAGCAAGGTCGCCGCCGGAGAGACGGTGGCGGTGGCATATTCCTCCGAGGAGGCTTTGGAGCGGGCCACCCGCCTGAATGCCCTGGACCGGGAGATAGACGACGTGTCCGCGGCGTTGAACCGCTCCGGCACGGGCCTTGCCTCCGGCAACCTGGGCGAATCGGTGTACAGCGCCATCACAGGCCTGTCGGCCTGTATCCGGGGCGGCAATTTGTCGGAGCTGGACTCCCGCAGCAGCACCCTCGCGGGCATTTTGTTCCCATCCGGCAACAGCGACAATACCGCCACGGACGAGTACCTGGCCCAGCTGAAAAAGGAATACGCCGACCTGCGCAAGACGGCCGCCGACGACACCGAGGACATCACCGTGGGCGAGAGCGGCACCTTCTCCAACCTGGTGGACGGCTACGAGGGCGTGGACCCGGACTACGTGAAGAGCCTGACGCCCAGCGAGCTTCGCGAGATCATCAATGCCGACCGGATGGTGGACGACACGTCCATCGGCAAGCTCATCACCTCCTACGACTGGTATTACGTGGGCATCATCCCCTGGGAGGACGGCCAGCACCTGATGGAGGACACCTGGGTCAAGCTCAGCTTCGGCCGGTATTACAGCGGCGAGCTGGACGCCCAGATCGAATGGGTGGGCCGGGCCGAGAACGGCCAGCAGGTGGTCCTGTTCCGCATCGAGCAGGGCCAGGCGGACATGCTGGCGGTGCGGGCCGTGTCGGCGGAGCTGGTCTATGAGGAATACACCGGCCTGCGGGTACCCCTGCGGGGCCTTTACCGGTATTACGCCGGGTATATGTCCGACGAGGACGGACAGGCCCTCAACGAGGGCGACAGCGTCCAGCTCATGCTGGGCGAGGCGAAATACGACGCGTTCGTGTCCGAGATCGGCTCCGCGTCCCGTTACGGCGAGCTGCCCCCCGGCGTGGAGTCCGGCAGCGAGCAGGACACCCGCCCCACCCACCGGCTGGTGGTGTTCTGCTGGCCCTGGGACGAGGACGACGGCGTGCCCGACTCCTCCTCCGGCGGCGGCGCCGTGGCCGGAGCCGACGGCGTGGCCCGCCCCACCGTCAACTTCTACGATTACCGGACCGTCATCAGCGGCATGGAAGAGCTGGACGACGCCGACCCGGCCAAGTGGAACATACCGGACCGGCTGTGCGTGTTCACCATGACCGGCATGCAGGCCGAGCGGAAGCTGGTGGACCTTATCTACGCCGGAGAGGAATACTGCCTGCTGTCCTCCAGCGGCACCGACGCCCTCCGGGAGGGCAACGAGGTCATCGTGAAGGCCACGAACCTCTACAATGGCCGGGTATTTTCGTGAGGACGAGCCTATGACGGAATTGACACTGGAACAGCGCATCCAGCTTGTGCGCCAGACCATCGATAAAGCGGCCAATGGCCGGCCTGTGACGCTGGTGGGCGTGACCAAGACAAAGCCCGCGGACATGATCGTCCGGGCCATAAAGGCCGGGATAGACGTGATAGGGGAAAATTACGTCCAGGAATACCGGGAAAAATCCGCAGCGGGGGCCTACGAGGGCGCAAAGGTACATATCATCGGCCACCTGCAGACGAACAAGGTCAAGTACGTGGCCGGAAAAGTGGACATGATCCAGTCCGTGGATTCCCTGGCCCTTTTGCAGGCTATCGACAAGCGGGCCGGTGCGCTTCAAACGGTGCAGGATGTGCTGATAGAGGTGAACATCGGCCGGGAGCCGGACAAGACCGGCTGCGCGCCGGAGGCGCTGGACGAGCTGCTGGCCAGGGCGGGCGAGCTTGCCTCCATACGGGTCCGGGGCCTGATGGCCATACCCCCGGCAGAAAATTCCAGGGCGTATTTTGCGCCGATGTACAACCTTTTTGTTGACAATTGCCAAAAAAAATACGATAATGTCTCTATGGACTTTTTGTCCATGGGCATGTCGGACGACTTTGCGGACGCCGTTCGGCAGGGCGCGAATATGGTTCGCGTGGGTTCTTTGCTGTTTGGTCCCCGCAACTACATATGAAGCAGGAGGCACACCATGGGTTTTCTGGATGAACTGAAAAAACTGACGAAACCTTACGACGAGGACGAGGACTTCTTCGGCGACGGGGCCGCGGACGACGGCGACCCTACCATCATCGTGCCCAAGGTGGAGCGCCAGGAGCGGCGCAACCCCTTTGAGGACACCGAGGAATTGGACGCCCCCTCCTTTGAGGAACGCGCCACGCCCAAGAAAGACAACAAGGTCGTGAACATCCACACCACCACCGCCGTGCAGGTGGTGCTCAGCAAGCCGGAGCGCTTCGAGCAGGCCGCCGAGATCGCCGACCACCTGCGGGAAAAGCGCACGGTGGTGATGAATCTGGAGACCACCAACAAGGACGTGGCCCGGCGGCTGGTGGACTTTTTGTCCGGCGTGGCCTATGCCAACGACGGCAAGATCAAGAAGGTCGCCATCAACACCTACATCATCACGCCCTATAACGTGGACATCATGGGCGACCTGATCGACGAGCTGGAAAACAACGGCGTGTATATTTGACCTGCCTGAGCGAGACAGACGAGAATATAGAGAAAGGAAAGGGTTCGAGATATGATCACTGCACAGGATATCCAGGAAAAAGCGTTTGAGCGGGCCGGTAAGGGCTATAATATGGAGCAGGTGGACGAGTTCCTGGACGAGCTGGCCGCCGACTTCTCCGCCATGAGCAAGGAAAACGCCGCCCTGAAGGGCAAGCTGAAGGTCCTGGTCCAGAAGGTGGACGAGTACCGGCAGACGGAGGACTCCATGCGTCTGGCCCTGCTCTCCGCCCAGAAGCTCTCCGCCCAGATCGAGGCGGACGCCCGCACCAAGGCCGACAATATGGTCGCCGAGGCCCAGAAGGCCGCCGACAACATCACCCGTTCCGCCACCTCCGGCATCGCCAACGAGGAGGCCAAGCTGGACGAGGCCAAGAAGGCCACCGCCCGCTTCTTCGACCACATGCGCGCCGTGTGCCAGAAGCAGATCGAGTTTTATGACAAGCTGGGCCAGATGGAGCTGGTGAGCGCCGCGCCCGCGGAGCCGGAAAACGCCCCCGAACCTGCGCCGGAACCTGCGCCTGAGCCCGAGCCCGCGCCCGAGCCCGCGCCGGAACCGGAAAGCGAACCCGCGCCCGAGCCTGAACCGGAGCCGGAAGTGCCGGTGGTCTCGCCGGAGCCCGAGGAGGAATCCCCCGAGCAGGACGAGCCCACCCGCCTCTACCCCACCGGCGGCCACGGTTTGCTGCGGAAGAAAAAGCGCAGCTTTGACGACTTCAGCTTCGACGACGACATCTGATCTTTGAGACCCATCAGGGCGGAGTTCAAAAAGCTCCGCCCTTGCAAACTATATTGCAAACAAAATTCACTGTTGGAGAGTACACATATGCCCACCGATTACAACGCCACCGTCAACCTTCCGAAAACAGATTTCCCCATGCGGGCCGGCCTTCCCAAGCGGGAGCCGGATATGCTGCAGAGCTGGGAGGACATGGACCTTTACCACGAGATGCTCAAGCGCAACGAGGGCAAGCCCCGGTTTATCCTGCACGACGGCCCTCCCTTTTCCAATGGCAGCCTGCACATGGGCACCGCCCTCAATAAGTGCCTGAAGGACTTCATCAACCGGTACAAGTCCATGACCGGCTACCAGGTCCCTTACACCCCCGGCTGGGACAACCACGGCATGCCCATCGAGTCGGCCATCATCAAGGAGCAGAAGCTCAACCGCAAGGCCATGAGCATCCCCGAGTTCCGCAACGCCTGCCACGCCTACGCCGAGCACTATCTGGACGTGCAGCGCCAGGGGTTCAAGCGCCTGGGCGTGCTGGGCGACTGGGACAGGCCCTACAGGACCATGGACCCCAAGTTCGAGGCGGAGGAAGTCAAGGTCTTCGGCCGGATGTACGAAAAGGGCTACATCTACAAGGGCAAAAAGCCCGTGTACTGGTGCCCCAAGGACGAGACGGCCCTGGCCGAGGCGGAGATCGAGTACGCCGAGGACCCGGTGACCACCATTTTCGTGAAGTTCCGGGTCCAGGACGACCTGGGCAAGCTGAGCGCCATCGAGCCGCTGGACAACGTGTACTTCGTCATATGGACCACCACCACCTGGACCATTCCGGGCAACCTGGCGATTTGCCTGAATCCCGCTTATGATTACACCATGACCCGCGCTTCCAATGGCGAGGTCTATATCATAGCGAAAGAGCTGGCCCCGGCCGTGCTGCAAAAGGCCGGACTGGAGGTCAATGAGGTCCTGGCGACTTTCAAGGGCGCGGACCTGGAGCTCATGACCGCCAAACACCCCCTGTTCGACCAGACGAGTCTGGTCATACTTGGCGACCACGTGACGCTGGACGCCGGCACCGGCTGCGTGCACACCGCACCGGCCTACGGCGCGGATGACTTCTTCGTCTGCCAGAAGTACCCCCAGCTCCCTGCCGGGAAGGACCTGGTGGTGAACGTGGACGATTCCGGCCGGTTCACCGCCGCCGCAGGCAAATACGAGGGACTGAGCGTTTTGAAGGCCCACGAGCCCATCTTCACGGACCTGGTATCCTGCGGGGCCATTCTGGCTTCCGAGAACATCACCCACTCCTACCCCCACTGCTGGCGGTGCAAGAACCCCATCATCTTCCGGGCCACGGACCAGTGGTTCTGCTCCGTGGACGCGTTCAAAGAGGACGCCGTTCGCGCCGCCCGGAAGGTCCAGTGGAATCCCGAGTGGGGCGCGGACCGGATGGAGAGCATGATCCGGGAGCGGGCCGACTGGTGCATCAGCCGCCAGCGCCGCTGGGGTCTGCCCATCCCGGTGTTTTACTGCGGCGAGTGCGGAAAGCCTGTCTGTACGCCGGAGACTATCGCCTCCGTGTCGAAAATATTCGGCGAGAAGGGCTCCAACGCCTGGTTCGACATGACCGTGGAGGAGCTTCTGCCCGCCGGGTTCACCTGCCCCCACTGCGGCGGGAAGGTCACGGAGAAGGAGACGGACACCCTGGACGGCTGGTTCGACTCCGGCTCCACCCACGTGGCCAGCATGGAGCTTGACGCCCCCGGCACCTGGCCGGCCGACCTCTATCTGGAAGGCGGCGACCAGTTCAGAGGCTGGTTCCAGTCCAGCCTGCTCACCGCCGTGGCCACCAAAGGCGACGCGCCTTACAAGGCCGTGCTGTGCCACGGCTGGACCGTGGACGGCGAGGGCCGCGCCATGCACAAGAGCCTTGGCAACGGCGTGTCCCCGGACGATATGGTGAAAAAATACGGCGCGGACCTGTGCCGCCTGTGGGCCGCCAGCGCGGACTTCCGGCTGGATATGCGCTGCTCCGACGCCATCTTCAAGCAGCTTTCCGACAAGTATCT
>CANQKA010000079.1 GCA_947624395.1 uncultured Oscillospiraceae bacterium
TATGTGGGAGGAAAACTTCCGCTTAACCACATTTTTTGGAGGAAAATAACGAATGTTCAGAGGCAAGAATTATAAAGAGAGCGCCAAGCTCTTTGACAAACAGACCGTATACGATCCCCAGGAGGCATTCCAGCTTGTGTGCAAGACCAGCAAGGCCAAGTTCGACGAGACCGTCGAGCTGCACGTGAAGCTGGGCGTGGACGGCCGTCACGCCGACCAGCAGGTCCGCGGCGCCATCGTCCTGCCCCACGGCACCGGCAAGAGCCGCACCGTCCTGGTGTTCTGCAAGCCCGAGCGTGAGGAAGAGGCCAAGGCCGCCGGCGCGGACTTCGTGGGCGGACAGGATATGGTGCAGAAGATCCAGACCGAGAACTGGTTCGGCTTCGACGTGGTCATCGCCACCCCCGACATGATGGGTATGGTGGGCCGCCTCGGTAAGGTCCTGGGCCCCAAGGGCCTGATGCCCTCCCCCAAGGCCGGCACCGTCACCCCCAACCTGACCCAGGCCATCAACGAGGTCAAGGCCGGTAAGATCGAGTACCGTCTGGACAAGTCCAACATCATCCACTGCCCCATCGGCAAGGTGAGCTTCGGCCCGGAAAAGCTGCAGGAGAACTACGACGCGCTGATCGGCGCCATCGTCAAGGCCAAGCCTGCGTCCGCCAAGGGCCAGTATATCCGCACCTGCGTCACGGCCACGACTATGGGCCCCGGCATCAAGGTCAACGCCCAGAAGGGCATGTAAGCATACGCAGAGCGCGAAAAAGACGCCTCGAAAGAGGCGTCTTTTTCGTTGCTGCGGGGTAGTTGCTTTTATTGATGAAGTGCGTTATAATAGGCCGCAATCTGTGTATGGCCGGTGATAAGACGCTTTGAGCGAGAGAGTACTTGACATACTGATATCGTCCTTCCCCCGCATTTTGGGCCAGGGCCTGCTGGTGACGATCCCGTTGACGGTGATCTCCTTCGCCCTGGCGCTGGGCATCGCGGTGATCTGCGCCATGATCCAGATCGCGGACGTGAAGGGATTAAAGCAGGTCGTGCGGTTTTACATATGGCTCATCCGGGGCACGCCGCTGCTGGTCCAGCTGTATCTGGTGTACTTCGGTCTGCCGGATCTGGGGATAGCCTTGCCGGCGTTCCCATGCGCGGTGGCGGTGTTCGCCCTGAACGAGGGGGCCTACTGCGCCGAGACGGTCCGGGCCGCCATCGAGTCCGTGCCCAAGGGCCAGATGGAGGCGGGGTACTGCGTGGGGCTGAGCTACATACAGATCATGCGGCGGATAATACTGCCCCAGGCGTTTCGCACCGCGTTCCCGCCCCTGTCCAACTCCCTTATCAGCATGGTCAAGGACACGTCCCTGGCCGCGAACATCACCGTCACGGAGATGTTCATGACCACCCAGCGGGTGGCGGGGCGGACATACGAGCACCTGGCGCTGTACGCGGAAGTGGCGCTCATTTACCTGCTGTTCTGCACGGTGATAACCTGGCTGCAGCGGCTGGGGGAGAAAAAGCTGAACGCTATGAACGGAGGGAACGTGATCCGTGCTTGAGATCCGGGGGCTGAAAAAGGCCTTTGACGGCCACGAGATATTGAAGGGCGTGGACCTTGAGCTGGACAAGGGGGACGTGCTGGCGGTGCTGGGACCCTCCGGCGGGGGCAAGACCACGCTGCTGCGGTGCCTGAACTACCTGGAAAAGGCCGACGAGGGGACCATGACGTTTTTGGGTCGGACGATGGATATGCCCACCCTGAGCCGGAAGGAGATCGCCGCATACCGGCGGCACACGGCGTTTGTGTTCCAGAGCTTCAATCTCTTTTCCAACAAGACGGCCCTGCAAAACGTGACGGAGGGGCTTATCATCGCCCGGAAGATGCCCAAGACCGAGGCGGAAAAGCGGGCCCTGGCGGCGCTGGAGCGGGTGGGGCTTTCCGACAAGCGGGACGCCTACCCCAGCCAGCTGTCCGGCGGGCAGCAGCAGCGGGTGGCCATCGCCCGGGCGGTGGCCGGGGAGCCGGACGTGATATATTTTGACGAACCCACTTCCGCCCTGGACCCGGAGCTCATCGGCGGGGTGCTGGACGTGATACGGGCATTGGCCGAGGACGGCATGACCATGATCGTGGTCACCCACGAGGTGCGCTTCGCCCGGAACGTGTCTACCAGGGTGCTGTTCATGGAGGACGGCCGGGCGCTGGCGTCCGAGCCGGCGGCGGTGTTTTTTGAGGAACAAAAAAACGAGCGGATACGGAGCTTCCTCCGCTCACTGGACAGAAAGGATGATTGAACGATGAAGAAGATCATTTCGCTGACGCTGGGGCTGGTGCTGGCTCTGGGCGCGCTCTCCATGGTGGGGGCCTACGCGGACGGGGACGACCTGCTGGCGGAAATTCAGGACAAGGGCGTGTTGACCATCGCCATGGAGGGCACATGGGCCCCCTGGACCTACCACGACGAGGACGACGAGCTGGTGGGCTTCGACGTGGAGGTGGGCCAGTACATCGCCGAGTATCTGGGCGTGGAGGCTGAGTTCGTCGAGGGCGAGTGGGACGGCCTGTTCGCCGGTATGGACTCCAAGCGGTACGATCTGGTGATAAACGGCGTGGACGTGACCGACGAGCGCAGCGAGAAGTACGACTTCTCCGACCCCTACGCGTTCATCCGGACGGCGCTGGTGGTCCGGGAGGACAACGAGGATATCCAGGGCTTTGAGGACCTGGACGGCAAGGTGACCTCCAACAGCATTGGCAGCACGTATATGGAGCTGGCCGAGCAGTACGGCGCCACCTGCGAGGGCGTGGACTCCCTGGGCGAGACCATGCAGATGGTGGAGTCCGGCCGTGCGGACGCCACGCTGAACGCGGAGGTGTCCGTGCTGGATTACCTCAATCAGCAGCCCGACGCCAAGCTGAAGATCGTGGCCTACACGGAAGAGGCGAACCTGGTGGCTATCCCCATGCGCAAGGGCGACGAGACGGCTTCCCTGCGCGAGGCCATCAACGAGGCCATCGCCGCCATGCGGGAAGATGGCACCCTCTCGGAGCTTTCCGAGAAGTATTTCGGTTCCGATATCACCGGCGCGGAGAACGCGGGAGAGTAACGCTTGCGCATCCTGACCAAAGCTAAGAACTTCATCCGGCGGGCGCTGGAAAAGCTGCGGCGGGCGTTTTCCCGCTGGCCCTATGCGAGCACGGCGGTGCTGGCCCTGGTCCTGGAACTGGTGTTAGAGATGCTGGGCCGCCACTCCCTGCTGGACGGGGGGGCGTTCCTGTTCGCCCACCCGGTCCGTTTTCTGGCCAACGCGGGCATCATCATGACCACCCTGGGGATAAGCCATCTGTTCAAGCGGCGGAATTTCTTCCTGCCGTTCTTCACGGGACTGTGGCTGCTGCTGGGCGTGGCCAACGCGGTGGTGCGCTGCTTCCGGTCCACGCCATTGGAGGCGGTGGACCTGGCCATATTGCCGTCGGCCATATCCATCATCGGCATATACATCGACGCATGGCTCATCGTGCTGCTGGCGGCGGTGCTGCTGGCGTGCCTGGGGTGGATCGTGTCCGCGCTGATACACAGCCAAAAGCGCTCCCCTGACTATAAACGGGCCGGGGCATTCGTGCTGGCCAGCGCGTGTCTCGCCGGGGCGTGCTACGGCGCCACGCTGCTGGGCGAGGGCCGGGAAGAGCGCCGGGAGGTCTATTCCAATATCATCGACGCTTATGATAAGTACGGGTTCGTGTACTGCTTCTGCACCGGCGCTTTAGACCGGGGCGTGAGCGAGCCGGAGTTTTACGATCCGTCGGACGTGCGGCGGCTGACGGAGAGCTTGAAGGAAGGACCCGCGCCGGAGGTAAAACCCGACATCGTGATGGTCCAGCTGGAGAGCTTTTTCGATGTGGCGCGGCTGGGGGACGTGGAATATGACGAGGACCCCATTCCCGTGTTCCGCCAGCTCAAAGAGGACTACCCCTCCGGGTTCCTCACCGTGCCGTCCATTGGCGCGGGCACGGCCAACACGGAGTTCGAGGTCCTCTCCGGCATGAGCCTGGATTTCTTCGGCATGGGGGAATATCCCTACATGACCATATTGCAGGAGGAAGCCTGCGAGACGGTGGCGACGGATTTAAAGGACCTGGGGTACAAGGCCCACGCCGTGCACAACAATACCGGTACGTTTTACATGCGCAACGTGGTCTTTTCCCAGCTGGGCTTCGACACGTATACGTCCATCGAGTTCATGAACGGCATCGAGTATAACCCCATCGGCTGGGCCAAAGACGAGATATTGACAGGCGAGATCCTGAAGGCGCTGGACAGCTCCGACGACCCCCATTTCGTCTTTACCATCACCGTCCAGGGCCACGGCAAGTACCAGCGGGGCGTGGACAGCGCCGAGGCGGAAAACCTGAACATCACCTGGGCCGACGATGAAGAGGACGCGAACGCGCTGGCATATTATTTAAGCCAGCTGCGGGAGACGGACCAGTTCATCGGCGAACTGCGGGACGCGCTGGAACAGCGGGGCAAGCCGGCGGTGCTGGTGCTGTACGGCGACCACCTGCCCAACTTCGACATCGGGTCCGACCAGCTGAAAAACGGCGGACTGTTCCAGACGGAATATGTGATCTGGAGCAACATGGACCTGGCGCTGGATGACGCGGATTTAGAGGCATTCCAGCTGTCCGCGTATGTGCTCAAGAGCCTGGGCATCAGCGGCGGGATCATGAGCCGGTACCACCAGAAGATGGCCGGCAGCCCGGATTATGACGCGGGCTTGCAGCTTTTGGAGTACGACACCCTGTACGGGGACTTTTACTGCTACGGCGGGACCAATCCGTACGCGTCCTCGGACCTGCGCATGGGCCTTTACCCCATCGTGGTGGACGGCGTGCGGATGAGCCCCGGGGAGGACAGCGATACCCTGACCCTGACCGTCAGCGGCGAGAACTTCACCCAGTGGAGCCGGGTGACCGTGGACGAGGACGAGCTGGACACGGTGTTCGTGGACGAGCACACATTGACGGCGACGCTGGACGAGCCGCCGGAGACGATCGCGGCCCTGACCGTACGCCAGCGGGCGGCGAATAAATCCGGCGTGCTGGCCGAGAGCGAGCCATATTATTGGTGAAAAAATGAACGAGCACCCCGCTTTCCTTGGGAAGCGGGGCGTTTTGTATAATATGACGTATTCGGGAAAATCACGGCGGGGCGTATTGACAATTTTGAACAAAACGGTATACTAATCATATGTCCCGGCCAGGGCCGGGATGGCGGACATTCACACAAAAGGAGGAACGCGTATGTTATATCAGACGACCGAGGCCCATGAGGCTTTGCGGGCAAAGATCCGAAAGTTCGCGGAGGAGGAGATCAAGCCCATCGCCTTCGCCCTGGACCAGGCCAACGAATTTCCCGACGAGGCCGTGAAAAAGCTGGGCGAAATGGGGCTTATGGGCATCCCCTATCCCAAGGAGTACGGCGGCGCGGGGCTGGATGTGCAAAGCTACGCCATCGCCGTGGAAGAGCTGGCCCGTGTGGACGGCGGCGCGGGCGTTATACTGTCGGCCCACGTGTCCCTGGGCAGCTATCCCATTTTCGCCTTCGGCACGGAAGAGCAGAAGAAAAAGTATCTGGTCCCTCTGGCGAAAGGCGAGAAAATCGGCGCTTTCGGCCTGACCGAGCCCAACGCCGGGTCCGACGCCGGCGGCACCGAGACCACCGCCGTGGACAAGGGCGACTATTATCTCCTGAACGGCGGAAAAATTTTCATCACCAACGCCCCCAAGGCGGACACATACGTGGTCTTCGCCGTCACCACGCCGGACATCGGCACAAGGGGCATCAGCGCCTTCATCGTGGAGAAGGGCTGGAAGGGCTTCGACTTCGGCGACCACTACGACAAGATGGGCATCCGCTCGTCCACCACGGCGGAGCTTATCTTCAACGACGTAAAAGTCCCCAAGGAGAACCTGCTGGGCAAGGAGGGCCAGGGCTTCAAGATCGCCATGGCGACGCTGGACGGCGGCCGTATCGGCATCGCGGCCCAGGCCCTGGGCATCGCCCAGGGGGCCTATGAAAACGCGGTGGCTTACGCCAAGGAGCGCATTCAGTTCGGCAAGCCCATCGCTTTCCAGCAGGCGCTGAGCTTCAAGATCGCGGATATGGCGACCAAGCTGCGCTGCGCCCGGTTTCTCGTCTACTCCGCCGCGGAGCTCAAGGAGCACCACCAGCCTTACGCCATGGAGGCGGCGATGGCAAAGATGTACGCCTCCGACATCGCCCTGCAGGTCACCAACGACGCGCTGCAAATTCACGGCGGCGCGGGCTTCATGAAGGGCATGGAGGTAGAGCGGGCCTACCGCGACGCCAAGATCACCACCATCTACGAGGGCACCAACGAAATTCAGCGGGTGGTCATTTCCTCCGCCATTTTGGGCAAGGCCCCTAAGAGTGCCGGCGGCGGTGGCAGCGCTCCGAAAAAGCCCGCGCCCATCACCGGCGTGCGGAAAAAGACCATCTTCCGGGAGGGCGACGCGCAGGAGCGCGTGGACGCGCTGGTGGCGGCGCTCAAGAAAGACGGGTACGACTTCACCGTGGGCATCCCCATGGACACGCCTATCGCCCAGGCCGAGCGGGTCGTCTCCGCCGGTAAGGGCATCGGCCCGAAGGAAAATATGAAGCTCATTGAGGACCTGGCCAGGGCCGCCGGCGCGGCCGTGGGCTCCAGCCGTCCCGTGGCCGAGACGCTCAAGTACGTGCCCCTGAACCGGTATGTGGGTATGTCTGGCCAGAAGTTCACCGGCAATCTCTATATTGCCTGCGGCATCTCCGGCGCTATCCAGCATTTGAAGGGCATCAAGGACGCCAGCACCATCGTGGCCATCAATACGAACGCCGGCGCGCCCATTTTCAAAAACTGCGATTACGGCATCGTGGGGGACGTGAACGAGATACTGCCGCTGCTTGCCAAAGCCCTGGACACCGGCGAGAAGAAGCCTGCCGGGCCTATGGTCAAGATCAAGCGGCCCGCGCCGCCTAAGGCCGAGCCCATCGGTCCCCGGTACGTGTGCGGCGGGTGCGGCTATGAGTATATCCCCGAAAAGGGCGATCCGGACGCGGAAGTGGCCCCCGGCACGGTGTTCGACAAGCTGCCCGAGGGGTGGGTCTGCCCCGAGTGCGGCGAGAGCAAAGAACAGTTCATCCAGGCGTGAGTACGGAAAGGAGAGACGACTATGCATTGCGTAAGAGAAGTTACCGATAAGCTTTACTGGGTGGGCGCAAACGACCACCGCCTGACCCTGTTTGAGAACATCCACCCCATCCCCAAGGGCGTAAGCTACAACGCCTATCTGCTGCTGGACAAGAAGACGGTCCTGTTCGACACGGTGGACTGGTCCGCCTGCCGCCAGCTCTTGCAGAATATGGAATACCTGCTGGGCGATAGGCCCCTGGATTACCTGCTGATAAACCACATGGAGCCGGACCACGCCGCCACCATAGAGGAAGTGCTGCTGCGCTGGCCCAAGGTCAAGATCATCTCCAACGACAAGGCGTTCCTGCTCATGCGCCAGTTCGGCTTCCACGTGGACAGCCATGAGCTCATCTCCGTCAAGGAGGGGGACACCTTCTCTTTCGGCGACCACACGGTGACGTTCGTGGCGGCGCCTATGGTCCACTGGCCCGAGGCCATGGTGACGTTTGACACCACCAACGGGGTGCTGTTCTCCGCCGACGCCTTCGGCTCGTTTATCGCCCTGGACGGCAAGCTGTTCGCCGACGAGGTCAACTTCGATAGGGACTGGCTGGACGAGGCCCGCCGGTATCTCACCAACATCGTGGGCAAGTACGGCCCCCACGTGCAGCTTCTGCTGGGCAAGGCCGCGGGGATACTGGACAAGATCAAGTTCATCTGCCCGCTGCACGGGCCGGTGTGGCGGAAGGACCTGGGGTACTTCATCGACAAGTACGACAAGTGGAGCCGGTATGAGCCGGAGGAAAAGGGCGTGCTGATCGTGTACGCGTCCATGTACGGCAACACCGAGGCCGCAGCCCAGTGTCTGGCGTCCAAGCTGTGCGAGAAGGGCATGACCAACGTGGCGGTGTACGACGTGTCCAATACCCACGTCAGCTACCTGATCGCCGAGGCGTTTAAATACAGCCACATCGTTCTGGCCAGCGTGACGTATAACCTGGGCATCTATCCGGTGATGCACAACTTCCTCATGGACATGAAGGCCCTGAATTTGCAGAACCGGACCTTCGCCATCATCGAGAATGGCTCCTGGGCCGTCAAGTCCGGCGACCTCATGAGCGCGTTCATCACCGAGCAGCTCAAGAATATGACGCTGCTGAACGAGCGGCTGAGTCTGGCCTCTTCCCTCAATGAGAGCAAGGCCACGGAGCTTGAAAACCTGGCCGACGCGCTGATCGAATCCGTCAAAGCGTAAACCGACAACGAGAATATCCCCCTGGTTTCGGCCAGGGGGATATTTCTATGCGTGCATCAAATCTTCCGGCATTGGCAACACTATCTTCGCCTGACAAGACGAAACGAGAGGGGATAGTCCGTTGCAATGCAAAGTGGAGATCTGCGGC
>CANQKA010000080.1 GCA_947624395.1 uncultured Oscillospiraceae bacterium
GCGCGGCGGCCCTGATGCGCCCATCGAAGAGCGTGCAGGACATGGAGGTCAAGAGCCTCAAGAAGAAGTTCAAGTCCGCCGGCTTTGCCGCCGGGTGCAGCCGTGAGGTCATCCAAAAGGGCGCGGACATGCTGGGCTGGCCCTTGGAGCAGCTGATGGAAAAGACCATTCTGGCCATGCGCTCCTGCGAGGCGGACGTGCAGGCGGCTATGGAAAAGCTTTGAGCTTTTAAGGAGGCGGCGGGATGAAGATAACCACCAGAGGCAGATACGCCCTGCGGACCATGGTCGATCTGGCCCAGCACAGCGGCGACGGGCTGGTGACGCTCAAGGACGTGGCCGCCCGCCAGGGCGTGAGCCAGAAGTACCTGGAGCAGATCGTGACCCAGCTGAGCAAGGCAAGGCTGGTCAAGGGCGTCCGCGGCCCCCAGGGGGGCTATTGTCTGGCCCGCGAGCCCAAGGACTATAACGTGGGCGAGATATTGGAGCTGGTGGAGGGCAGTCTTGCCCCGGTGGAGTGTCTGGACACGGACGTGAACACCTGCGAGCGCTGCGGCTCCTGCGCCACGCTGGACATGTGGGCGGGGCTATATAAGGTCGTCACCGAGTATCTGGGCAACATCACCCTGCAGGACATCCTGGACCGGGCCAACGCCGCCGCCGGTAACGATTACGTGATTTGAATATTGAACAAAGCACAGCCCCTCCGGTTTGGACCGGAGGGGCCGTTTTTATAGAAGTATGTTGCCGTTTTCGTCCGGCGGCATAGGGATGGCGGCCATCGCGTCGATGATGGTCATGGCCACGGACACCCCGCACCAGCAGGTGAGCAGATAGAACACCGCCACGCCGTAATGCTTGGCGTAGAACCGGTGAGCGCCTACGATGCCAAGCAGCATGAGAAGCATATACTTCTTCTTGCTGACCAGGTGCTTTTCCCGTGCCTCCCGCCGGTCAAAAAACCGGCTGATGGCGCGGGAGAGGCGGCCTTCTTTTTTTGGCTCGTCCTCCACGCCGTACTGGCGCTTTGTCTCCTCCAGCTCCTGCTGAAGGGCGTAGTACTCCGCGAAGCTCACGCGCTGTTTTTTGGGGTCCTGTTCTTTGCTCATGTCACGCTCCTGTTATTGCTGCCGGAAAGCGAAAATTTACTGGGCGGCGCCGGCCTTGATGGCGGCGATCTTCTCCTGGATCTCCTCCATCTTCTCCTTGGTCAGCGGATAGAACTTCAGGGCCACCAGGTTGAACAGCAGCCCGATGATCACGATGCCGTAGGTCAGGAACACGCCCACATAGTGCAGGGAGGTGCTGTAAGGCGTGGAGATGTCGGGGACCGTGTCCACAAAGCCGATGCCCGCCAGCATCAGGCCGGCGATCATGGGAGCCAGGGAGGAAATGATCTTGTCCACGAAGGAGAACAGCGTGCCCATCATGCCGGGCACGTAACGGCCGGTGCGGTAGACCTCGTAGTCGGCGCAGTCGGCGGTCATGGGGATAACGATGTTGCCGGACACGCCCTGGAAGCCGCCGGTGATGATGGTCAGGACGATGTGGGCCACGGCGAAGAAGCCCCAGTGGAGGCCGCCGGCGCCGTTGTTCATGCTGGCCGGGTTGCCGAACAGCCACAGCACCGCCAGCAGGCCGTTGAAGATGATGCCGCCGATGGAGCCTATCAGCATGGCCTTGCGCTGGCCCAGACGGGTGGCCAGGGTGCCGATGCACAGCACGGACAGGATCATCACGGGGATAGAGGTCATGCCGGTCAAAATGCCGCTCAGGGCGTTCTCGCCGGCCACGATGGCGAACATGATGGTGGTCACCACGCTGGTCTTGGCGGAGCTGGCCAGCTTGTCGGAGGAAGCGGAGATGACCAGCATCTGGATGGCCCGGTTGTTCTTGAGGGTGTCCCAGTAATCCTTCAGGCCCAGCTTGACAGGCTTGCCGGTGCCGAAGAACTCGGAGCGGTCCTTGGGGGCGATGGAGATAACGGCGATGGCCGTGCAGCAGGCGGAGGCGATGGCCACGATCACCCACATGTTGTGGAAGAACTCCACCGTGCCGTACCCGCCGGCGGCGGTGGACAGCTTGGCGCCGATAATGGCAAAGCCGCTGAACAGAGCGGTGTTGTACACGGCGTCAAAGCAGGTGAACAGAGGCCGCTGCTTGGGGTCGTTGGTCAGGCAGGTCTGGGCGGACTTGGTGACCACGCACTGGAAGGTGTAGCCCACATAGTACACAGCCGCGACCACGATGAAGAAGCCGAAGCGGACCGCGGTGTTCTCCGGCAGCTTGTGGGTCACATGGAACAGCACGAAGCTGGTGACCAGCAGTATGGCGTTGCCGATGACCATGAACGGGCGGTTCTTGCCGAACTTGCCGTTGGTCTTATCGACCACGAAGCCGATGAACGGGTCGGTCACGCCGTCCCAAATGCGCATGAACATGGAGAAGCTGGACGCCGTCACCATGAGCACGCCCACGAAGCCCACCAGATAGTAGGCCACGTAGTTCATCAGGAACAGGTACAGGTTCGTGGCGGTGTTGTTCAGCGCGAAGCCGCCGATCCGCCACAGGGGTACGCGGTGGATACCGTTTTCACCCTGATACTTAGAGATGTCGCCTTTCATTTGGTTCTCCCTTCAAAAGAAAATGTGTGTTTATTTCCACCGGCCGCCCAACCCGGGACGGCCGGACAGAACAGGAAACAATCGGCGCTTTACGCCTTTTTGATCTTGATGAGCTGGGCGTTCAGGCTCTCCAGGAAGCCCTCGGGCAGCATGCCGCCGCCAAGGCTCATCATGGCCTCCGGGGTCATGCCCTTCATCATGCTCCACATGCCCTCGCCGGGTACCACGTCGAAGTTGGTGGCCATCTTCACCGCCTTGCGGGCGATCTCGCCGGCCTCGGGGCTCGTGAAGATCTCCTCCATGGTGTCCTTGACGCTGTAGTACCCCTCGGGGAATTCCATGGGGGCGGTCAGGTCCAGATCGCCTACCATCTTGAACCAGTTGGCCACGCCCTCGGCCCGCTCGTTGACCTCGGGCAGGACGTAGATGGCCGGTTCCTTTTCCACCTTCTCCAGCGTGGCGGTGTCCTTCACGGACCCGGCCTGGGCCAGCAGGGTGTTGAAGCCCTCGTGCAGGGCCACGTCGAAGGTGAACACTTTTTCGGCGCTCTGCTCGGCGATCTTCTCCCCGTCCAGGTACAGCGCCACGGTGGGCTGGTTGGAATAGACCTTTACCTGGGTGGTCTGGCCCGCCCGCTGGGCGTACCGCTTGCCGCAGATATGGACCATGGGCTCGGGATTCCAGTAGGCCTTGTAGATATAGTAGCTGTCCTTCTTGGTCTTGCGGTCCATGGTCATCAGGCCCTTGTTGTTCCGGCCGGCCACGCCGCCCTCGTTCCGGGCCGCGCACCCGAAGTCGAACATGTTCCAGATATGGCTTGACCAGATCCAGGGCCGCTCGTCGAACACCTTGGCCATGTGCTCGTGGTACAGAGCCTGGTATTCCTCGGAGTAGTCCTTGCAGGCGGGATTCGGGCCGTGGTAGGTGATGATGCCCTCGCAGCCGTACTCGCTCATGCCCAGGCAGATATCCGGGTGGACCTTGTGGAAGTTGTCAAGCCAGGGCCCGTTGTCCTCCATCTTGCCGCCGTACCAGCCGAAGTAGTGGTTGTAGCTCTCCACGTCGGTGATGTGGTGCATGGGGCTCTCCACCGGGGTCATGGACACGTGGGCGATGGTGGTGAGGCGGGTGGGGTCCAGCTTGTGGCAGAGGTCATTGAGCTCCTTGTGGTTTTCCACCAGCTTCTCGCTGATGCCGCCGATGAGGATCTCGTTGGACACGCCCCAGAAGCAGATGGACGGGTGGTTGTAGTTCTGGATGATCAGCTCGTGCATCTGGCTGATGCAGTTCTGGTGGGCGGCGGGGTCTGTTTTGAACACGCTGATGAAGGGGATCTCCGCCCAGACGATGAAGCCCAGCTCGTCGCAGGCGTCATAGAAGTCCTGGGAGTGCTGATAGTGGGCCAGGCGGATGGTGTTGGCCCCCAGCTCCTTGATGAGCCAGGCGTCCTCGTAGTGGTCGTCGGCGGTGAGGGCGTTGCCCTTGTAGAGCCGGTCCTGGTGGCGGCTCACGCCCCGGAGCGGCGTCTGCACGCCGTTCAGGATAAAGCCCTCGTCCGGCGTGACACTAAAGGAACGCACACCGGCCCGACAGGCGATCTCGTCGTATGCCTCGTTGCGCCGCTGCAAGGTGGCGGTGACGGTGTAAAGATAGGGGTCGTCGATGCTCCACAGGTGCGCGTCGGGCACGCTGACAGTCACGGCGGGACTGTCAGCCGGACGGCATGCCGCGGCCACCTCTACCCCGTCCTCGTCCTCCACGGACCACAGGACCGTGAAGTTCTCGTCGGCATTCTTTACCCAGGCGTTCAGCTCGAAGGTCGCGCCGCCGCAGGGCATGGGCTTGGGGGTGACGGCCAGACCTGGGCCGCCCCAGTATTCCAGGTCGAAATGGGCGTCGGGCACGCTGATGATGTTCACGCCCCGGTACAGGCCGCCGTAGAAGGTGAAGTCCGCCGACTGGGGATAGACGCTGCTCTTTTCCTCGTTGGAGCATGCGATCACCAGCAGGTTGTCCTCCCCCTCCTTGCAAAGGTCGGTCACGTCCGCCCGGAAGGTGGAGTACCCGCCCTCATGGTAGACGACTTCCTTGCCGTTGACGTACACGGTGGCCTGTTGGCCCGCGGCCAGCACCTCCACATAGACCCGGCCACCGGCCAGGGGCTGTTTGGGCGTGGCGAACGTGCGGGCGTACCAGCACTTGCCCCGGTAGTAGCTGCCGTTGCCGTCGCAGCCGTCCACCGCGTTCCAGCTGTGGGGCAGGTCCACGTCGCACCAGTCCGCGGGCAGCTTTTCGGGCAGACCCGCGTCCTGACGGATGAATTTCCAGCCCTCGTTGATGTTGATGACTTGACGCATTGGTTCCCTCCTTGTCGTCAGATACGTTCAGTGGACGTATTTTTTGAGCGTGGCGCGGATGGCGCCGGGACCGGCGGTCAGCTCTTTGAGATACCCAACCACCGCCTCGGCCAGGCCCGCCTCGTACAGGTCCACGTTGAAGATGACCTTGTTGTGCAGTATGGGCGCTACCGCACTCTCCACGTCCTGCTCCGGCGTCAGCTTCAAGCCCGCCACGTAAGGCGTGACCTCCCCCAGCATGGGGTCGTCGCTGCGTTCAAAGCTCTCGCCCTCGTCGTTCAGACCCATCAGGTACCGGAGCCAGCCCGCCAGTACCAGCGGGATGAGCTTGAGGTCGTGCACGTCCTTGTCAGGCGCGTCCATGTACGCCTTTATGGTGTTGCCAAAGCGGATGGGTATCTTCTGGCTGGTGTCCAGGGCGATACGCTGGGGCGTGTCGGGCATGAACGGGTTGGGCAGCCGGACATTGATCACCGTGTCGATGAACTGCTTCGGGTCCAAAATGCCCGGGTCAACGACAACGGGCAGGCCCTCGGTGTAGCCCACCGTCTTGATGAGCCCCACCAGCTCCGGGTCCTTCATCTCGTCGCAAATGCGCTCGTAGCCCAAGAGGCAGCCGTAAATGGCGAGGCAGGTGTGCAGAGGATTGAGGCAGGTGCAGACCTTCATCTTCTCCACCTTGTCCACCGTCTCCCGGTCTGTGAAGATAACGCCCACGCTGTCCAGCGGCGGACGGCCATTGGGGAACAGGTTCTCTATCACCAGATACTCCGTTTCCTCGCTGTTCACGTAAGGAGCGATGTAGATGCCGGCGGGGGTGATGGTCATCTCCAGCCCCTCCACGCCGTCCGCCTCCAGCATCTTCTGCACGCTGGGGTCGGGGCGCGGCGTGATCTTGTCGATCATGGTCCAGGGGCAGGACACCTTCTCGGCGACGTAGGTCTTGAAGCCCGCATCGACTAGGCCCTTTTCCGCCCACTTCTCCGCAAAGGCGGTGACGAAGGCGCGAATTTTGTCCCCGTTGTGGGAGCAGTTGTCGGTGCTCACCAGCGCCAGGTGCGTGCCGCCCGCCTGATACCGGGCGTACAGAAGAGCGCACACCCGGCCCAGAAAGCTCTTGGCCTTGTCCGGGCCCGCCTCAAAGTCGGCGGCGATGTCGGCCTGGATATTGCCCGCGCCGTCCACCAAACTGTAGCCTTTTTCCGTGATGGTGAACGTCACCATTTGCAGACTGTCCGCCTGGAAATGGCCTTTTAACTTTTCAAAGTCCTCCGTGCCGGGAGCGGTGAGCAGATAGTCCGTCACGATGGAGCATATCACCGTCTTGTCCACCGAACCGTCCGACTTCAGCGTTGCCAGGATAGAGTAGTTGTCGTTGGGCTGGTGCATGCCCTCGCCCTCCCGGTTCACGGCGATAACGCCACGGTCCATGACGCCCTTCTCGATCATCTCCTGGGCCAGCCGCGCCTGGAACGCCTTGAACAGGTTCCCGCCGCCGAACTGTATCCAATAGGGGTGTTCCAGCGTTTTGGGGGCGATGTCCGCTCTGTCGAATGCGGGGATATGATAGCCCTTGGCCTCCCATGCTGCACGCTCGTTTTTCAGGCTTTCAGCAGTCAGTCTCATTTCCGGGTCGCTCCTTTCTCGATGGCCTCCCACAGGCCCTCGATGTACGTGGCGCCAAGGGCCCGGTCATAAAGACCATAACCGGGCATAGCGACTTCTCCCCAAATGCTGCGCCCATGGTCCGGACGGATGGGGCCGGTGAAGCCAATATCATACAGGGCCTTCACGATCTCGTACATGTCGAACGTCCCGCAGGCGGAGGGGTGCGGCGCCTCCTCGAAGTTGGTGGGAGAGTGGAACTTCAGGTTCCGCACGTGGGCGAAGTGGATACGGCCCTTGAGGGAGCGTATCATGTGGGGCAGGTCGTTTTTGAGGTTGGTACCGTAAGAGCCGGAGCAGAAGGTGACGCCGTTGTGGGGGTCGTCCACCATCTTCATCATCCGCAGAATATTTTCCTCGTTGATGATGATCCTCGGCAGCCCGAACACGCTCCATGCCGGGTCATCCGGGTGGATGGCCATGTTGATGTCGTACTTGTTGCACACCGGCATGATGGCTTCCAGGAAGTACTTCAAATTCGCGAACAGCTTCTCGTCGTCCACGTCTTTATAGAGCGCGAACAGCTCCTTCACCTTTGCCATCCGCTCCGGCTCCCAACCGGGCATGACGGTGCCGTTCATGTCCCCGGCGATGGAGCTGAACATCTCCTCGGGGTTCAGGGCGTCCACAGCCTCCTGGGTGTAGGCCAGAGCCGTGGACCCGTCCGGCAGCACACGGGCCAATTCCGTGCGGGTCCAGTCGAACACGGGCATGAAGTTGTAGCACACCATGTGGATGTCTTCTTTGCCCAGATTTTCCAGCGTCTTGATGTAATTTTCGATGTACTCGTCCCGCTTGCCCAGGCCGGTCTTGATGTCGTCGTGGATATTGACGGACTCGATGCCGGCGATGTGCAGCCCGGAGGCCGCCACTTCCTCTTTGAGGGCGTGAATGCGCTCCTGGCTCCAAAGCTCACCGGGCTGGGTGTCGTACAATGTGGTGATGACCCCGGTCACGCCGGGTATTTGGCGGATCTGCTGCAAGGTAACAGTGTCAAATTTCGACCCGTACCAACGTAATGTCATTTCCATGGGTTATTCCTCCTGTTTGTTGATTTCTCAGATTTTCGTGTCCCACAGGCCGCAGAAGCTGTCGATGGGGTCCTTGCCGTGAAATGCCTCGGGGCCGGTCATAAGGGCGTCCACCAGCGCGTCCATGGTGTAGGGCTTGGAGTCGTAGGCGTTGATGTAGGTCCGCACGGCGGGGATGTCCGCCAGCATGGTGGGCAGGTTCACGCTGATGGCCACCACGGGGACCTCGAACACATACCAGGGTATCTCGCCGCCGCCCTTGGAAAGGCCGAAGGCGGGATGGCCGCTGCCCACGTCGCAAAGGGTTATCACCAGGTCCATCTGGGACACAAAGTCCGCGATGGCGTTCTTCCCGGCGAAGTACAGGTTCAGGCTGGGGGCCTCGCCGGCGGCGATCTGCTTTTTGATCTTGTCCAGGGGGCTTTCGTAGATGAAGGCGTCAAAGCCCTTTTCCATGAGCCTGTCCCGCAGGTCCTCGGCGGGGGTCTTGCGCTTACCGCCGCCGCCCATAGCCATCGCCATCAGCGCCGACATGGGTCCGTCCGCGCCTTTGACGTACACGATCATGACCCGCTTGGTCTTCTTGGGGTCCAGGGGCAGCACGCCCTGGTCCTTGTACTTCACCAGGGTCAACGCCTCCCGGCTGATGGCCTGGGCGGTCGTCTTATAGCCGGGCTTGGCCAGCACGGCGCTCAGCGCCTCGGGGTCGGGGACCAGTTCATCTTTGGCCTTTTTGTGCAGGCCCATGTGGGCTTTCAGGGCCAGGATACGGGTCAACGCCTCGGTCATGCGCGCCTCGCTGATGACGCCGCTCTTATAGGCGTCCAGCATGGTCTGGAAGTCCTCGTCCGGGTCGTTGAAGAACAGGAACATGTCGCACCCGGCGTTGATGGC
>CANQKA010000081.1 GCA_947624395.1 uncultured Oscillospiraceae bacterium
CCCTGCTGGGCGCGGGCATCACCCCCATCATGTGCTGCGGCGAGAGCCTGGAGCAGCGGGACGCGGGCGTGACCCTGAGCTTCGTGGAGAGCCAGATCAAGGGCGGCCTGGCGGACATCTCCGCCGAGGACATGAAGAAGGTCGTGATAGCCTATGAGCCCATCTGGGCCATCGGCACCGGCCGGACCGCCACGGCGGACCAGGCCGAGGAGGTCTGCGGCCACATCCGCAAGGTCCTGGCCGACCTGTACGGCCAGGAGCTGGCCAAGGGCGTGCAGATCCTGTACGGCGGCAGCATGAACGGCAAGAACGCCGCCGAGCTGCTGGCCAAGCCCGACATCGACGGCGGCCTCATCGGCGGGGCCAGCCTGAAGGTCGAGTTCGCGGACATCATCGGTGCGGCCAATGAAGGATAAGAAACCCACCGTGTTGCTCATCATGGACGGGTTCGGCCTGGCCGAGCCCGGTCCGTGGAACGCCGTGTCCGTGGCTGACACCCCCGTGCTGGACGGGCTTTTCGCCAACTATCCCAACACCCAATTACAGGCCAGCGGCGAGGACGTGGGCCTGCCCGCCGGTCAGATAGGCAACTCCGAGGTGGGCCACACCAACATCGGCGCGGGCCGGGTGGTGTTCCAGCCCCTGCCCCGCATAAGCCGCGCCGTGGACGACGGCAGCTTCTTTGAAAATCCCGCCTACGGCCACGCCATGGACCAGGCCGCGAAAACCGGCCATCCGGTCCACGTGATGGGCCTTTTGTCCGACGGCGGCGTACACAGCCATATCAAGCATATCTTCGCGCTGGTGGATATGGCGAAAAAGCGGGGCGTGAAGCAGTGCTACGTCCACTGCTTCCTGGACGGCCGGGACGTGCCGCCTTCCTCCGGGCAGGGGTATGTGCAGCAATTGGCCGGCCACTGCAAAGAGATAGGCTACGGCAAGATCGCCACGGTCCAGGGCCGCTTCTGGGGCATGGACCGGGACAAGCGCTGGGAGCGCGTGGAGAAGGGCTACCGGGCCATCGTCTGCGGCGAGGGCGTGCAGGAGCCCGACGCCGTGAAGGCCGTGGCGGACAGCTACGCAAACGGCGTCACGGACGAGTTCGTGGAGCCAATCGTCTGCGACAAGGACGGCATGATCGGCGCCGGGGACAGCGCGATCTTCGCCAACTTCCGGCCCGACAGGGCCAGGGAGATGACCTGGGCGCTGATGAAGCCCGACTTCGACGGTTTCAAGCTGCCCAAGGGGCATTTTGAACTGCATTACGTCTGCACCGCCCAGTACGACGAGGCCATGACCGAGCTGCCCATCGCGTTCCCGCCGGTGGTCCTGGAGGACACGTTCGGCGAGATCGTCAGCCGCGCCGGTATGAAGCAGCTTCGCATTGCGGAGACGGAGAAGTACGCCCATGTGACGTTCTTCTTCAACGGCGGCGTGGAGCGGACCTACCCCGGCGAGGACCGGGTGCTGGTCCCGTCGCCCAAGCAGTTCCCCACCTATGACCTGATCCCCCAGATGAGCGCGGAGGAGGTCACCGCCAAGGCTGTGGAGCGCATCGAGTCCGGGGCCTACGACACGGTGATCATGAACCTGGCCAACTGCGACATGGTGGGCCACACCGGCGTCATGGAGGCGGCGGTGAAGGCCGTGGAGACCGTGGATACATGCGTGGGCAAGGTCTGGGACGCCGTGCAGAAGATGGGCGGCGTGCTGCTCGTCACCGCCGACCACGGCAACGCGGACAAGATGCGGGCCGAGGACGGTACGCCCCATACGGCCCACACGACCAATCCCGTGCCCTTCATCGTCTGCGGCGCGGGGGACGTGAAGCTCAAAGAAGGCCGTCTGGCGGATATCGCGCCCACCATGCTGCATATCATGGGCCTGGAAAAACCCGCCGAGATGACCGGCGCGTGCCTCATCTGCGGCTGAGCGGGCAAAAAAGGCAAACATACGCAAAAGTTCCTGACCCTGTATAAATTGGTGTTTCCGGGGCAACAATAGCCTTCGGAAACACCAATTTCTTTTGGAGGGTCAAAACAAATGGAAAACAAACAAGGGTCCGGCGCCAGAGCCGGGTCCCTGGGGGGTAAGGGCTTCTACATAGTCCTCCTCCTGTGTGCGGCGGTGATCGGCATATCCGCGTGGATCATGCTCACCAACGCGGGGACTAATGTAGAAAACGAGACAGCGGAAGACGTTGTGGATGTGTCCGGAGCCTATGTGACCATGCTCCCGGCCGGGAATATCACAGAACCGGAGCAGGATGTGGACGTGATGGCCGAGGACGAACAGCCCATGACGGAGGACGAGTCCATGGATATGGGCGAGGCCGGTGACGCCGGCGACGCCGAGGCCGAGACCACGGCCGGAACAGAGCCGGACCCGGCGGTAGAAACAGCGGCGGAGCCTGAGGCGCAGCAGACCGCCGCGGACGGCACGGTGCGCTATGTCTGGCCCGTGCAGGGCGATGTGGCGCGGCCCTATTCCATCCAGCAGCTTCTCTATGACAGCACCATGGCCGACTGGCGCACCCACGACGGGGTAGACCTGGCCTGTGAGCAGGGCACGCCGGTGGCGGCCGTGGCCGGCGGGCTGGTGGTAGGCGTGCGCAACGACGACCTGCTGGGCACGGTGGTGGAGATCGACCACGAAAACGGCGTGCACAGCGTGTACGCCAATCTGGCCGCACAGCCGCCTGTGTCACCCGGCGAGTATGTTACCATGGGCCAGACCGTGGGCTCCGTGGGGGCCACGGCTTTGGGCGAGGTCAACCAGGTCAGCCACCTGCACTTCGCCATGACCGAGGACGGCATCTCCGCCGACCCCACGGCCTATCTGCCCTCCGACTGGACGGAGTAAAACGGGATAATGATTTAATTTACCGCCCTGACGCGACAAGCGCCGGGGCGGTTTTGCGCATGCAATACATATTAATGTTTAACATTTTGTGATATGTATTTACTTTTTGTTTCCGGTGTGCTAAAGTGGACCTGGAAAGGACCAGCGTTTGCCCATACGTTTTTTGATCGGAGGGATCGACATGAAGCGTAAAAGACTGCTGTCGCTGCTGCTGTGTCTGGCGCTGCTGGCCGGGTTTGCCGGCGTGTGCGCCTACGCGGAGGAAGAGCCGCCGGCGGAAGAGCCGGAGACCTGGGATGAACCGGCCGCCGAGCCGGACACCATGCCGGAGTTCGGCGACGAGGCTGCGCCCGCGCCGGGTTGGATCACGGAGAGCGTGGACTATTTCGACCCGGCGGAGCAGACCATAAAAAATGAGACCGCCAATATGCTCACGGCCGACGCCGCGGCGCTGACGGAAGGGTGGTATGCCGTCGCCCCCGTTGACGGCGCGGACCCCTGGCTGACGCTGACTGCGCCAGTCGAGGTGAGCGGTGAGGTCAACCTGATCCTGAAGGACGGGGCCAAGCTGCGGGCGGTCGGCATCACCGTGGCCGATGAGAGCAGCCTGACCATCTGGGCCGGGTCCCAGGGCGGAGACGGCCGGGTGGAAGTGGCCCGCAACGCCATGACCGGTATGCCGGGTCTGTCCGGCAAGGTCACGGTGAAGGGCGGCGTCGTGACCGCGGCGGGCGTCACCGGTGAGTTTGCCGTGGATGGCAGCTACAACTGCGTGACCCTGGGCGGCACCGATGAGTATAACAACCAGCCGGTGGGCTGGACCGGCGGTCCGAGCCCGGATTGGAACAGCCTGAGCTGGTTCTCCGTCCAGCCTGTGTCGGAGGCGACACTGTACCTGACCGGCCCGGAGAGCGGCATGGTGACCGCGGGCACCACGGCGGATTATACCGCCGCGCTCGGTATGGCGACGGTGGACGGGCATGTGAGCGCGGACGTGACCGGGTACGCGGCCTGGTCCGTGGACGGCGTGTCCCATATGGACGGCCATACGCTGACCGTGGCCCCGGAGGAGACCACGCCGGTGCTGAACGTCACGGCCAATTATAACGGCTATACCGCCACTGTGCAGACGGCGGTGGAGATACCGGCCACGCCGGAGCCGACGGCTGAACCCACGCCGGAGCCTACACCGGAACCAACGCCGGAACCTACGCCGGAACCGACGCCGGAGCCGACGCCTGAACCCACGCCGGAACCGACGCCGGAACCCACGCCGGAGCCTACACCGGAGCCTACACCGGTGCCTACGCCCGAACCCACGCCGGAGCCGACGCCTGAGCCCACGCCGGAACCGACGGCGGTACCCACACCGGAACCTACGGCGGTACCCACACCGGAACCTACGGCGGTGCCTACGCCGGAACCTACGGCGGTACCTACGGCTGAACCCACGGCGGCGCCTACGGCTGAACCCACGGCGGTACCCACGGCGGAGCCGGCACCCGCGCCCGTTGAGGAAGCGCCTACGCCCGTTCCCAGCGTGGAGGGCCAGGTCAAGAAAGGCAGCGAGGACCTGCCGGACGTGACGCTGCCGGAGGGGACGGTGTTGGCGGAGCTGCTGCTGACGGAGGATGACCGGCTGGCGGCAAGCGCGTCCGTGCAGCTGGATATGGACGACGCCTCTTCCACGGTCACCGACGAGCAGAAGGCCCAGGTGGAGGAAGCCCTCAAGGAGCTGAGCGGCGTCGGTACCGTGGGCCAGTATCTGGACCTGAAGCTTTTCAAGACGGTGGACGGCACCATGACGCCCATCAAGGAGCTGGCCGAGGGCAAGACCCTGGAACTGACCATCCAGATCCCGGAGGCCATGCGGGCCGAGAACCGCACCTTCTCCGTCATACGCCTGCATGAGGGCGACGAGAAGGCCGCCATCCTGGCCGACCAGGACGAGGACCCGGCCACCGTCACCATCCTGACGGACAGGTTCTCCATCTACGCGCTGGCGTACACGGAGCCGGCGCCCCCTGCGACGGCCGAACCCACTGCCACGCCGGAGCCTACGGCCGAGCCCACCCCCACGCCGACCTTGACGCCGGAGCCCACGGTGACGCCGACGTTGACGCCGGAGCCTACGCCGACGCCGACCCTGACGCCGGAGCCCACGGTGACGCCCACGCTGACGCCTGTGCCCACGGCGGCGCCCACGTTGACGCCCGCGCCCACGAACACGGCGCCTCCCACGGGCGACGCGAGCCACGCGGGACTGTGGCTGGCCCTGCTGGCCGGAAGCGCGGCGGCGCTGCTGCTGGTGCTGGTGCTGGCGAGAAAGTGCGCGGCGAACGAAGATAAGTGATACATACGAGGTAAATATTTCACAGCCGGCGGTTCGTCCACCGGCTGTGATACTGTAAATTTTGGTTGACATACCATCACATTTTTTATATAATAACCAAGTTGCTGCATGAAAAGCCAACTAACGGCGGCCGTCAGGCCGGCGATGAGTAATTTGGAAAGAAAGGACGAAACGAAAAATGCTGCGAACCTATCAGCCCAAGAAGCGCCACGCCCAGATGGAGCATGGCTTCCGCAAGCGCATGTCCACCCGCAACGGCCGGAAAGTGCTGTCCGCCCGCCGCGCAAAGGGCCGCAAGAAGCTGAGCTACTGAGACACAGATCGGTGGACGGGGAACCGTGAGAGCGACCACCTCCCTGAAACAGGACCGGGATTTCCGGCGGGTCTACCGCAAGGGCGTCAGCGCCGTGCGGCCCTGCCTGGTGGTATATGCCCGCAGGACGAACGGGCGGGAAAACCGCCTGGGCATCACCGTGACCGCCAAGGTGGGCAAGGCCCACACGCGCAATCTGGTGCGCCGCCGTCTGCGGGAGATATACCGCCTGCACGAAGAGGGCATCCGCAAGGGCTATGACTTTGTGGTCGTGGCCCGGACACGGGCCGCCTCGGCGGAGTACCGGCGTCTGGAAAAAGAATTTCTGTCCGCGAGCGAAGAGCTGGGGGCGGCGCTGTGAAGCGGCTGCTGCTGGCTTGTATCCGTTTCTATCGGAGGCGCATCTCCCCGTACACCAAGCCCCACTGCCGGTTCATCCCCACGTGCAGCCAGTACGCCATCACCGCCATCGAGCGGTACGGCGCGTGGAAGGGCGGGTGGCTGGCCCTCAAACGGTTTTGCCGGTGCCACCCGTTTCACAGGGGTGAACATGAGTTTTACGACCCTGTACCGTAACATGTAGGAGAAGAATATGTTAAAAGCTATCGCAAAGCCCTTTGGCGTGCTGATGCTCTGGCTTTACGACCTGGTGGGCAACTACGGCGTGGCCGTGATCCTGTTCGCCCTGGTGGTGAAGCTCATCATGCTGCCGTTCCAGCTCAAGAGCAAAAAGAGCATGATGCGCATGAGCCGCATGACGCCCCGGCTGAAGGAGCTGGAGAAGAAATACGGCAACGACCAGCAGCGCTATCAGATGGAGATGGCCAAGCTCTATAAAGAGGAGGGCGTCAACCCCATGGGCGGGTGCCTGTGGAGCTTCCTGCCGTTCCCCATCCTGATCGCCCTGTACCAGGCCATCCGTTACCCTCTGACCATCATGATGGGCGTGGGGGAGGACCTGCTGGCCGACGGCGGCGCCATCTTCCAGAAGCTGGCTGCCCTGGGCTATCAGACCCAGACCGGGCGCACGGCCTTTTACGACCAGATCTTCCAGTCCAAATTCATCACCGAGCACTTCGACGCCTTCGCCGGTATCTCGGACAAGCTCCAGCCCCTCAGCTATAAGTTCCTGGGCCTGGACCTGAGCTCCACGCCGTCGTTTGCGTTCTGGCGGTGGGACTTCTCCAGCGCGTCGGCGTGGCTGCCCGCATTGGGCCTGTTCATGATCCCGGTGCTGTCGGCGCTTTTGAGCTGGTTTTCCATGAAGGTGTCCAACGCCGCCAGCCCCCAGACCGCCGATACCCAGCGGCAGATGCGGACCATGAACCTGATCATGCCGCTGATGAGCCTGTATATCTGCTTCACCATGCCCGCCGTCATGGGCATCTACTGGATCGCCCAGAGCGTGTTCGCCATCGCCCAGGATATGATCCTGAACCGGGTGTACAACAAGCAGCTTGACGTGGAGGACGCCGACCGTATCGAGCGGGAGAAGGCCAAAGAGGCGGAATTGGAGGCCAAGCGGGCCGAGACCGAGCGTTTGAAGGCCGAGGGCGCCACCGTGGAGAACCGGAACACCTCCAAGAAGAACAAGCGCGCCGTGGCCGCCCAGAAGGAAGTGGAGCGCAAGGCCGCCGAGGCGCGGGCCGCCAAGCTGGCCAAAAAGGGCCTGCGCGAGGACGATATCCCCGACTCCCAGGTGGGCGACAGGCGCTATGCCCGGGGCCGGGCCTATGTGGCGGACCGGTACTCCAACCCGGACGAGGCCGAGGAAAAGACAAAGGCCGCCGCGGCGGAGAGCGCGGCGTATGACGAGACGGAGACGGCTGCGGAGCCGTCCGATGAGACCCGGGCCGAGGATATGGCGCCCGCGCTGACCGAGGCGGTCCCCGCGGCCGGGGAAGACGGGCCGGAGGCGGAAGAACAGCCGGCCGGCGACAGCGAGTGAGTTGACGGAGGAAGAACGTGTCAATGCAAAAGTCGATAGAAGTCCATGGAAAGACAACGGACGACGCCATTGCAAAGGGCCTGGCAGAGCTGGGTCTGGAGCGGGACGATGTGTCCGTGGAGATCGTAGAGCGGGGCAAGAAGGGCGTGTTTGGCATCGGCGCCGTGGAGGCGGTGGTGCGTCTGAGCTACGAGGCTCCGGATGAAGCGCCCAAGCCCGCGGCGAAACCGGCTGTGAAGCCCGCGCCCAAGCCCGCGGCCAAGCCTGAACCGAAGCCGGAGGCGGCCAAGCCCGCCCCCAAGCCCGCGCCCGAGGCAAAGCCGGAGCCGGTCAAGCCCGCGTCGGCTACGTTCACCAGGCCGGAGGGGTCTCAGGCCCAGCAGACGGAGGCCTTTTTGAAGGGCCTTCTGGCGAACATGGGCGTTCAAGCGGATATCGCCATCAGCCAGCGGGAAAACGGCGGCCTGGACGTGCAGCTCAGCGGCGAGCACATCGGCGCGGTGATCGGCCGCCGGGGCGAGACCCTTGACGCCATCCAGTACCTGACCAACTACGCCGTGAACCGGGGCAGCGACCGCCACGGCCACATCAACGTGGACGCGGAAAATTACCGCTCCAAGCGGGAGGATTCCCTGGTCCACCTGGCGGAGAAGATGGCGGAAAAGGCCATCAAGTATAAGCGCAGTATGGCGCTGGAGCCCATGAATTCCTATGAGCGGCATGTGATCCACGCCGCATTGCAGGACTATGAGGGCGTCACCACCAGCTCCATCGGCACGGAGCCCAACCGCCGGGTGGTGGTGTCCTACGTCAAGCCCGAGGGCAAAAAAGAGGACAGCGACAAGGGCTACAAAGAGTGGTGTTGAGTCGATAGAAAGACGCTTCGCGTCTTTCTATCGAGAGGGGATGCGGCCCGCATACGCGCACTCGCTCCGCTCGCACACTGCGCGGGCCGAGAAGAATTTTTCCCGACGTACACGCCGCCGGGAAAAATCATCCGACTTTTTTCGCCGCT
>CANQKA010000082.1 GCA_947624395.1 uncultured Oscillospiraceae bacterium
GAGACGATAACGTTTGAAGAGGCAAGCGCGGCCCTGGCGGAACAGGAGTCGGGTTCGGATATGGAATCCTCTGGTGTGCCACCGGGCCGGGTATCGGAACGATACCCGGCCCGGTACATTTTTGTTCTCAAATGGCGAACAATGCAGCCAGGGTGGCGGGGCCGGCTTCGCCGTCGGCGGTGAGGCCAGGGGTCTTTTCCTGATAGGCCCGGACTGCCGCCACGGTGCCGGGGCCATATTCCCCGTCCAGACCCTTGGGGTCGTAGCCCAGGCTGTACAGCCGCCCCTGGAGCGTCTTCACCCCGTCGCCGGTCGCACCGGAGCGCAGGGGGTATTTGGCCGCCAGACCAAGCAGCATGCGCGTCAGGGCCGCTGTCCGGGTGGCGGAACCGTACGCGCCGTCCGCCGTCACGCCCAGCCAGGTCTGCCATGCCTTCACCGGGTCCTCCGGCGCAGGCGCAGGCGTGGGCGCTGCGCCGTCATAGGCCGGGTGGCCGTACCCGGCGATGTAGCTGTCCGAGCGGTTCCGGTTCTGCTTGGAAACGGCGTTGTTTTTGTTGCCCTCCACCGTGGTGATGGTGGCCGGCCCCACCGCCGTGACGATGCCGGTGTGCACCAGCGCGCCGTTTTCCTGGAAGAACACCTGGTCCCCCACCCGTGGCGTCTGGTCGTAGCGGCCCTGGGCCTTGTAATACCCCGCCGAGTAGGGGCATGCCGCCCCCAGCGGGCCGGTCTGGGCCTGCATCAGCTGGCCCTCGGTCTTGCCGAAGGCCTTGAAAAAGCACCAGTCCACGAACACGTCGCACCACTCGTAGCCGTTCTTGTTGAAGTTATAATACCCGGCCTCGTACAGGTCCCGGGCGTATTTCGTCCAGTTGGCCGTGCCCGCGTTGGCGGTGGCCAGGTCCAGGCTGGCGTTGGAGGCCTTTTCCCGGTAGCCCACCTCCCCCAGGGCGATGGCGATCACTTTCTCCGCGTTGGTCATAGTTTCTTCTCCTTTCCATTTCAAGCGCAAGAAGTCCGCCGCAAACGCGGCGGACTTACTTTGTCATCGGTCACGTGGCCAGCAGGCCGGCAGCACGCAGATTGGCCAGCAGGGTGTTGACCGTGGTGGCTACTTCCTCCGTGGTGGCCGTGGCCGGCGTGGCGATGTCCGTCACAGCGGCCGCCGGGGTCACGGCAGGGCCGGCAGGACCGGTCGCACCCGTGGGGCCGGTAGGGCCAGTGGGTCCGGTTGCGCCTGTAGCGCCAGCCGCACCGGTAGCACCAACAGCACCGGCAGGGCCCGTCGCACCGGTGGGACCGGTGGGACCGGTAGGACCGGTAGGACCGGTAGGGCCAGTGGGACCTTCCGCACCCGCAGCGCCAGTGGCGCCGACAGCGCCGGCAGGGCCCGTCGCACCGGCGGGTCCAGTGGGACCGGTGGGACCAGTGGGACCAGTGGGACCGGTGGGACCAGTGGGTCCGGTTGCGCCCGTGGCACCGGCGACGCCAGCCGCACCGGTAGCACCAACAGCACCGGCAGGGCCAGTCGCACCGGTGGGACCGGTTGGGCCGGTAGGACCAGTGGGACCTTCCGCACCCGCAGCGCCAGTGGCGCCGACAGCGCCGGCAGGGCCCGTCGCACCGGTGGGACCGGTGGGACCCGTCGGGCCGGTGGGGCCTATCGCACCAGCGATGCCAGCCGCACCGGTAGCACCAACAGCACCGGCAGGGCCAGTCGCACCGGTGGGTCCAGTGGGACCCGTCGGGCCGGTGGGGCCAATGGGACCGGTGGGTGCAGGGGTTTATGCACCACGTATAATGGTGAGCGCAGGGCGGCGTCGAGCCTGTTTTCCAAAAATTGCTGTTGCATATCGCCTTACCGTTGCGTATAATAGGAGTAGGAAATTCCCTGCTTTCCATACACAAGGAGGTGCAATGCTATGAATGCGAATGCTTTTGTTGACAATGCAAAGGTCATGGCAAAGGGGCAGGTCACGATCCCGAAGGATGTTCGGAGGGTGTTGGGCGTCTCAAACGGGGATCGTGTCTCTTTCATCGTTGAGGGCAATACCGTCCGTATCGTCAATTCTGCCGTCTACGCTATACAGGTACTTCAGCAGGAGATGGCCGGAGAAGCGGAGCAGGCCGGGATCGCTTCGGATGATGATGTCATGGCTCTTATTAAGGAAATGCGGGACGAGGACTGACCGATACGGGTGCTGATAGATTCCAATGTCCTCATTTCTGCGGCGCTGTTTCCGAACAGCGTTCCATGCCGCGCCTATATGAAAGCGGCAGTATATCCGTATCACGGGATGATATGTGAGCAGAATGTAGATGAGATGAAACGGATATTCAACAAAAAGTTCCCCCATAAAAAAGGCCGCGTTGGATGCCTTTCTTTCGGTCGCGCTCATGACGCTGGAACTTGTTCCTGTCCCTGTTAAAGCAACGGACGCAGAGGAAAAGATCAGAGATATAAAAGACCGCCCCATATTGCGCGCTGCCATAGAAGCCAAGGCGGATATTCTTGTCACGGGTGACAAAGACTTCCTCGAATCCGGGATCAAGCACCCACAGATCATGTCGCCGGGTGAATTTGTCAGCTACACAACACACAATAAAGGCTAAAGCTTGTTGGGCAAACACTTGTCCGCGTGAGTCGTTTATTCGCCGGCACCACCGGCGAGGGAGTGAAAGGGGTCCTGGAAGCGGAAGGAAATATCCAGGGCCCCGTTTTCGTGGACGTAGATGGTATCGACCAGCGCCGTGAGCAGACCACGGGACAGCGACGGGATGTTCCCGGTTTGCAGGAAGGCGGCCAGGTATGGGTCCGCAGCGTCCGGCGAGAGAGCTGCCCGCTCCGCCTGGATACGGGCGATCGCCTGGCGAAGCTGTTCGCGCTGCCCGTCGCATTTGGCCTTCATCCGGCGGTACTGGTCCCGGTCGATATCGCCGTTTTTCCAGTCCATATAGAGCCCGTCCGCCAGGGCCGCGGTCCGCTCCAGCTCCCGGGCCCGCTGTTTTATGGCCCCGTCCAGCCGCTGGGCCTCCGCCGTGAGCACCGGGGCGGCGTCTATCTTTTGGGCCATGCCCGCCGGATCGTCCAGCAGCGCCAGCAGCGCCCGGACGGTCGCCAGTACCGCCGCCTCCAGCGCGTCCGCCCGGATCGTGTGGGTGGAGCAAAAGGCCGGACCCTTTTCCGCGTGGGTCCGGCATTTATAATATACCCGTTGGCGGGAGGTGTGGCGGTACATGCCCTTTTGGCACCCGGCGCAGCGCACCAGTCCCGCGAACAGGTAGACCTGCCGGTTTCCGGCCGGCGTGCGGGTGTCCCTTTGGCTGAGGCGGGCGGCGGCCTGGAACGTCTCGCGGCTCACGATGGGCGGGACGGCGTTTTCCACCACGTACCACTGGTCCTCCGGGACGGCGGTCCGCTTGTGGACCTTGTAGCTGATGACCCGCTGGCGGCCCTGGCGCATGACGCCGGTGTAGACCGGGTCGGACA
The DNA here is from genome assembly GCA_947624395.1 of uncultured Oscillospiraceae bacterium. Lineage (GTDB taxonomy): Bacteria > Bacillota > Clostridia > Oscillospirales > Oscillospiraceae > CAJOIG01. The sequence goes on from CANQKA010000082.1 coordinate 3,494, forward strand.
GGATACGGCTGACGGACGGCATGGACCACAGGCCGTCGTTTTGTCCGGCGTTTGGGTTTTCGTAGTGCAGACCGCGGGCGCGTTTGTAGGCGGTGGGGTTGGGCACGCCAAGCTCGTTGAGCCTGCGGGCGATGGCCCGCTTGCTCATGCCGCCGGACACGTACCAGGTGAAGATGTCCCGCACCACCCGCGCCGCGTCCTGGTCCACGACCAGGACGTTTTTGTCGCGGGGATCCTTCTCATACCCGTAAGGGGCGAACGCGCCGATGAACTCCCCCTTTTCCCGCTTGTGCTTGAATGTCCGGCGGATGTCGGCGGAGGTCTTGTAGGCATACTGCTCGTTCATGAAGCCGGTGATGCCCACCTCCAGGCCGTGGACCACCTCGGCGTCCAGGTATGTGTCTATGGCGGGCTGATAGAGGGATATGAACCGCACGCCGTACAGCGGGAGAAACTCTTCCAGAAAATGGCCCTGGTCGGCGCTGTTGCGAAAGGCACGGGACAGGTTTTTGACGATGACGCAGTTTATCTTCCCGGCCTTGATGTCCGCGATCATGCGCTGAAAGCTCTCCCGCTCCATGTCCGTCGTGCCGCTGGTGCCGTCGTCGATGTAGGCGTCCACCACCTCAAATTGGCCGTCCGGGAAAAAGCGGGGCAGTTCGTCGGTCAGTATCTTGTCCTGGTTGACCACGGATTCGGAGACAACGCTGCCGTCCTCACGGGACAGGCGGATGTATTTCCCCACCCGCCAGAGGACAGCTTGCGCCGCCGGGGTCCGGGCGCGGCGGGTCAAGGCAGCACCCCCTGTTTAAGCCCTGTGAAATACCGGGTGACCGCCTCCTCCAACGTGGGGCCCGATTCATCGAACGAGAGCGTGATATGCGTGTCGCCCACCCGGAAATGATAGGGGTCCCCCGGCTGCTCCGCCGGTTTTTCGACGGGCGTGTCGCCCGCGAGCGCTGCGTCTGGAATATCCGTCATGAAATGCCACCTCCCTCCACAGCGTATGCGGGGCGGGCCAAACAAAATGCCGCCCTCTTGCATTCCGGCGGCGGGCCGTGTAAAATCATGGCAGATGACAAAAAGGAGGGCTTTTCATGGGCAAAGCCACCATACACCTGGACCCCGCATACAAGCTGGCGGACGTGCCAAAGGAGCTGTTCGGCTCCTTCATCGAACACCTGGGCCGGGCAGTCTATGACGGTATCTACTGCCCCGGCCATCAAACCGCCGACGGCCAGGGTTTTAGGCGCGACGTGCGCGAGGCGATCCAGGCGCTGCAGGTGCCCCTCATCCGCTACCCCGGCGGGAATTTCGCCTCCGGCTACCGGTGGGAGGACGGCGTGGGACCCAAAGAAAAACGCCCCGTCCGGCCGGACGGGGCATGGCGGAGCAGGGAGAGCAACCAGGTAGGGCTGAACGAGTTCGCCGGCTTCTGCCAGTCCGCGGACGCGGAGCTGATGATGACGGTGAACCTGGGCACTCGGGGCGTGCAGGAGGCATGCGACCTGCTGGAATACTGCAACCTGCCCAATGGGACCTATTTCAGCGACATGCGCGTCGCCCACGGGGTGAAAAAGCCCCACGGCATAAAATACTGGTGCCTGGGCAACGAGATGGACGGTCCCTGGCAGACGGGGCACAAGACGGCGGAGGAATACGGCCGTCTGGCGGCGGAGACCGCCAGGGCCATGCGCAAGCTGGACCCGTCTATCCGGCTCACCGCCGCCGGAAGCTCCAACCCCTACATGCCCACCTTCCCCCAGTGGGAGGCCACGGTGCTGGAACACGCCTATGAGGACGTGGACTTCCTGTCCCTGCACCAGTATCTGGGCAACAGCACCGGCGACATGGGGGACTTTCTGGCCCAGAGCCTGACCACGGACAAGTTCATCACCGACGCCGTGGCCGCCTGCGATTTCGTCCAGGCGAAAAAGCGGTCCAAAAAGCGGATGATGCTCTCCTTCGACGAGTGGAACGTGTGGTACAAGACCATGGACCAGGAGCAGCACATCCAGCCCTGGCAGTTCGCCCCGCCCCTTTTGGAGGAGCGGTACACCATGGCGGACGCGGCGGTGTTCGGCACCATGCTCATCACGCTTTTGAACCACGCGGACCGGGTGAAGATGGCATGTCTTGCCCAGCTGGTGAACGTGATAGCCCCCATCATGACCGAGCCCAACGGCGGCCCGGTCTGGCGGCAGAGCATCTTCTGGCCCTTCCTGCACGGCAGCCTCTACGGCCGGGGCACGGTGCTGCGCGCCGTGGCGGACAGTCCCAAATACGACAGCAAAAATTTCACGGACGTGCCTTATCTGGAAAGCGCCTGCGTCTGGCACGAGGACACAAAGGAGCTGGACGTGTTTGCCGTGAACCGCTCTTTGGACGATCCCATGCTGCTGGCCTGCGATCTGGCGGCCTTCGGCGGAGGTTTAACGGCGGAGCACCTGGCTATGTACGGCCCGGTGGAGGCGGTGAACGGTCCCGGTCAGGAGGCGCTGAAGCCCCGGGTCATGTCCGGCGCGGCGTTAAAGGACGGGCATCTTGAGGCCCAGCTTCCGCCCCTGTCCTGGAACATGCTGCGGGTGAAGACCGACGGCTGAGTTACCGGAACAGCAGAGGCAGGAAGTCCCGGGCGCATTTGCGCCAGACCTGCCACTCGTGAGCGCCGGGATAGAATACCTCCCGGTGGGCTTGCCAACGGGCCGGGTCCAGTCCCTTTTCCGCCAGAAGCTCGCTGTCCCGCTGGAAAAAGGACATGAACGGGTCATCCTGGCCGATGGCCCGCCAGAAGAGCTTGTACCGGCCGGCAAAATCGGGCTCGTCCAGGGCCAGCAGATGGCTGTCGTCGGTTCCCAGACCGGGCAGCGCCCGCAAAAAGCCGCTGAATATCCCCGCCCAGGCGAACAGCTCCGCCCTGGTCATGACGGTCATAGAGGTCTGCATAGAGCCCATGGAAAGCCCCGCCATCGCCCGGTTTAGCCGGTCCGTCTTCACCCGATACCGGCCCTCGATGAAGGGAATACAGTCCTCCGCCAGCAGCCTGGGCAGCAGCTCCGCGTCCATGCAGGGCGCGCCATCCGGCGTGCGGGTGTGGACCATGCCGTTGTTCATGACGATGAGACATGGCACGGCCTTGCCGGCGGCCAGCAGGTTGTCCATGATGAAGTGTACCTTGCCCTGATAGACCCAGCATGTCTCGTTCTCCCCGTGGCCGTGCTGGAGATACAAAACGGGGTAGCGCTCATTCGAGCGCAGGTAGTCCGGGGGCAGGTAGACCAGGCAGGACTCCCACGCGCCGGTGACATGGGAAAAGTACACGTCCCGGACCACGGAGCCGTGGGGCACGTCCTGCAGGAGATAAAAGTCGCCGTCTTCCTCCGGAAAGTCGATGTAGTTGCAGGGCCTGGAATAGCCAAAGCCCACGGGGGCCATGGGCGAGAGGGTCTCTACCCCGTCCACCAGCAGGAAAAACTGCTTGAACCCCGGCGTGGTATAGGGCGCCGTGCCCCGCCAGAAGCCGTCGGCGTGCTTTTCCAACGCCAGGGTGCTGTCGGGCAGGCGTACCTGGACCTCATGGGCCGTGGGGGCGTATATTTGGATGAGCGCGTCCCCGTTGGGCAAAATACGCACCGCCGGAGGCACGGCCTCGCCGGGGATGCCAAGGCGGGTGCCGGACGGGCCGCCGATGGGCAGCTGCTCGTTGAAGGCCAGGGCCCGCTGGGAAAAGGACCGGTCGGCCAGAAATTCTTCGGTGAATCGGGGCATGATAACACCTCCTTCGTGTTATGGCCTTATTATAATGGAAAATAAGCCCAAAGTGCAAGAGCGCGCATTTTGCATACCTAGCCATTGGGAGGGATACCATATGTTTGAGATACGGGTGAAGATCGACCGGGAAGAGGACCTGTACTGCGGGTTCGACGAGACGGGCCTGACCCTGAACGACGATGTTTTAGTTTACATAACAAACGCGCTGGAGGACCGGCGGGCTGGGGAAAAGCTGCGGCTATGCTTCGTCAGCGCCCTGGATCTGGACGAGGACCGGCTGGAACGGGCCATTGGCCGGTACATGCAGGGTATCGAGCGGAGCGTGAAGCGGCTGAAAAGGCGAAGCTGGCTCAACAGTCTGCGACTGCTGGCTATCGGCGTGATATTTATCATTCTGGGGCTGGTGTTTATGGACAAAATGGGCGCGGTGGCGGCGGCCATCGTGTCCACCATCGGGTCGTTCTCCGTGTGGGAAGCGGCCAACGTGTGGATACAGGAATTTCCCGCCATCCGGGCCAAGGAAAGAGCTGTAGCATTTTTGAAGCAGTCGGAGTTGGTGATAGAAGATGCCGATTGAAGGAGGCAGAGCATGAAGCGCACAAAACTCCGGGACCGGGAGCTGCCGGATTATTCAAAAGGCGAGGAACGGTTCAACATGATCTCCCACATCGTGGGCGGGGCCGTGGGCGTGGCGGCGCTGGTCCTGTGCGTCGTGGTGGCGGCCATACACGGCAACCCCTGGGGCGTGGTGGGCGGCGCCATATTCGGCGCGACCATGATCGGGCTTTACACCATATCCAGCGTCTACCACGGTCTGCACGCCGGGACGGGCAAGCGGGTATTGCAGGTGCTGGACCACTGCACCATCTATT
>CANQKA010000083.1 GCA_947624395.1 uncultured Oscillospiraceae bacterium
AGGGACGGGGCCAGGGCCGTGACGCCGTGGCCGAACCCGGCCAGCAGGTCGTACCCGGACCGGACGCCGCCCACCCGGGCTCCGGCCACGCCCCCGCACGCCACGATGAGCCTGTCGAAGGCGTACGTCTGGCCCAGCGGTCCCGTCAGGACGAATTTCCCGTCCCGCTTTTCCGCTTTCGCCACAGGCTCGGCGCAGCGGGTCTCGCCGCCCCGTGCGTCCAGGGCCAGCCGCAGGGTGTCAACCACGCTGGCCGCCGTGTCGGACAGGGGATAGACCCGGCCGGTCGGCTCCGTGCGGGTCACCAGCCCCAGGGACAAAAACCACCGCAACGTATCCTCCGGCCCAAAACGGGCCAAAGCCGGCCCAGCAAAGGACCGGTCGCCACCGTGATAATTCTCCAAACTCGCGCCCCGGTTGGTGAGATTGCACCGGCCGTTGCCGGTGACCAGCAGCTTCCGGCCCACCCGGTTTTGCCGCTCGAACACGGTCACATGGTTGTCCAGGCTCTCCCGGGCTGACAGCGCCGCCGCCAGACCCGACGCGCCGCCGCCAATGACGGCGATGTCCATTCAGGACCCCTCCTTTTAAGCAAAACGGACGAGGGTGTTCCTCGTCCGTATACGATTTGTCACTTCCTGCCGTAGTACTCGTCGATCTGCTGCTGTTCATCGTTGACGAGCCACCGGGCGGCATAGAGAAACCGGTCGTGGTAATACCCCACCCGGGAGCGGTGGATGAACTGTTTCGGGTCGTTGAGAAGGTCCGCGATCTTCTCACCCCGGACGATTTTTTTCGCGTCGTGCAGTATGCGCTGCTGGGTCGATTGTTCCATAGGCTGTCCACCTCCCGGACCTGGGACCATGATAGCACAGCGGGCCGTGCCTTGTCAATTACAGGCGCAGGATGCCGGAGGCGAACCGGAAGTAGATGAGCAGACTCAGCGCGTCCACGATGGTGGTGATGAACGGGGAGCTCATGACCGCCGGGTCAAAGCCCAGCTTTTCCGCCAGCATGGGCAGCGTGCAGCCCACCAGCTTTGCGCACAATATGGTGCACACCATGGTCAGACATATGACCGCCGCCACGGGCACGGTGATGGCCTCGTTGTGAAAGAGCATCCCGTCCACCAACAGCAGCTTGCCGAAATTCACCGCCGCCAGCGCCACGCCGCACAGCACCGCCACCCGGATCTCCTTCCAGACCACCCGGAAGAAGTCGGAAAACTCGATGTCGTTCAGCGAAATGCCGCGTATGACCGTGACGCTTGCCTGGGACCCGGAGTTGCCGCCGGTATCCATGAGCATGGGGATATAGGCGGTGAGCACCGCGGCGGAGGCGAGAGCCGTCTCGAAGTGGGAGATGATCTGTCCGGTGAACGTGGCGGATATCATCAGCAGCAGCAGCCATGGGAACCGGGCCTTGAACGTCTCCCAAATAGATGTCTTGAGATAGGGCTTATCGGACGGGGTGATACCGCCCATGATCTCGATATCCTCGGTGGCCTCGGTTTCCAGCACGTCCAGCGCGTCATCGACGGTGATGATGCCCACCAGCCGGTTTTCGTTGTCCACCACCGGCACCACGGTCAAATCGTACTTGGCGAACACCGCCGAGGCGTCCTCCTGGTCGGTGAGGGTCCCCACGGAGATCACGTTCTCGTTCATGATGTCGGATATGATCTCATCGTCCTCGGACAGGATGATGGCCCGTATAGACACCGTGCCCAGCAGATGGCGGCCCTCGTCTATGACGTAGCAGATATTGATGGTCTCCTTATCCGTACCGGTCCGGCGGATACGCTTCACCGCGTCGGCCACGGTCATGGTGGGCAGCAGGTCCACGAACTCCGTGGTCATCCAGCTTCCGGCGGAGTCGTCGGGGTATTGCAGGATATTGTTGATGAGCTTGCGGGTCTCCGGGTCCGCCTGACGCAAAATACGCCGCACCACGTTGGCGGGCATTTCCTCCACCAGGTCCACCGCGTCGTCCACGTACAGCTCGTCCACGACTTCTTTTAATTCGCTGTCGGAAAAGCCCCGGATCAGCAGCTCCTGGCTGTCCGGGTCCATTTCCACGAATGTCTCCGCGGCCTCGTCCTTGGGCAGCAGCCGGAACAAAAGCGGCAGCAGGTGTTCGTCCAGCTCGTCGAACAGCGCGGCGGTATCCGCGGGATTCATGGTCACCAGAATGTCCCGCAGAGACGTATACTTTTTCTGTTCCGCCAGAGCCGTAATAGTGTCCTCCAGCGAAACGCTGCGTTCAGCCATTGTCCTTCCTCCTTTTTTCAGGTTTTGGAAGGCACAAAAAGGCCGATGTCAGGTCAGCGGGCGATGAACGCCCGCCCCGTTCGGCCTCGTTTTGTGCCGCTACTGTTACCGGCGTCCATTTACCCACATCCTTTCAATAGTAAATTTTTGTCCTGTCAGCCCAGCAGCAGCCGGCCCAATTCCTCCACCGAGTCCGCGAGGAAGTCCGCCCCGGCCTGTTCAAGCTCTTGCCGCCCGCCGTAGCCGTAGCACACCCCCACGCAGGGGATGCCGCACTCGTGGGCGCCCTCCACGTCGTAGAGCCTGTCGCCCACCATGACGGCCTTTGCCATGTCCACGCCGCAGGTATCCCGCGCATAGCGTATCACGTCGGCCTTGGTGTCGTCGCCGTAAGGGTCGCTGCCGGATATGATCTCGAAATAGGGCAGCAGCCCAAACCTCTCCGCGATCTGGATGGAAAACCCCGTGGGCTTTGTCGTCGCCATATAGAGCTTGCAGCCCTGTTTTTTCAGCCCTTCCAGCAGTTCCGGAATACCGGGGTAGACCTCATTTTCAAAAAGGCCCACCGTGCCGAAATACTCCCGGTACGTGTGCAAAAACCGGACCGCCTCGTCGTGGCCCATACCCCAGTATTCCTCATAGCTTCCGGGCATAGGCGGGCCGATGAACTTATAATAATCCTCATTGCGCCCCGGGTCAAGCCCCCACTTTTTCCGTGCGTATATAATGCTGTTGGTGATACCCAGGGCCGGGTCCGTCAGCGTCCCGTCCAGATCGAAGAAGATGTGCTCGTATTTCATCATCTTTCTTCTCTGAAATAGCTCAACCCCAGACTTTTCGGCGGCTGAGATTCTTTCGACCGGCGCAGGCTCACGGCCACCAGCACCAGAATGGTCACCACGTATGGCAGCATCTTGAAAAGCTCGATGCTGGCCCTGCTCAGGCCGGTGATGTAGTTATAGGCCCAGTACAGCACCCCGAACAGGTACGCCGACCAGATGGCCCGCGCAGGCCGCCAGGTGGCGAATATCACCAGCGCCACGGCCAGCCACCCCAGCGCCTCGATGGTGCCGTCGGTGGACCAGGTGCCTTTGATGTAGTCCATGGCGTAGTATAATCCGCCCAGGCCGGAGATACCCGCGCCAACGCATGTGGCCGCGTACTTGTACCGCGTCACGTTCACGCCGGCCGCGTCGGCGGTGGCCGGGTCCTCGCCCACGGCCCGCAGGTTGAGGCCCGCCCGGGACCGGTTCAAAAACCAGCTTGCCCCCAGGGCCACGGCGATGGCCAGATACGCCATAAACCCGAAGGAGAAGAAGAGCTGTCCCACCCGGCCCAGACCGGCCAGGGCCGGGACATAGGCCCGGTAAGCCCGGCTGGTGACGGCCACGCTGATCTGGCCCACGCCGCCGGCCAGGGTATTGAGGCTCCCGCCGAACAAATTGGCCAGCCCCGCCCCGAAGATGGTCAGCGTCAGCCCGGTCACGTTCTGGTTGGCCCGGAGGCTGATGGTGAGAAAGGCGTAAATGAGCCCGCCCAGCATGGACGCGGCCAGGGCCGCCGCGAAGCTCAACAGCAGCCCCACGATGCCGATGGGCTCGGCCGCGTGCATCTCATAGAAAAACGCCGCCGCCACGCCGGCGATGCCGCCCAGATACATAATACCGGGCACGCCCAGGTTCAAATTGCCGGATTTCTCCGTGACGATCTCGCCCACGGCCCCGTATAAAATGACCGTGCCGAACACGATGGCGCTGGTGAGCAGGGATATGAGCTGTGTCATGCCTCGGCCTCCTTTTCACTTCTGCGGGAGCGGAACCGGACAGAGTACTGGATGAAAAACTCGCTGCCTAAGAGGAAGAACAAAATGATGCCCTCCACCACATTGGAGGCGTAGTCGTTCAAATGGAACTGGGAGGCGATCTGAATAGCGCCTTTTTCCAAAAACACCAGCAGCAGCGCGATCAATATCATGACGAAGGTGTTGAATTTTGACATCCACGCCACGATGATGGCGGTGAAGCCCCGCCCGCCGGCGGTGCTGGTGGAAACCGTATGGCTGGCCCCCGCCACGGCGATAAAGCCGGATAGACCGCACACCGCGCCGGATATGGCCATGGTCCGGACGATCACCCGGCGCACGGAAATGCCCGCGTACCGGGCGGTATTCTCGCTCTGGCCCACCACGGATATCTCATAGCCCTGCTTGGTGTATTTCAGATACAGGAACATGCACACCGTCACGGCCAGCACGATGAGCACGTTCAGCAGATATTGCTGTCCGGCCAGGTCAGGGAACCACCCGGCCTGTGTCTTCTGGTTGATGATGCCCACGGTGTTGGACCCCTTGGGGTTTTCCCACTTGGTCACGAAAAAGCAGGTGAGCTGTATGGCGATATAGTTCATCATCAGCGTGAACAGCGTCTCGTTGGTGTTCCACTTGGCCTTGAACACCGCCGGCACGATGCCCCATAAGGCTCCGGCCATGAGACTGGCCGCCAGGCCCAGACCCAGCAGCGCCGGCGTGGAGAGGCTCCTGCCGCAGTATATGAGCACGGCCGCGGTGGCGCACCCGCCCATGAGCACCTGGCCCTCCGCGCCCACGTTCCAAAAGCGCATCATGAACGCCGGGGCCAGCCCCACGCCGATGCACAGCAAAATGGACGTATCCCGCGCGGTGATCCAGGCCCTGCGGGGGGTACCGAAGGCGCCCTCCCACATGGCCCCGTACACCTTCACGGGGTTGAGCCTTGTCAGCGCGTAGATGAACAGCGCGCTTGTCAGCAGCGCCAGCACCACCGCCCCCAGGCGGACCAGCCATGCCCGCCACCAGGCGATGGAATCCCGTTTGGCGATATGGATGAGCGGTTCGTGACGGTTCATGCGCCCAACTCTCCTTTCTTTCTCAGGCTGGTCATCAGATAGCCCACTTCCTCTTTCGTGGCCGTGCGGCCGTCCAGAATGGCGTTGAGCTTGCCGCCGCACAGCACCGCGATCCTGTCGCAAAGCTGCAGCAGCACGTCCAGGTCCTCGCCCACGTATATCACGGCCACGCCCCGGCGCTTCTGCTCATTCAAAAGCCGATAAATTGTATAGGAGGTATTGATGTCCAGGCCCCGGACGGCGTAGGCGCTCATGAGCACGGTGGGCTCCATGGCGATCTCCCGGCCCACCAGCACCTTCTGCACGTTGCCGCCGGACAGCTTGCGCACCGGCGTGTCGATGCTGGGGGTGACCACTTCCAGCTCCCGGACGATCTGCCGGGCCATGTCGTGGGGGTGCTTGCGCTCCACCAGGGGGCTCTTCCCGGCCCGGTATTCCTTGAGCATCATGTTGTCCACCAGCGTCATGTTGGCCACCAGCCCCATGCCCAGCCGGTCCTCCGGCACGAATGCCAGCCGCACGCCCTTTTCCGCGATGGTCCGGGGATTCTGGCCGATGAGCTCCTCGGCGGGACCGTCCGGCCCGGTGGGCCGGTATTTCACGCTGGAGCCGGACACGGTGTTTTGCAGGCCCGCGATGGACTCCAAAAGCTCCTTCTGTCCGCAGCCGGATATGCCGGCCACGCCCAATATCTCCCCGGCGTACACGTCCATGGATATGTCGTCCAGCCGCGTCACGCCCTCGGCGTCCTTGACGGTGAGATTTCGTATCTCCAGCCGCCGCTCCGGGTCCGCGGGGGTGTCCCGCCGGATGTTCAAGGTCACGGTCCTGCCCACCATCATGTCGGTCAGGGACCGGGCGTCGGCCTTGGCCGTGTCCATGTCGCCTATATACTCGCCCTTGCGCAGTATCGTCACCCGGTCGGAGATGGCCAGCACCTCGTTCAGCTTATGGGTGATGATGATGATGCTCTTGCCGTCGTCCCGCATATTGCGCATGACGGCGAACAGCTTTTCCGTTTCCTGAGGGGTCAGCACGGCGGTGGGCTCGTCCAGAATGAGGATATCGGCGCCCCGGTAGAGGGTCTTGACGATTTCCAGTGTCTGCTTTTCCGACACGGACATGTCGTATACCTTTTTGTCCGGGTCCACGGAAAAGCCGTACCGGTCGCATATCTGCCGTACCTTGGCGGCCACGGCCTTTCTGTCCACCACGGCTTTGCCGGGCAGGCCCAGCTCGATGTTCTCCGCCGCGGTGAGCACGTCCACCAGCTTGAAGTGCTGGTGCACCATGCCGATGCCCAGGGCGTAGGCGTCGTGGGGGGAGGCGATCACCACCTCTTTGCCGTTGACGTATATCCGCCCGCTGTCGGGGAAGTAGATGCCGGACAGCATATTCATCAAGGTCGTCTTGCCGCTGCCGTTTTCCCCCAGCAGGGATAAGATCTCCCCCTTGCGCAGTTCCAGATACACCTTGTCGTTTGCCTTCACGTGCCCGAAGGTCTTGGTGATGTCCACCATGCGGACGGCAAATTCCTCTGCCATGAATGGTCCTCCTTGGAAGAATAAAAGGAAAAACGCAAGGCGCCGCGGGACGCGACGCCTTGCACGTCATTTCACTTCTTAGCCTAATTCCGTGATCCCATCAATACGCAGGGAGAAGTACGGCGCGGAGCGCAGCTCGGGGTCGGACTCATAGAAGATGCCGTCCCGGATGGCCTCGCCCTCGTCGCCCACGAAGTCGCCGTCCAGATCGATGGCCAGGAAGCTCTCGGGATGCTCGCCGTCCACGGTGAAGGTGGAGCAGTCGAACACCTGCAGGCTGCCGTCGGCGATGGCGGCCTCGACCTCTTCCACCTTCTCGGCGGTGCCCTCGGCCACGACGGCCTCGTTCAGGTCGAAGATGAAGTTAGCGCCCTCGCTGTAACCGGCGGACCAGTCGTGGGGGATATCCTCGCCGTCGATCATGCACTGCAGGGCGAAGGTGTAGAACTTGCTCCAGTCGTTGCCGGCGCTGGTCAGCGCGGTGTCGGGAGCCACGGACTGCATGTCGATGTTGTAGCCCACGCAGTAGACGGTCTGGCCGTTCTCATAGGCGGCCTGGACGGCGGAGGGAGCGCCGGTGGAGTCGGCGTGCTGGCCGATGATGACGCAGCCGTCGGCCATCAGGGCGTTGGCGGCCTCACCCTCGCCGATGGGATCGTACCAGGAGTTGGTGTAGCGCACGTCCATGTGCACGTTCTCCACGATGGAGCGGATGCCCAGG
>CANQKA010000084.1 GCA_947624395.1 uncultured Oscillospiraceae bacterium
TCCCGGAACAGGATGATGACCACCGGCACCACCGGGATGAGCCGCTCGGGGATGAGCACGATCATGACGGAGTAATTCAGTATCTTGTCCGCCAGCGGGTCCATGAACTTGCCGAAATTGGTCACCAGGTGCTTTTTTCGGGCAATGCGGCCGTCGGCCATATCCGTCAGGCTCGCGGCCACGTACATCACCGCCGCCAGCCACGCCCACACCGGGCCGTTCAGCAGCAAAAACAGCACCATCAAAACCGTCATGGCGATCCGGGCAAGGGTCAGTTTGTTGGGCAGATTCATGTCACCGGCTCCTTTCTGTCCTTAGGCCCACCATTGTATATAAGCCCCGGCCAACTGTCAAGGGGCGAGAGAATTTCTTCCTTTACAAGCGGGCGAAAAACATTATAATATGTGATATGGACACGCGTTATGTGGGCCGGCTGGCGCCCAGCCCGTCGGGATATCTGCATATGGGAAATCTGCTGGCCATGCTTTTGGCGTGGCTGGACTGCCGCGCCCAGGGCGGACGCATGATCCTGCGGATGGAGGACCTGGACCCGGTGCGCACAAGGCCGGAGTTCGCACGGGCCATTGCCGACGATCTGCGGTGGCTGGGCCTTGACTGGGACGAGGGGTACCCCGACCCGGCCTGGAGCCAGTCAAACCGCACGGCTCTCTATGACGAGGCCTTTCATGTTCTGGAGGAAAAGGGGCTGGTCTATCCCTGCTGGTGCAGCAGGGCCCAGCGGCTGGCCGCCGCCAACGCGCCTCACCCCGGCGAGCAGACCTACGACCCCCGCTGCCGCTGCGCCCATATGACGGCGTCGGAGCGGGCGGCGCGTCTGGCGACTGACCGGCCACCCGCCTGGAAGGCCCGGACGCCAGACGAGATCGTGACTGTCCTGGACGGACATTACGGCGTTTTTGCCGAAAATCTGGCTCAGGCCGGGGACTTCATATTGCGGCGGACCGATGGGGTGTACGCCTATCAATTGGCGGTGAGCGTGGATGACATGCGCATGGGCGTAAATCACGTGATACGGGGCCGGGACCTGCTGTCCAGCGCGCCAAGGCAGAGCTGGCTCATTCAGACGCTGGGCGGAACACCGCCGGCGTACTGCCACCTGCCCCTGCTCAACGACGCTGATGGAAAGCTGTCCAAGCGGATGGGCAGCCAGAGCACCCAGGCCCTCCGGGACCTGTACGCACCGGAAGAGCTGGTGGGAAAGCTGGCCTATCTGGCGGGTATAATTCCCGAGGAAGTGCCCGTCACGCCCACGGAGCTGGTGCCGCTGTTTTCCTGGAACAATGTCCCGCGGGAGGACATTTTGATTTAAGACTGACCGCAACAAACGCAGCAAAGGAGATACATCATGGACGACCTTCGCACACGCCTTGCCACCGGCGCGCTGGACGGGCAGCTTTTGACCCTGTACGGTCCGGCCCGGTTGGAGGAACAAAAGCGCCGCTATGCCTACGTGCTGGACAAGTTCGACGAGACCTTCCGGCATCCGGCGGACGCCTTTTTCAGCGCCCCCGGCCGTACAGAGCTGGGCGGCAACCACACCGACCACCAGCACGGCCGGGTTTTAGCCGCCGGGGTGGACCTGGACGACCTGGCCGCCGCCGCCAAAACGGACACGGGCCGGTTCCGGGTCCTGTCCGAGGGCTATCCCCTGCTGGACGTGGACTTTTCCGACCTGGACCCCAAGTTGGAGGAACAGAATACCTCCGCCGCCCTGCTCCGGGGCGTGGCCGCCCGGTTCGAGCAGCTGGGCTGTAAGTTCACCGGCGCGGGCGTGGACGTTTACGTGGTGTCCGACGTGCCCGGAGGCAGCGGGCTTTCTTCCTCCGCCGCCTTTGAGGTGCTTCTGGGGGCCGTGCTGAACGGCCTGTTCGCCACCGGCTTCGACGCGGTAAAGCTGGCCCAGATCGGCCAGTACGCGGAAAACGTCTATTTCGGCAAGCCCAGCGGCCTCATGGACCAGACGGCGTCCTCCGTGGGAGGCGTGGTGGCCATCGACTTTGCCGACCCGACCGCGCCCGTGGTGGAGTGCATTGACCTGGACCTGCGGAAAGAGGGCTACGCCCTGTGTATTTTGGACTCCGGCGCGGGCCACGCGGACCTGACGGGCGAGTACTCCGCGATAACCGACGAGCTGCGGGCCGTCAGCCGCCACTTCGGCCACGAGGTCCTGCGGGACGTGCCGCCGGAGGAATTCACCGCCGCCATCCCGGCCCTGCGGGAAAAGGCCGGGGACCGGGCCGTGCTGCGGGCGATGCACTTCTTTGACGAAAACGAGCGGGCCCACGATCAGGCGGAGGCGTTGAAGGCTGGGGACTTTGATAAGTTCCTGGCGCTGGTGCGGTCCTCGGGCCAGTCCTCTGCGCTGTACCTGCAAAACGTGGTGCCCACGGGTCAGACCGGCGAACAGGCGCTACTGCTCACCATAGCGTTGAGCGAGCATATTCTGGCCGGCCGGGGCGCGGTACGGGTCCACGGCGGCGGCTTTGGCGGCACGGCCCAGGCTTTCGTGCCACTGGACATGTTGGACCAGTTCAAGGCCCGGGTGGAGGCCGTGCTGGGCAAGGACGCCTGCCGGGTCCTCTCGGTCCGTCCGGTGGGCGGCGCGCAAATCGCATAAGGAGGCAAGAACATGATCGACAAGAATATCGCAGAGCTTTTGCAATATGCCCTGGCCCGGGGGCTTATCGGCCCGGACGACCGGACATGGGCCGCCAACCAGCTTTTGAGCGCGCTGGGCTTGGACCGCTGGGACGCACCTGACGCCGGTCCCGCCAGGCCATTGGAGGACATCTTAAAGGACATACTGGACTGGGCCGTGGAAAACGGCAAATGCGAGCCGGGTATCGCCAGCCGGGACATCTTCGACACGGAGCTCATGGGCCGTCTCACCCCACGGCCAAGCGCGTTGCGCCGGGTGTTCTGGGCCAAGTATATGCAAAGCCCGGAGGAAGCCACGGATTGGTATTATAAATTCTCCCAGGACACAGATTATATCCGCCGGTACCGTATCGCCAAGGATATGAAGTGGGTCACAGCCACCGAGTACGGCGACCTGGACATCACGGTCAATCTCTCCAAGCCGGAAAAGGACCCGCGGGCCATTGCCGCGGCCAGAAATGCCCCGCAAAACGCCTACCCTGCCTGCCAGCTCTGCGCGGAAAACGAGGGTTATCATGGCCGTCTGGACCATCCCGCGCGGCAAAATCACCGGATGATACCCATCACATTGGACCAGCAGGACTGGTTTTTCCAGTACTCCCCCTATGTGTACTATAACGAGCACTGCATCGTCCTGAACGCACGGCATATCCCCATGAAAATCGACCGGTCCACCTTCCGCAAGCAGATGGATTTCCTGCAGCTGTTCCCCCACTACTTTTTGGGCAGCAACGCGGATCTGCCCATCGTGGGCGGGTCCATATTGAGCCACGACCACTTCCAGGGCGGGCGGTACACCTTCGCCATGGAGCGGGCGGACATGGAGACATCGGTCACCTTCCCCGGCTACGAGGACGTGGAGGCAGGTATCGTCAAGTGGCCCATGAGCGTGGTGCGTATCCGCTGCGCCGACCCGGACCGGCTCATTGACCTGGCAGATAAAATTCTGCTGGCATGGCGGGGCTACAGCGACCCGGCGGCGGAGATATTCGCCGAGACCAACGGCGAAAAGCACAACACCATCACCCCCATCGCCCGCATGCGGGGAGACAAGTACGAACTGGACCTGGTGCTGCGCAACAACCGCACCAGCGAGGAATATCCTCTCGGCATCTTCCATCCCCACCAGGAGCTGCACCACATCAAAAAGGAGAACATCGGCCTCATCGAGGTCATGGGTCTTGCGGTCCTGCCGGCGCGGCTGAAGACGGAGCTTGCCGCCCTGGCGGACGCGCTGGTCAACGGCGACGATATAAGCGCCGACGAGGTACTTTCTAAGCACGGACCATGGGCCGACGAGCTCAAGGAGAAGTACACGTTCACCACCGGCAACGCCCTGTCCATTTTGCAGGACGAGGTGGGTAAGGTGTTCGCCAAGGTGCTGGAACACGCCGGAGTATACAAGCGCACCCCGGAGGGCAAAGCGGCGTTTTTGCGGTTTGTGGAAAGCGTAAAGTAATCCCATATCTCTCCCCCAGTCAGCGCAGAGCGCTGACAGCCCCCTCGTCAGAGGGGGCCAATAAAACAAAGTAAGGCCCTGCCGGGTTGGCAGGGCCTTGTTTGTATTTATTCCACTTTTTCCACGCTACCGGCCAGGGCCAGGACCGCGTCTCGATCCACCGTCGCCCCGTCCGACATGTCGATACTCACGTTGAACAGCAGGTCCGCGCTCTCGTCGTACCACCACACCTCGCCGTGGATCTCCGTCATCGCCAGCAGCGCCGGACAGCCCTGGACGGTCTCGTCCGTGATCTCACCACCGGGCACTTTTTTCTCCAGAAAGGCGCGTATCAGGTCCGGGTATTCCTCCGGCGCCACGGCCCGGTCCAGGACGCGGCAATAGCTGAACCCGTCCGTCTCCGCCGCGCTGGGGAAAAACACGCCGCCCATCGACAGCAGCTCTCCCCCCTTCAAACCCAGCTCGTCCGCGGGCTGCTGGGAAGCGCTGAGCATATCGGCAAACGCCGCCGGGAGCTGGCTGGGCGCGTAGCGGCCCAATTCCTCCACGGCGTACGCCATGAAGTCCTCATATTGCGCCGACAGGTCACCGTGACCGGAGAACCGCTCGTCCTCCCGCTCCTTCAATACCGGCAGCATGTCGGCCGTGTCCGGATGGGCCGTGCCGTCGAACCGGTCCGCCAGAACGGCAAAGTCGATGCTGTCCGCGATGGTCTGCAGGTCCTCTTTGGTGATGACGGGCGGCAGATTTGACAGCTGCATCTCGACCCAGCCGTCATAGACTTCCTGCCACGCGGCTTCCTGCTCCGCCTCGGTCATATCCGGGTCGTTTTGCAGGCAGCTATCCAGATAGGCCCGCTTTTCCTCTTCGCTCAGCTGTGGGTCTGTGGCCGGGTCATAGTTGGGAGCGCTGCCCGCGTGAGCGCTCACAGAGATGTAGGCCCCCGCGTTCTCCGTCATGATCTCCGCGTTGTTGGGCGAGAGGTACAGGTCCACGCTCTTGCCGCTGGCGGTGGTATACTGCCACGCCTCGCACTCTTCCGACAGCTCCACCGCGCCGGATATGGTGGCAAAGGAGCCCTTGGCGTTGACGAACATCTGTATGCTCACCGTGCGGTCGCCGGACAGGTTTTCGTCGAACTCCGCCTTGAAGCTGCCGTCTTCATAGACGTAGCCGCCCACGTCATAGTCCTCCGCGAAGGTTGCAAGGTCGCCGCTCAGGAAGGGTTTCGTGCCCAGAGCCTCGTACAGGTCCTCGGAACAGTAATAGGCCGCTATGTCCTGGTGGAGGGTCAGGCCGTATTTTTCCACGATGGCGTCCAGTACGTCCGCCTGGTCCTGGAAAGAAGCGCCGTACAGCCTCGCGTAGTTGTCCGGCGTCTCGTGCCAGGAGTCGTCCACGCCAAGGGCCTTCCAGGGGTCATTCTCCATGGCCTTTTCCCACCAGTCGCTCTCATACGCCTCCCACTCGGTATAGGCCGCGTACTCCGGCGTGCCCTGATAGCCGGTGAGCGACACCCGGGTCCATGGCCGCTCCGCCGCCTCTTCCTCTGTCTCCAGTGTCGCGGGCTGGTCGATAACGTATTTGTCGATGAAGAACTCGTAGGCCGCGTAGGCCGTCACGCCCAGAGAGGCCGCCACCGCCGCCGCGATCAGCGCCGTCCGCACCGCACGGCCAACCCGCCTGGGCTTTCCCTTTACTTCCTTCCGAACAAGGCCCAGCACATTTTTCGTATCGATGGGGCTTTCGTCCAGGGGCAGGTCATCGGGACACAGCCCGTCAAACATGTCAAATATTTCCACTTTCATACGCTCCTTTCGTCAGCATCCGCCGCAGCAGGTCCCGGCCGCGCTTCAATCGCTGGCGTACCGCCTCCGGCTTCATGTCCAGTTTTTCGCCGATCTCCGGGGCAGACTGGCCGTAATAATACCGGCGCAGGAATATCTCCCGATCCGGCGGCCCCAGCGCGTCCACCGCCGCGAGAAGCGCCTCCCGGTCCTCCCCGGCCAGCACCTCCCCCTCCGGGCCGTCCACGGCCAGGTCCAGCTCGTCGTATTCCAGCTCCGGCTGGCCCGTCTCCCGCCGGAGCCGGTCGATGGCGCGGCTGCGGGCGATAGCGCCCAGATAGCTCTTCACCGCGCCCTCACGGGGGTTTTCCCGACAGCGCCACAGCTGCAAAAACACGTCCGCCGCGATCTCCTCCCCGTCCTGGACGGTGAGCCGTCCGCCCACGACGCTCCACACGATGGCCCCCACGTAGGGCGTGTACCGGGTCACGAACCACTCCAAGGCCCGCTCGTCACCCCGCCGCAATCGGGCCAGGGCCGTTTGTTCGTCCATTGCTCTTGCCTCCTTTTGAGCGCTCACACTACGATAAACGCAGGCGCGGCCCCCACCGTGACAGAAATCGGGGAGGGCCGTGGGGGAAAACGCCGGATACGCACGCAGTTTCGTGCCGCGGTCATTCCAGCATAACGCTTTTGATCGGCAGTCTCTTGATCCGCTGCGAGCAGCCGTACATGGCAATTTCATAGGTGAGGATAAATAAGCCCAATGTGAGCGCACACGCCGGTAAATCGAAGCTGTATTCGGGCATATTTTCCACATCGGCAAATACGACCGTTACCATGATCTTTAACAACGCATACTGATAGATCGTACCGGCCGCAAATCCAATATAAGAAAACGGTCTGTAACAGCCCAGGACCGCCCTGCTGCAATCGCTGTGCTGATAGCCGAACACCCGCATCATAGCGATGGTTTTCGTGTTTCCTTTTACGACGCTGGAGAGCGATAGAAATAAGGTCACAAAGGCGAGGATCAAGCCTATCGTTAATATCATGATCGCCATTGTCTCGCTCGAAAGATCTTTCATGGACATTGACATCTGCACCATATCCGAGAAACAAAACGCCGAAAATGCGATAAAGAACACCAGCGTTTTTCTGCCTCTTACTGTACTCCTCGTTAATTCTTTAAGAAAAGGCATATCCTTTGTTTCCTTTTTGCTTACCTTTGCCTTATACTCATGCTTTTCTTTCAGCAAATCAAGCACGGGTGTTTTAAGTCTGAAACAGGCATATATAACTGCTAAAGCTGCAAAGCTCATTGCAGGTATGCCGACCAAAAGAAATGCCAAAAAGGGGTGAAACTGCACCTTGATTTCGGGGAAAAGGTGTTCGGCATTTTGCAATT
>CANQKA010000085.1 GCA_947624395.1 uncultured Oscillospiraceae bacterium
TGTGTCGTTGTCTCTTTGGACAAGGACATTTTTCTTATGTAGGAGGTGAAAACCAACTTATGCCCAGCAAAGCAATTCTGACCGAGAAGCAGGCCATCGTGGAAGCGCTGGCCAAGCGTCTGCAGGAGGCCCAGGGCGGCGTCCTGGTGGACTACAAGGGCATCAACGTGGCGCAGGACACCGAGCTTCGCCGTGACCTTCGGGAGAAGGGCGTGGAGTATTCCGTGGTGAAGAACACCCTGACCCGTCTGGCCCTGGATAAGGTGGGCCTGTCCGGCCTGGACGACCACCTGAACGGCACCACCAGTCTGGCCACCAGCGACAGCGATCCCCTGGTCCCCATCCATGAGCTGACCAAGTTCAGCGAGAAGATGGGCGATCTGTTCACCCTCAAGGGCATCTTCGTGGACGGCAAGGTCCTGAACGACGCCGAGATCGCGGAGCTCGCCCCCATCCCCAGCCGGGACGCGCTGTATTCCAAGGTCCTTGGCACCATGCTCGCGCCCATCACGTCCCTGGCCGTCGTCCTGGGACAGGTCGCGGAAAAGGGCGGCGCTCCCGCCGCTGAGGCCGAGGCTCCCGCCGCCGAGGCTGAAGCTCCCGCCGCTGAGGCTGAAGCTCCCGCCGCCGAGACCCCCGCAGCCGAATAAAGACTATCTGATATGATTTTGGAGGATCAATAAAAATGGCTAGCGAAAAAGTTACCGCTATGATCGAGGAGATCAAAGCTCTGTCCGTACTGGAGCTGTCCGAGCTCGTACATGAGATCGAGGACGCTTTCGGCGTCTCCGCCGCCGCTGCTGTGGCCGCTCCCGCTGCCGCCGCCGCCGGCCCCGCCGTGGAAGAGAAGACCGAGTTCGACGTGGTCATGACCGACTTCGGCGCTGAGAAGATCAAGGTCATCAAGGAAGTCCGCGCCATCACCAACCTGGGTCTGGCCGAGGCCAAGGCCAAGGTGGAGGGCGTTCCCGCCACCATCAAGGAGCAGGTCTCCAAGGAAGAGGCCGAGGAGCTCAAGAAGCGTCTTGAGGACGTGGGCGCCAAGGTAGAGTTGAAGTAAGAGCGTACACATTTTGCAAAGGCGCGGCGTATGCCGCGCCTTTACCATATGGAAAGGCCCCCTTGTGTAAAGGGGGCTGTCAGCGAAGCTGACTGGGGGATTGTTACCAGTCTTGAGTTTATCTCAGCACCGGTAACAACCCCTCCGCCTCGCTTCGCTCGGCACCTCCCCTTGCACAGGGGAGGCTTTACCCAGAACACCATATCCGCAGGAGGATGCTCCCCATGAAATACGAACCCAAAACCGTCATTCTCAAGGATGGCTCCGCTGCCCTGTTCCGCGCTCCTGTGCCGGAGGACGCCGCCGCCTTCCTGGACTTTTTCAATGCCGTCCGGTCCGAGACGGACTATCTTCTGTCCGGCCCCCAGGACCCTATGCCCACCATGGAAGAGGAGCGGGCGTGGATCGAGAACAGCCTCAACTCCCCCGACCAGATGATGATCGTGTGCGAGATAGACGGCCAGATCGCGGGCAACTGCCAGATCGCCTTCCGGCCACAGGCCAAGACCCGCCACCGGGCCTCCCTGGCCATCGCCCTGCGGCAAAAATACTGGAGCCGGGGTATCGGCGCCGCCATGTTTCGCGAGCTCATCGCCGCCGCACGGCAGCGGGGCGTGACCCAACTGGAGCTAGACTATATCGAGGGCAACGACCGGGGCCGGGCGCTCTACGAAAAGATGGGCTTTCGCCCCTGGGGCGAGCTGCCTAACGGCGTCCGCCAGAGCGACGGGACCATGCGCCGACTAGTCTATATGGTCCTGCCGTTAGATTGATACAAAAGTCGAAAGCCCCCTCGTCAGAGGGGGCCGTAAATATAAGTTGGCAGCTTACCTAAAACAATCCAACCCTTGCAGGGTCTTGAACCACTTGTTTTCCAGATCACGCACGTCCTCGGTGACGGTGACCGTGTCCTGGCCGTCGGTGTACTGCACACGGGTGAGCTTGCCGTCCTCAAACAGGAAAAACCAGCGGTAGTACCGGTCCTCGTAGAGATAGTCGCTGCTGTCAAAGCAGGGAAAGCGCTCCGCGTCATACAGCACCCGGCGGCCGAAAACGTCCCCGCACCAGCTTAAACCGTCCCGGTCGAACCACTTGACCGCCAGCTTTCGCGGGGCCGCGTACTGCCGGTCGGCCGCCATAAAGTCCCCCATGGGCATCGTGCGCGTCACCGGCTCCGGCTCCCGGACAGAGACCGGCTGGCCCTGCTCGTCCTTCTCCCGGCTGACCCACCGGATACGGGTCGTGCCGCAGGAATAGCCGGGATAGTCGGCCCTCTCCCCCGGTCCCACCGCCTCCATGACCATGTGGCTCACCCATGGCAGCGGCTCCGGAATGTTCGGCACATAGTCCCGCGCCGGCGGGTCGATCTTCAGTGGGCGCAGCGGCTCATCTTTCGGCTCCGGGCCGGCGTGTCTTCGTCCAAAAAGTCTGCGCAGCGCGTCCAGCATGGCCCGCGCCTCCCTTCCGGCTGTGATGCTCCATTATAGAAGCGCCGTCCGCGCCCTGTCAAGAGCGCTTTTTCCGTTGCGGCGGGCGCTAAAACGTGTTACAACAGACGCTGCGCGCTGTTGTAACAGAAAGATACCAGTCGCGCTCCCGCTTGCGCGAAACCGCGCGACATGGTACAATAGCCCAAACTAAGGGAAAACGGGAGTGCTGACATGAAATATCTTCTCATCATCGGCGACGGTATGGCGGATGACCCTGTGCCAGAGCTGGGCAACAGAACGCCTCTGGAAGTGGCGGACAAGCCCGTCATCGACGACCTGGCCCGCCGGGGCGAGCTGGGCAGCGTGGTCAACTGCCCCAAGGAGTTTGAACCGGGCAGCGCCACGGCCATCATGTCCATCTTCGGCGCGTCGCCGCTGGAATACTATCACGGCCGGGGGCCGCTGGAGGCCGCCGCCCAGGGCATTCAACTGGCCGACGGGGATATGGCCTGCCGGTGCAATATGATCGCCCTGGAGGATTCCGACGCGCCCTATGAGAAGCGGCGCATATTGTCCCACAGCGCCGGGTCCATCGATGGCGAGACATCGGATAAGCTGGTCACGGACCTGTGGGCCAGCCCGGAATTTGCCGCCCTGGCGAAAGAATACGATATCGAGATCAACCCCGGCTCTTCCTTCCGGCATTTTGCCGTCATGCACCACGCGGATATCAAGGGCATCAGCCTCATCCCGCCCCACGATCACCTGGGCGAGGTCATCGGGCCACTGGCTCCCTCCGGCTGCCCGGTGGCGGAAAAGCTGGAAAAGCTGCAGGAGGCCGCGTTCCGGTTCCTGGATAAGCACCCGCTCAATGAGGCCCGCCGTGCCGCGGGCAAGCTCCCCGCCAACGGCATCTGGTTCTGGGCGGAGGGCACCGCCGCGCTGCTGCCCGATTTCACGGAGAAATACGGCCACACCGGCGAGGTAGTGTCCGCCGTGCCCCTGGTCCGGGGCATCGCGAGGCTTTCCGGTCTGCCCGCTCCATGGGTGGAGGGCGTCACCGGCGAGATCGACACCAACTGGGACGGCAAGTGCCAAAAGACCATCGAGATACTGTCCCGGTGCGACTTTGCCGCATTGCACATCGAGGCCCCCGACGAGTGCACCCACAACGGGGATACACCTGGAAAACTCCAGTCCATCGAATGGCTGGACAGCCGTGAGACAGCCCCCATCGTCCAGTGGCTGCGGGGCTGCGGCGAGGATTTCCGTATTCTTATCCTGTCCGACCACAAGACCCTGACGTCCAACCGGGCTCACGACGGCGACCCGGTGCCGTTCCTCATCTACGACAGCCGGGAGAAGAAGTGCTCGGGCCTGTCCTACACGGAGAAAAACGGCCTGAAGACCGGCCTGATGCTGCCCGACGGCACGGCCCTGATGGCGAGGCTTTTCCAGCTGTGATCGTCCGGGCCCACGGAAAACTGAATCTGTCCCTGGATATATTGGGCAAGACGCCGGACGGGTACCACGACCTGCGGATGGTGATGCAGTCGGTGGAGTTCGGGGACGACCTGGACGTGCAGCTGCGCGACGACGGTCGGTTCACCCTGGACCCCGGCAAGCTCTATCTGCCTGCGGACGGGCGCAATCTGGCCATCAAGGCCGCGAGGCTCTTTCTGGACGGCACCGGCCTGGGCGCGGACATACGGGTGACGAAGCGCATACCGGTCTGCGCCGGCATGGGCGGCGGCTCCGCCGACGCGGCCGCGGTGCTCCGGGCCCTGAACCGGCTCACGGGCCGGGATATGTCCATGGAGGACCTGTGCCAATTCGGTCTGAAGATCGGCAGCGACGTGCCCTTCTGCGTGATGGAGGGGGCCGCTCTGGCGGAGGGCCGGGGTGAAAAGCTCACGCCCCTGCCTCCCTTGGCTGACTGCGCCATCGTCATATGCAAGCCCGCCTTTGCCATGTCCACCCCGGAGCTGTTCGTCCGCTCGGACAGCCGGAAAAGCCGCCTCCGGCCCGACACGGCCGGCCTGGTGGACGCTCTGGAGGCCGGGGATATCCCCGGCGTGGCCCGGCGGATGTACAACGTGTTCGAGGACGTTCTGGACCGGCGGCAGAGCGCCATACCCGCCATCAAGGCCAGCCTCATGGACATGGGCGCCACAGGCGCGGTCATGACCGGCAGCGGCAGCGCCGTGTTCGGCCTGTTCACGGACGAAAACGCCGCTCAGGCCGCCTATACGGCCCTTTCCGCCCGGTATCGGGAGTGCTGCCTGACCCGGCCATGTCCGGCGGCGGAAGTTTAAAAGCAAGCGTCACCGTCCAGAATATGGGCGGTGATGTTTTTTATGACAAGAGCAAAATTAAGGCCCTGGGAGATCGCGCTGCTGCTGGCGTTATGCATGTTTTTCCTGTCCGGTATCTGGGCCAGACGGACCCAGCGGGACCTGGCGAGCGGTCTGGTGCGGCTGCACGTGATCGCCAACTCCGATTCCGACGCGGACCAGGCGGAAAAGCTTCTCATGCGGGACAAGGTGCTGGACCTTCTCTCCCCTCTGCTGGCCGGGTGTGAAAGCCGCCAGGAGGCGTCGGATGTGATACTTACCCACAAGGCCGACCTGGAAGCGCTGGGGGACGTGTCCGTGACGCTGAGCACGGAATATTACCCCACCAGGGACTATGCGAGCTTCTCCCTGCCCGCCGGGGAATACCTGTCCCTGCGGGTCATAATGGGCGCGGGCCAGGGGCACAACTGGTGGTGCGTGGTGTTCCCGCCGCTGTGCACCGAGGCACTGGCCCAGCAGGATACGGACGCTTTTCATATCTTGGACGAGGGCCAGCAGGCCCTCATCACCCGCAGCGGCGCGGGCACTGTCCTGCGCTTCCGGCTGGTGGAGTGGTGGCAGGCGCTGGCGGCTCTGTTTCGGTGAACGGGCAAAATTCCCCGCCCGTTCATTGACATTCGACCGCGCCGATGGTATGCTAAAGTTTAAGCGAAATAATCTGCGCGGAGAGGGGGAGCCGTCTTGAACACGCTGGACCGCCGGAAAAAGTTCATCATCAACACGATCTACTGGGCCATCGTCCTGGGTCTGGTGTTTCTGGTCACCCGCTATCTGCTGCGGCTGATCTGGCCGTTCTTCCTGGCCTTCATATTCGCCTGGTGCCTGAAGCCCGCCGTCCGCTGGCTGACCGTCAGGTGCCATATTCGCCACGGTATCTCCGTGGCCATTTGTCTGCTGGTGTTCTTCGGCGCGGTGGGCGGACTGCTGACGGCGCTTATCTTCAACGTGGTCTCCTGGGCCGAGGCGCTGGTGACCTGGCTGCCCACGTTCTATTCCGGCACCATCGAGCCCCTGCTCCGTGACGCCACGGAAAAGGTCGAGGAGCTGGTGGCACGGCTGGACCCGGAGGCCGTGGACATGGTCACCGACACGCTCAGCAACATCATTTCCTCCGCCGGCACGGCCGTGTCCAGCTTCTCCCTGCGGGCCGTAGGCGCCGTCAGCGGCTGGGTGACCAAGGTCCCCGGCAAGCTGTTCAGCACCGTGATATGCGTCATCGCCACCGTGTTCATGACCGCCGACTTCCAGCGTATCACCGCCTTCCTGCTGCGGCAGCTGAACCCCCGGACAAGGCTGGTGGTCCTCAAGGCCAAGGAGACGTTTTTCAGCGTCCTGCGCAAATACGGCAGCAGCTACGGCATTATCATGGCCGTGACGTTCGTGGAGCTGTCCATAGGGCTGCTCATTTTGCGGCAGGACAAGGCCCTGCTGCTGGCGTTTATCATCGCGCTGTTCGACATCATGCCCGTCATAGGCGCGGGCCTGTTTCTCATACCCTGGGCGCTGGCGTCGCTGCTGGCCGGGACCACGGCCAAGGGTCTGGGCCTGCTGGCGCTGTACATCGTCATCACCGTGATACGCCAGTTTTTGGAGCCGCGTGTGGTGGGCCACCAGGTGGGCCTGCACCCGCTGGTCACCCTCATCGCCATGGTGGTGGGCACCAAGCTCTTCGGCGGCATCGGCCTTCTGGGCCTGCCCATCGCCTGCGCCATCATGAAGAGCCTGGACGATACCGGCGTCATCCACATCCTGCACAAAGAGGACGACGAGCCGGTGAGCGCGGACAGCGCGGCGGTGGAAAAAAATTGACTTTTTGCCGTTACGCTATTGACAATCCTGGCGCGGGATGATAAAATTCTCTGGCTTGCGGGCGTAGCACAACGGCTAGTGCACCAGCCTTCCAAGCTGGGGACGTGGGTTCGATTCCCATCGCCCGCTCCACAGCCAGGACCGCTGCACAGGGCGTCGGGCCGCACGAAGGCTCTGGTGCTGGCGGACAGATATATGCGCCAGTAGCTCAGGTGGATAGAGCAACTGCCTTCTAAGCAGTAGGCCAGGGGTTCGAGTCCCTTCTG
>CANQKA010000086.1 GCA_947624395.1 uncultured Oscillospiraceae bacterium
CCCCATCCTGCTCATCCACGGGGAGGACGACCGGTTCGTCCCCTGCGACATGAGCCGGGAGATCTACGACGCCTGCGTAAGCGACAGGACCCGCGTGACCATCCCCGACGCGGCCCACGCCATCGCCTATATCCTGGACCCGGAAAAGTACGGTCAGGCGGTCCGCCGGTTTTTGGCCTCGGTGGGCATCATAGACGAGGTAAAGGAGCGCTAATTCAGTTTACATAATTATATCAAGAGGAGAGGAAAGACATGAAACTGACCCGTTCCCAGACCGCGGCCTTCGGTATCGGCGCCGTAGGCAAGGACATGGTGTACGCCCTGTCCGCATCGTACGTGATGTACTTCTACCAGGACATTCTGGGTCTGTCGGCCACCTTCGTGGGGCTGATATTGATGATCGCCCGGGTGTTCGACGCACTGAACGACCCGTTCATGGGTATTCTGGTGGCCAAGACCCGGACAAAATGGGGCCGGTTCCGGCCCTGGCTTCTCAGCGGCACGGTGCTCAACGCCTTTGTCCTCTACGCCCTGTTCGCCGCGCCGGACATGAGCAAGGCAAGGTTGATGGTGTATTTCGCCGTGATATACATCGTCTGGGGCGTGACCTATACCATGATGGACATCCCCTACTGGTCCATGATACCCGCCGTCACCGACACGCCCAAGGACCGGGAGAATCTGTCCGTGGTGGGCCGCACCTGCGCCGGCATCGGCTCGGCGGTGATACAGGTGGGCACGCTTCTGGCGGTGGCCGCCCTGGGCGGCGGCAATGAGCGCACCGGCTTCGGCCGTATCGCGCTCATTGTAGCAGTGCTCTTCGTGGCGGCGGAGATCGTCTGCTGCGCCAAGGTGAAGGAGCACGACATCGGCAAAATGTCCACCTCCACCGTGGGGGAGATGTTCAAGGCCCTTTTCCGCAACGACCAGGCCATGATAACCGTGCTGGCCATCCTGATGATAAACGGGGCGCTGTACCTGACGAGCAACCTGGTCATTTACTTCTTCAAGTACGACTTCGGCGGGACCGGCTGGATGGGCAATTACACCGTGTTCACCACCGTCGGCGGCGCGTGCCAGATACTGGGCATGATGCTGGTGTACCCGCTGCTGCACAAGAAGCTGGGCAACACGACCATCTTCAAGTGCGCCCTGACGATGGCGATGGCGGGCTACGGGCTCATACTGATCGTGTGCTTTTTGGGCTTCAGCTCCAACCTCATCCTGCTTTGCGTGTGCGGGGCGCTGGTGTTCGCGGCCAACGGCATCCTGACCGTGCTGACCACGGTGTTTCTGTCCAGCTCCGTGGACTACGGCCAGCTCAAGACCGGCCGCCGGGAGGAGAGCGTCATCTTCTCCATGCAGACCTTCGTGGTGAAGGCCGCCTCCGGCATCGCCGTGTTCATCACCGGCATCGGCCTGGACGCCATCGGCCTGGTGGGGGACACCTCCGAGACCGGCGCTGTCGTGGCCCAGAGCGCCAGCACCATCACGGGCCTGCGGCTGCTGATGACCATCCTGCCCATCCTGGGGCTGACGGTGGCGTTCGTGTTCTTCGTGAAGAAGTTCACCCTGACCGACGAGAAGGTCCAGCAAATCGCCGACACGCTCCACCAGCAGAAAGAGCAATAAGAACTATGGCATTGTTGACAGCCCCCTCTCCCGAGGGGGCTGTCACCGCTTTATAAGCCCCCCTTGTCAAAGGGGGGTGGCCCGAAGGGCCGGGGGGATTGCTGTTCGTCTAAGGACAATCCCCCAGTCACCGCCTAGCGGCGGCGACAGCCCCCTTTCACAAGGGGGCCTCCATAATGTGCGGCTGGCGCCGCAAAGGTTGACACCCCGGGTCATTGCGGCTAAAATGGGCGTCAGTACCGGAAACCGGGGAGGCGCGCATGAAGATCGGGCAGGTGGAGATAAGGGGACAGGCGGCGCTGGCCCCCATGGCGGGGGTCACGGACGCGGCCTTCCGGCGCGTCTGCTATGGGCAGGGCGCGGCCCTCACCTGCACGGAAATGGTGTCCAGCCGGGGGCTTGTGTACAACGACCCCAAGACAAAGGAGCTTTTATTCTGCCCCGACGATGACCGGCCCGTGGCAGCCCAGATATTCGGCTCGGACCCGGCCGTGATGGCCGACGCGGCGGGTCTGGCGCTGGAATTGTCCGGGGCGGACATTCTGGACATCAACATGGGCTGCCCCGTGGGGAAGATCGTCAAGGCCGGGGACGGCTCCGCCCTCATGCGGGACCCGGACAAGGCCGGACGCATTATCGAATCCTGCGTCACCGCCACAGGCGGCAAGCCCGTGACGGTGAAGTTCCGCAAGGGCTGGGACGGCGGGAGCGTGAACGCCGTGGAATTTGCTCAGGTCTGCCAGCAGGCCGGGGCCGCCGCCATCACCGTCCACGGCCGGACCCGGACCCAGATGTACGCGGGTCTGGCCGATTGGGACATCATCCGGGACGTGAAGGCCGCTGTGTCCATCCCGGTCATCGCCAACGGGGACGTGCTCTCCGGAGACGACGCGGTGCGAATTCTAAAAAGGACCGGCGCGGACATGTGCATGGTGGGCCGGGGGGTTTTCGGCGACCCGTGGATATTCGCCCGTATCAACGCCGCTCTGGCGGGTCAGCCGGAGCCGGAGCTTCCGCCCCTTTCGGAACGGATGGACACGGCTCTGGAGCAGTTCGAGCTGGCCAGCCAGTGGAAGGACCCCTACATCGTGGCGCTGGAAGCGCGCAAGCAGCTATGCTGGTATCTGCGGGGCGTGCCGTGGTCCGGACCCATCAAACGGGAAATGGTGCAGGTGAGTTCTCTGGACGATATACGCGCCGTGGTCCGCCGGGTCAAGCGGGAATTGAGGTGACTGCCGATGACAAGAGAAGAAGAGCGCGCCCTCATCGCACGGGTCCTGGACGGGGATACGGACGCCTTTGAGGCGCTGGTCAGGGCAAACGAAAAAGGTGTCTATAACCTGGCCCTGCGTATGCTGGGAAACGAGCAGGACGCGCTGGACGCCTCCCAGGAGGCGTTCTTCCGGGCCTACCGGTCCCTTGACCGATTCCAGGGCAACAGCAAGCTGTCCGTGTGGTTGTACCGGGTGACCAGCAACGTGTGCCTGGACATGCTGCGCAAGGTCGGCCGCCGGCGGGAAAGCCCACTCACGGACGAGGACGGCCAGGACCTGCCCCTGCCGGACGACAGCGCGGACCCCCAGCGGGAGCTGGAAAAGCAGGAACTGCGTCGGGCGCTGCGGCGCAATATGGCAAAGCTGGAGCCGGGTTTCCGCCAGGTGCTTGTCCTGCGGGACGTGAACGGCCTGGCATACGATGAGATCGCCCAGGTCACTGGCCTGGAACCCGGCACGGTCAAGAGCCGCATTTTCCGGGCGCGGCGAAAGCTGGCCGCGCTTTTGGAGCGGGACGGGAACTTTTTTGCGCTGCCGTCGTCGGATAGCACAGGCGGGAAAGGAGGCGGCCAGAATGCAGGAACATGAATACTATCAGGAGCTGATGAGCCGCCTGCTGGACGAGGGCCTGACCGACGAGGAACAGACCGAACTGCGGGAGCATGTGCGTGGCTGCGAGGAATGCCGCCGGGTGTTCGCCGCCTTCACCGGCATGACGAGCCAGCTCCGGGAGGACCTGGCCGATCCGCCCCGCGACCTGGCCGGCGGCGTCATGGAGCGTATCCGGGACGAGGGGCGTCAAGCCCCGGCCCATCGGCGTGAAAACGGACCGGTCCGTAAGCGCCGTACCTGGACACGCTGGGCCGCAGCTGCCTGCCTCGTGCTGGTAATAGCCGGCGTGGCCACCGTCTCCCTCCGGGGCCGGACCAAACAGGACGTCTATCTGCCCGAGGCGCAGAACGATACGGCCTTTGTCAGTCTGCCGGAGGATGCCAGCGGTTCTGCCGACGAGCCCATGACTGCTGCCCTTGATGAAAGCCGCGCCGCGCCGGAAGAGCCCATGCCTGAAGAGGCCGCGTCCTCTGCCGGCGCCGCGCCATCCAATACCCCCGCCCCGTCACCGGAGCCGTCGCCCCTGCCGGTCTATGACGCCGCCCGCAACCACATCGGCGTCATCGCGCCGGAGAATATTCCCGCTTTTCAGGCGCTTGTCACCGACGAGGGCTGGGCCGAGGGGAGCTATGAATACATGCTCCGGGTGGTGTTCGGCCAAAAAACCTACGCTTTCGCCACGGACGATAAGGGCGACCTGGTCTGGTGGGAGGAGCCTAACACCCAGCCGCTGCTCTCCCCCGGCACCTTTGACCAGCTCCGCGCCCTGATCGACATGGAAGCACCGGCACTGCCCCGCTGAAAAATACCCCTTGCAATTTCCGGTGCGTTGTGCTAGTATATTCAGGCAAACAAACGACCGGGTGTGGCGAAGTTTGGTATCGCGCCTGAATGGGGTTCAGGAGGCCGCTGGTTCAAGTCCAGTCACTCGGACCATGTGAAGTGGAGCCGTTTTTCGAACTTTTTTATCGAAAAGCGGCTCTATTTTTGTGCGCAAACCCTTGATATAAGAGGCTCTCAGAAATTCTCCAATTTGTCGGTACAAATCAAAATGCGAAAAAAGAGGAAAGAAAAAGCAACGCAGCACAGCGTTTTAGACACGCAGATTCTCACAAATCTTATGTTTTCTGTTTTCCGTACAACTCCTCAAACCGAGCCGGAGTCTTATAGGCCAGGGTCTGATGGGGGCGTATCTCATTGTAGAATCGGATGTACTCATCCGCGCTTTTGCGAAAATCTGCGGCAGAGGAATAGTCTCGGCGGTATGCCTCTTCTTTTTTGAAGGTGGCAAAGAAGGCTTCGGATACCGCGTTGTCCAGAGGACGGCCTGATTGGGAGAATGACTGGGTCACACCACACTGTATGAGCAATTTCTGGAACGTCCCAGATACATACTGCCCGCCCCGGTCACTGTGGAACGTCAACGCCACGGGCGCTCCACGCTCCTGGAAGGCCATCTTGAATGTGGAAGTGACCAGTTGCGTGCTCTGCTTTTGAGATGCCCTATAGCTGACGACGCGCCGGGAAAACAGGTCGATGATAACGCAAAGATACATCGGCTGTCTATTGACCTTGAAGCAGGTGATGTCGCTCACCCATATTTCGTTCATGCGGGAAGCGGTAAATTCACGACGAAGCAGATCCTGCTTTTTATAGGCCTGCCGTTTCTTATAATTGCGCTTTGCGTTTTGCCGTATGCTTTCCAGGCCGAGCTCTTGCATGATCGCCCGGATACGCTTTACGCCGACATGTATGCCGCATCCGCCCAGCACTGCACAAATCTTTTGGGCGCCATACCGTTGCTTGCTGTCCTCAAAGACCTGTTGGACTTGCAGCATGAGGGCCTGCTGTTCCTAAAAGTAGAACGTGCCGCGGGAGACGTTCAGCGCCTCGCACAGTTCATGGACACTGTACTGCTCGAACTGTTCATGCAGCTTTGCCAGGATCTCAAGCCGGTGACGAAGCGGTGTGCCGTCAATGATCTGCGAGAGCGTGATGATTTCCAGCAGGTAGTTTGATTGGTTGTTCTGCTTCAGGAGTGTGCTATATTCCACGGCGGTATGACCCTCTGCGGACGGACCGCTCTCCCTCAGCCAGCGGTAGAGGGTACTGATGGCCACGTTGAACTTCTTTTCAGCTTCTGACATCGGCATCCCGCTTTGGCAGAGATTCACAATTTGCCTCTTGAACTCTAAAGGGTACTTTTTTGGCATGGGAAATACCTCTTTCATTTTGGTGGCCACTATGATATCATATTTGATTATTAAGAAAGAAAATAGTTGCTAATCTACCAGATATGGTGTTTTACTGCATTTAGCGCTGCTCCTGCTTCAACATGACCCAGGCCACAAGTGGGTACGCACAATACATGTGGCTCACATAAATCCAGTGCCTGAAACTGCCTTGTAAGCACCTGCCTAGAGATGGGTCCGGAGTTGCTTTGTAGAGTGCTATTGTTCAATTGTCAAAAAAGACTTGGTGATACGGTGGGGTTATGGTATAATTCGCTCAGGGTCGAAACATAGCTAGAATTAGTGGGCCTCTGTATTCGGCGGTGAATACTCCAAGCAGCGTCCCTTATAGGGTTGGAAACAATTTTAGAAATCTTGTTTTCAGAACAAGCCACAAATCATTTATTCTAGGAGGAATAACTACGATGCCAATCAATCCCGAAGAACAGTATAGAATTGTAAAAGAGCAACTCATCAACTTTCAGGCTACTCTCAATGAGAGAGAGAACATTGCAATTTGTGTGGGCGACTTTGGTGTTATGACGCTCAAGGAAGTAGAATATGCAGGGAACGGCATCATTGTTTTCAGGGGGCTCGAGTTTGGTGGTGACCTTACTGTAGTGTTTCAAAATTTGAGCTGTCTTAGCATACACCTACGCCCGACCCCGACAAAGGCTGAAGGAAAAATAGAGGTCGAGTTTCGGAGCTGATCTAAGAGAAAATGGTGCGAAAGCAATACAGGGGATAAAACCCTCTGGGGCGCTATGGCCGATAAACTCAAGGAAGAAAATGTCAAATCCCTGTTCAAGGCCCTAAATGTGTTCGACGGCCAGAGGGACGAGCAGAAGGACAGCAGGACGAAATAAACATCGGTCAGTGACGGGCTTCACCCCCTTTATTGGAGTATTTCACCCCCCTGGGCCAAATCTTCACCCCCTTTGCTGTTTTTTCACCCCCTGGGAGAAAATTCACCCCCCGAGGGTTCGTATCCAAATCAGTGTTATTAGGCAAAAAATAGGGAGCAGCTTGTGCTGCTCCCTGTTTTTATTTTTCGATGTCCGCGCTGTAGTGGCAGCGGGTGAGCACGTCGGCCAGGATGGCGGCCTCGTCGCCGTCAAAA
>CANQKA010000087.1 GCA_947624395.1 uncultured Oscillospiraceae bacterium
ACGGTGAGCATCGGCGAGGGGACCTATATCAACTCCGGGCTGACGCTGATCGACGATTATAATGTCACCATCGGCAAAGGATGCCTTTTCGGCACGAATGTCACCCTTTGCACCACGGGCCACCCTGCGGACCCGGAGGAACGGGCCAAGGGGAGCATGTACTCGTTCCCCATCACCATAGGCGACGGGGCATGGCTGGGCGCCGGCGTGATCGTTCTGCCCGGGATCACCATCGGAAAGTATGCGGTCATCGGCGCGGGCAGCGTAGTGACCGAGGATATTCCCGACTACACCGTGGCCGTAGGCAACCCCTGCAAGCCTATCCGCAAGCTCGGCCAACAAGACAAGGAGTATTATTGGAAGGACCGCCGGTTCGACGAACAGCCGGGGTAAGCATTTTACGACCTGGGAGGTGCGCCGGTGCAGCAGCTGAGGCTTAATCCAGACAGTTCCGAACGGCTGGAATATACCATGCCGGATATGCCGGTGCGGATAGGCTCAGACCCGCTTTCCATCTTCCAGGACTATGCGGCGGCCTGCCATTGGCACGACGACTTTGAGCTTCTGATGCCCATGGACGGGGAGATGGACTACTTCGTCAACGGCAGGAGCGTACACCTGAAAAAAGGCGCGTGCATTTTTGTGAATGCACGACGCCTCCATTACGGCTACTCCGCCCAAAAGCGGGACTGTCATTACAGGTTCATCGTGTTTCATCCCTCCATCTTCGGTGGGCTGCCACCGGTGGAGAGGGCGCTGCGGGACCTGTGTACGGATGAGAGCGCGGATCATTGGCTGTTCGATGCCTCCTCGGAGGCGGTCATGCTGTTTGACGAGCTTTACCACTGCGCCGAAGCGGACGACGCGCTCCGGGTGGTGGCCAAGTGCGCGGAGCTGGTGAGCCTGGCGGTGGACGCCGCCGCCGTGCAGAAAACGCCCAGGACCGGCGCGGATTGGGCGACGCTCCGGGCCATGACAGGGTATGTCCAGGCCCATTACACCGAGAAGATCCGCCTGGAACAGATCGCCGCGGCGGGGGCGGTCTGCCGCAATCGCTGCTGCGTCCTGTTCCGCAGACGCCTTGGCTGTTCTCCCATCGAGTATGTCACCCGCTACCGGCTGGAAAAGGCTTGCGGGCTGCTGGCCCAGGGGGCCGCCGTCACAGAGGCCGCGCTGGCCTGCGGATTCAACAGCGCCAGCTATTTCACGGAGTTATTCCGGCGATATTACGGGGTAACGCCAAAGAACTATCAGCAGGATGTGGAAAAAGGGCAAAAGACCGCGCCATAGAATAACAGCGGCGGGACCGAACGGTCCCGCCGCTGTATTTTATTCGTCTGGCGGCTGGCCATCGTGGGCCGGCCACTGACACGGACCTACGTCCATGTGGGTGAATGTTGCCCGGAAGGATGAGTCCTCCGGGCTGCAGGCGTACACGCCGAAGCGGACCTCGCCCGTCGCCTCCCACATGTGGCAGACCCGCATCTGGGCAAAACGCACCCCGTCGGGGGAGCACTCGATGCAGAAATCGTCCTCCCGGCGGCTCAGGCGGTACCACATGGACTTGATACCCGCGTCGATCTCGGTGGTGGACCAGTCGGAATAGCCGTGATTGGTGACCACGCTGCCCAGGTGCTGGAAGGCGTCGTTTTCGTACTCGATGGACGCCTTGAGCCAGTTCTCGCTGTCCAGGTACAGCACCACGCCGCACTGGTCAAAGCGATGCTTACTTTCAAATTCCGTCTTCACCGTGAAGGAAAAGTACTTCTCCCCTGTGCGCATTTGCAGCACGGGAGCGTTGTCGTTGCGGAAGTGGTAGTAGGTCCGCTGCCACAGGTCCGTGCGGGGCCTGGTGACGATCTCGATCCTATCGTCGGCGAGCGTAAAGCTCTCCGGCTGGCGGGTCCATTCCAGCGCTTTCGCGTCAAACATCGTCTGGTTCCTCCTTATTTGCTCTCCTGCTTCCGACGCATACGGTTCAAATGCCGCTCAAAATGCCCCTGGTCCATGAACGCGGCCAGGGCGTACTGTTCCAGCACCGGCACGGAGCAGGAATACATGCCCACCCGCTCCCGGTATACCGGCGCCAGGTCCCAGGGCAATATCATATACCCCATGCGCATGGACGGGGCCAAGCTCCGGGAAAAGGTGTTGATATAGATGACCCGCCCCCGCTCGTCCATGGCGTACAGGCTTTCCAGGGGCTTTCCGGGCATGAAAAACTCGCTGTCGAAATCGTCCTCCACGATCCAGCCGCCGGTCCGCGCCGCCCATTGGAGGTATTCATACCGCTTGGGCGCGGGGGCAGTGACGCCGGTGGGCCAGCTGTGAAAGGGCGTGACATGCAGCACGTCCGCCGCCGTGGCCTCGAGGGCCTCGCTCTCGATGCCGTCCGGGCCAATGGGCAGCCGCTCAACGCGTGCCCCAAAGCCAAGGTACACCGCCTCGATCTGGCCGTAGCTGGGCCACTCGATGGCGTAGGTCTTATCGCTGCCCAGCATCCGGGCCACGGCGCCGTAAAGCTGCTCCGAGCCGGAGCCCACCACGATCTGCTCCGGCTGGGCGTACATGCCCCGGTAGCGAAGCAAATACCGGGCGATGGCGTTTCGCAGCACGGCGCAGCCCTCGTTGGGGGAGCGCTCCACCAGCCGCCGGCCCTGGTCGCTTATCACCCGGCGCAACGTCCGAAACCACAAGGCGTAGGGGAAATCCGTCTGGCCCGCCGCGGATTCCTCCGGCAGCAGCCGCAGAGGCTCTCTGTCCCTGCCCTGGGCCGCCGGAAGCGCGCCCACCGCCAGGGCGTAATACCCGCTGCGCTCACGGGAGCGTATGTACCCCTCGTCGGCCAGCAGCTGATAGGCGGATTCCACCGTCACGGCGCTCACGCCCAAATGGGCCGCCAGCGCCCTCTTGGAGGGAAGCTTTTCCCCAGGGCGGATGTTCCCCGCGGCGATATCGTCCCGGATGAACCGGTATAGGGCGTAATATTTTGGCCCCTGACCGGCCCTTTGCAGGTCGTAGGTCAGCACGTCTCAGACGATCTCGGAATAGCTGCCCAGATACCGGAACGTCTCGCAAAGCTCCTCCAGATCGGCCATCAGCTGGATGAACCGGGGGGAGTAGACGCTGGTCTCCAGGTCGAAGTAAAACATGAACTCAAAGTCCCGGTCGGGCAGAGGCCGGCTTTCCAGCTTGGTCAGGTTGATGCCCAGAGCGGTGATACGGCTCATGACCCGGTACAATGCCCCCGGCCGGTGGCTCAGGGTGAGCATGACGCTGGTCCGGTCCGCGCCGGGAAAAATCTCCGGCTCCTTGCCGATGCAGATAAAACGGGTGTAGTTGTTGCCCTTGTCCTGCACGTCGGCAGCCAGGGTATCCAGGCCGTAAAGCGCGCCGCAAGCGTGGGAGCTGAGGGCCGCGATGTCCCGCCGGTCGGACTCGGCTACGCGCTTCGCGGCCACGGCGGTATTTTCGCACACGGTGACCTTCACTCCGGGCATGGTCTTCAAGAACTCCGCGCACTGGGCTATAGCCTGTTCGTGGGAGAATATCTCTTTGATGTCCTCCTTTTTCACACCGGGGCGGACCATCAGATTGTGGTCCACCTTCACCCGCACGGAGCGGACGATGCTGAAATTATAGGCCATCATCAGATCGTAAATGCGGTTGACGGACCCGGCGGTGCTGTTTTCCAGGGGCAGCACGCCGTACTGGCAGAAGCCGCTGGCGATGGCGGAAAACACCGCCTCGAAGCTGCGCACATAGGAGATGTGGGCCTGGTCGAAGAGCTTGTCCGCCGCGATCTGGGAATATGCCCCCTCCACTCCCTGGCATGCCACGGTGGCCGATTCGGGGAAGAGCTGGCGGGTGGTTTCCAGGCTTTTCGCGATCCGCTCGCACAGTTCGCTGGGTCCCCGCAGGAGGCTGGCCTGATAGCTCTGGCTCACGTCCTGCAAGGTGGCGTACACCACCCCGGCGTAACCGGCCAGGTCCTCCCCCGCCGCCTGCTGGAACCGGGCCTTGGCCTGCCGCTGCCCCACCAGGTCCATGGGCGCCAGGCCCTGGGCCTGACGCTCCTTTGCCAGGTCCGCGCTCAGCTCCATCCGCTTGGCGAACAGCGCGCCGATCTGGCCGTCCAGTTCGTCCATCTGCTCCTTCAGCTTTTCCAGGTCCATCTTTTTCGCCTTTCTTGATAGTAAATAAGCATTTCAAAACATCGCCAGCTGGTCCAGCGCCCGCTCGCGTATGACGCCCAGCCGGATAAACACCGGGTAGAGGTAGCTGGCTCCGAAGGTGCCCAGCTTTTTGGGGCCGGTCACAACGCCGTTCAATTCCAGCGCCCTGTGAAAGGCCATGTACACCGTGCTCTGGGTCAGGCTCTTTTCCTTGCGGCTGATGAACATCTCCCCGCTCATCTCGCCGTCCCGGCGCTCCCGGATGAGATAGGTATAGGCCAGACCCTTGGCGGTGGAAAACGTCTCGCCCTGCAGGGCGATGAGCGCGTCCCAAAGCGCCTCGTCCAGCGCCCGCTCGTCCGCGCCGCCTTCCAGCGCCGCCCGGAACCGGGCCAGCGCCCGCTCCTTTTCGTCCATGGTCCCACCCCCGCATGAATGGTATCACATTCCGTTGCGAAAGGCAAGAAAAGGCCACTGTAAAACCCGTGCTTTACAGTGGCCTTATTATTTACGTGGCTTTTTACTCCGCGGGAGCTTCCGCGCCCAGAGGCGCCAGCATGTCGGTCAACAGCATGACGAACGACTGGGTAAGCTCCGTCGTGGCTTCCTCCGAAGTCATGTCGGAGAGCATGACCAGCGCGCTCTCATCCACAGGCGCGGGGACGAACGCCACGTTCTCGCCCTCCGTGGAGGTGATGGTCAGCACCATGCCGGAGGTGGTGGCGGTCTCCATATCGGCGCCGCTGGTGGAGCCCCAGGACCAGTTGGTCTGCACGCCGTCCTCGGTGTTCACGCTGGAGTAGCCCAGGCCCAGGACGAAGTAGAGATCCTCGCCCTCGACGGTGACGCTGAACTGGCCCAGATTGGCCTCCTCGCCGGCCGTGCCCTTGATGTTGACCGAGATGTCCGCGCCGGCGTTCCGGATGGCGTCGCCCAGGCCGCCGGCCTGGCCGTTCAGGCTGACCATATCCAGCATGCTGGCAATGGTCTCGGTGTCCAGTGTGACGGTGGTGATCTCATACTCGCCGTCCGGGATGGAGAGCACGCTGCCGTCGGGATAGTACTCGTCGCCGCCCATATTGGTGGTCTCGGTGGTGATGCACTCGCTCAGCGCGTCGATGATGCCCTCAAAGTCCACGGAGATGGAGGGCATTTCAAAGGTCACAGCAGGCTCTTCCGCAGGTTCCTCGACCTCCGGCTCCGGCTCCTCCTCGACCTCAGGCTCTTCCTCCACCGCGAGAGGCGTCCACAGCAGGCCGTTGATGATCGTCTGGGCCACGCTGTCCGTGTCCACGCTCTGCAGGACGTCCACCGCCTTGTCGAGGACGCTCCGCATGCCCCGGGACAGCATGGCCTTCAGGTCGATGCCGTAGTCCTTGACGCCCAGGGTCGTGCCGTTCAGGTGCAGGGCGATCAGGCCCTCCGGTGTGATCGTGAAGGTGAACTCGCCCAGGGTCTCGTCGCCGTTCTTCACCTGCATGCGACCGGAACGGATCCCCTCGCTCTCCGCGGCGTCCACCGTGATGGCCAGGCCGTCCAGGTCGATCTCCTGGTTGTCGGCCATAATGTAGAAGTCAGACACCGTGTAGCTGTACACGGTCGGCTCCTCCGCCGCCAGGGCAGTCGCGCCGCAGCCCAGCAGCAGCGCCGCCGCCAGCAGGATAGCAAGCAGTTTCTTCATTTCATTTCCTCCTCGTTTTGTTCGTGTATGGCGCGGGAGAACCGCGCAACTTCATTATCGAATTTTTTCGCGGATTTGTCAACACCGAACAGGCCCTGCGGACATATTGATTTTTCCATGTGCATCTTCTATAATAAGTTAAAGTTGCGAGGGAGGGAGAAAATTGACGCTTATCTTAATACTTGTCGTTATTGCCGTGCTTGTCCTGGCGGTGAGCTACGCCGCCTACCGCATCCCCTTTTACCACCCGGACCACAGGGCCAGCCCCTATGACCTGCCCCCGGAGCATCAATACGACCCCTACCGGGAGAAGATGACGGCCCTGATTTCCGAGATGGACGCCGTGCCTTTTGAGCCTGTCGAGATCAGGTCCTACGACGGGGCAAAGCTCTTTGGCAGGTATTATCCCGCTTCCGACAGCGCGCCGCTTTTGATCGGCTTTCACGGCTTCAAGAGCACCGCCCTGCGGGACATGGCCGGCGGCGGCAAACTGGCACGACAGCTGGGCATGAATCTGCTGCTGGTGGACCAGCGCGCCCACGGCAAGAGCGACGGCAAGACCATCACTTTCGGCGTGAAGGAGCGGTTCGACTGCCTCGCCTGGGCCCGATACGCGGCGGAGAAGTGGCCCGGCCGGCCCATCGTTCTGGCGGGCGTTTCCATGGGCGCGGCCACGGTGCTGATGGCCTCCGACCTGGACCTGCCTCAGGAAGTCAAGGGCATTATGGCCGACTGCCCCTATTCCGACCCGTCCGCCATCATCAAAAAAGTCGGGCGGGACAGCATGGGTCCGGCGTCCATCGCCCTGTACCCTTTCATCCTGCTGGGCGCAAGGCTGTACGGCGGCTTCAGCCTGACGGCCGCCTCACCGGTGAAGGCCGTGAAGCACGCCAAGGTCCCCATCCTGCTCATCCACGGGGAGGACGACCGGTTCGTCCCCTGCGACATGAGCCGGGAGATCTACGACGCCTGCG
>CANQKA010000088.1 GCA_947624395.1 uncultured Oscillospiraceae bacterium
TTGGCAACACTATCTTCGCCTGACAAGACGAAACGAGAGGGGATAGTCCGTTGCAATGCAAAGTGGAGATCTGCGGCGTGAATACTGCCAGGCTGAAGGTACTGAAAAACGAGGAAACGAGAGAGCTTCTCATCAAGGCCAAGGCCGGGGATATGCAGGCGCGGGAGGAGCTTATCAGCGGCAATCTCCGGCTGGTGCTGAGCGTGATCCAGAAATTTTCCGGCCGGGGGGAGAATGTGGACGATCTGTTCCAGGTGGGGTGCATCGGCCTCATCAAGGCCATCGACAACTTCGACATCACCCAGGACGTGCGCTTTTCCACCTACGGGGTGCCCATGATATCGGGGGAGATACGGCGGTATCTGCGGGACAACAGCGCCCTGCGGGTGAGCCGGTCACTGCGGGACACGGCCTATCGGGTCATACAGGCGAAAGAAAACTATATCAACGAGCACCAGCGGGAGCCGTCGGTGGAGGATATCGCAAAGCTCTTAGACTTGCAGGTCAGCGAGGTGGTCATGGCCCTGGACGCTATCTCCGACCCGGTGAGTTTGTTCGAGCCGGTGTACTCCGACGCGGGGGAGAGCGTGGCCGTCATGGACCAGATCGGCGACAGCAAAAATACCGACGCGGCTTGGCTGGAGCGTATCGCCCTCACCGAGGCGGTGGACAAGCTTGGCGCACGGGAAAAGCGCATTTTGTCCATGCGGTTTTTCGAGGGCCGGACCCAGATGGAGGTCGCCTCGGCCATCGGTATCAGCCAGGCCCAGGTGTCAAGGTTGGAGAAAAACGCCGTGGGACAGATAAAAAAAGCATTGTGGCAGTAGATAGGGACAGCAACAGCCGCCGGAGCGCTCCGACGGCTTGCAATAGTCAAGAGTTGGCAGACGGAAAAGTATGGGGTAAAACCACCGGTTCTGTGCAGAACAGGACGGGTGGTTTTCCATAGAAGTTTCTTGTGTTTGCTGTGCGGATAGATTATAATGGATTTCATGGTATGACCTGTGAAGTGATTTAAGATGAGGTACGTATTTCATAATAGTGAAATATGCATATAAAGGGGAAGATAATGGTTATTCACAATGGATATTGGAATTACTATCTTGCATTCCGAATTGATGATGTTCCTGAGTTTACTATTGACGCTACTGTTACGGATGATTTGCCTGGATTAGTTGCCATTGTCAATGACAATGGGGTTTTACAAAAACGTCTTATTGAAGAAACACTTCATGCGCGTAAACAAGCGATGGCTGAGTGCCGCAAGTCGCTGACCGGAAAAGAGACTCTTGAAGAATTGTATTCGCTTTATAATGCTGATAAGCTGCCAGAATGCTTTTTTGATTTTGATCCTGTGTCCGACGGCGATTTTTTGGAGGCGCGAATCAATGATAGTATTGGATATGTTCAAACAGCGCACCAGGGTTATCTTCAAACTTTATTCGCCCATGGAAATCACAAGTCTTTTAATCTGGTGTTGATGCCCATAAAGCTTTATTATTCCGAGCGATATTATGTCTATTGTCCGGTCTATATCAGGCTGTTCGACAATGGAAATGGCGTACTTAAACTGTCCGTTCCGTTAAACGATATTTTAGCAGATGCCTTTTGTATGTTCCCACAACAACCATGGTATTATCAGATAAAAGTTTGGGGTGATCTTGTTGCCCCACCTGGAGGGAACGGGTATAAGATTATTAACTGCAAGCTTGGCGGTGTACAAGACATTGTGCAGGCGTTAATTCGTTGTCTTGAAAATCTCTTTTCTCAACGTTTGGTCATGCATGAACGATTTGTCGCTTTTGAGACGTTTATTCTTTCAAAATGCACTTACTCCAATAGAGAGCTTGTTCACTGCGACACCAAAGATACAAAATTCTTACGTTTTTTGTACAACTTTGCCCGACCCGATGATTTCGCAACTTTGCCAGACTCTGAAGGCCTAAAGCAGTTCTGGAAAGAGGCACACAAGAACATCAACGGCGTACATGTTGTCAGTGGTCATCCCTGTCGGATGCTCTTTTATGCCGATGTTCCTGACATGATAAGAAGACACAACAGAACCGGGGAAATACCGGACAGTAACGACTATTTTCAAACGTCTATATCTGCTTCATTCGATCACTTTATTTCTCTTGCATTGATGCAGAGAGATAATGAGATGCTGGTGTACGACACAGCGTTCCGGGACCGGCACGCTATCAATAAGGCGATGGTTCAGTATTATGACGATTCAAATTATTTAGAACGCATTTTAATCAGTTCGCCAAGACACTGTATCACGCTATATCGCGAGGTTCAGAAAATTCTAAACGATACCCTGGACGATTTCCATGATATGTTGGCTCGGCTCCAGTATATTGAGACTTATGAGAAAACGAAACTGGACGAAGAACGAACACGGCTTCTTGATCGTCTCACTATGCTCTTTACAGTCTTATTTGGGCTTCCCCTGATATACGAGACGCTCTCTGTTATAAAACGGGCTTTCTTTGCGTCATCTGACATTTTTTCCCGGTTCACAGTTGAGCATTTCAGCCTGGTCATATGGCTTGGTCTGGTGTCTTACATGATTTATGATAGTGTTAAAGACCGCCGGCAGTATACCGGCTCAGGCCACAAAAAAGCAAAAGTTCTTATGAGAAAATATCAGAGATATGTCGATAAAGCGAGAAAACGCGCAGAGGACGATAACAAAAACAGTGTATCGTCGAAACCGTAGAGAGGATCAAACATACAAAGAGACAGGATGTACACATCTGCGCTTGATAGAGCGCCTTTGCGGAGCGTCGGCTTAACTTGCGGTGGACAGGCTGGGGGTGCGGGAGCGGAAGATCCTTGTCATGCGGTTTTTCGAGGGCGGTCCGGGCCTTTGTGGGTTTACATAATGTTAGTAGACAATCCGTGGTGGAAATGCTATAATATGAAAAAATTATTAAATTACAAAGGAGAGAAACAATGAAGAAGTACATCGCGGAGTTTATCGGCACGTGCGTGCTGGTGGTCATGGGCTGCGGTACCGCCATGCTGGTGGGCTGTGACGCGGCCGCCGGCGGCGGGTACATCCTGACCGCTCTGGCCTTCGGCCTGGTGATCGTGGGCATGGCCTACTGCGTGGGCAACGTATCCGGCTGCCACATCAACCCGG
This sequence comes from uncultured Oscillospiraceae bacterium, assembly GCA_947624395.1. Lineage (GTDB taxonomy): Bacteria > Bacillota > Clostridia > Oscillospirales > Oscillospiraceae > CAJOIG01. Next base: position 3,149 of record CANQKA010000088.1, read on the forward strand.
CGGTGAGCCTGGGCGTGCTGATGAGCGGCGGCATGAGCGCCAAGGATTTCGTGGGCTATGTCATCTCCCAGTGCCTGGGCGCGCTGGCCGGCGCGGGCCTGCTGGCCGCCATCTTCAACCTGGGCGGCGTGACCGACATGACCGGCGGCTTCGGTTCCAACGGTCTGGGCGGCGTCGGCGGCAGCGCCGCGGCGGGCGTGCTGGTGGAGGTCGTGCTGACCTTCATCTTCGTGCTCACCATCCTGGGCGTCACCGACAGCAAGGCCGGCCACGGCTCCTTCGGCGGGCTGATCATCGGCCTGACCCTGACCTTGGTGCATATCCTGGGCATCGGCCTGACGGGCACCTCCGTCAACCCCGCCCGGAGCATCGGCCCCGCCGTGGTGGCGGCCATCAGCGGCAACGGCGACCCCGTGAGCTGCCTGTGGGTGTTCATCGTCGGCCCGTTCGTGGGCGCGGCCCTGGCGGCCGTGGTGTACAAGTTCCTGTCCGCCAAGGACTGATATTCATAAGAGCGCAAAAAATCCCCGCCTCCACGAGGCGGGGATTTTTTGTTGTCGTCAGTCTATTTTCAATATGAGTTCCAGCACCCGGCGGGCGCAGGTGAGCAGGTCCGCCCGGGTGAGGGCGCCTTTTTCCATGGCGGCCTGGACACGCTCGGGGTAGCCGGTGGCCATCTTCACGTCGTTGCCGGCCAGGATCTCCTTATAGTGCTCGGCCTTGTTCCACCAGTCGGTCATGACCAGGCCGTCAAAGCCCCACTCATTCCGCAGGATATCCGTCAGCAGCTCTCGGCTCTCCGACGCACGGCGGCCGTTTATGATGTTGTAGGCGCTCATGATGGCCCAGGGCTGGGCCTGACGCACGATGAGCTCAAAGGCCCGCAGGTATATCTCCCGCAACGCCCGCTCGGACAGGCGGGAGTCGCACTGCTTGCGGTTCGTCTCCTTGTCGTTGCAGGCGAAGTGCTTCACCGTGGCGGCCACGTGCTGGGACTGGATGCCCCGGACCATGGCCCCGGCCAGGGTCCCGGCCAGGTACGGGTCCTCGGACCAGTACTCGAAATTCCGGCCGCACAGGGGATTGCGGTGGATGTTCACCGCCGGGGCCAGCCATATGGCGATGTTGTTCTCCTTGACCTCCTCGGCAGCGGCTTGGCCCACGGCGTGGGCCAGGTCAGCGTCCCACGCGGCGGCCAAAAGCGTGGCGCATGGCCAGGCGGTGGTGCAAACGCCCGTATCCGGCAGCAGGCGAAGGCCGGCAGGGCCGTCGGCGGTGGTCACGGTGGGCACGCCGTATTGGGGCAGGTTGCCCATGCCGAAGGTGTTGGACACGGAGGTGTTGGGCTGGCCGCCCAGCAGGTGGAGAAGCTCGTCGTCGGAGAGCTGGTCCAGAAAAGCGTCCAGGTCCAGTTTGCCCTCCGCCACGTCAATGAGAGGCCGGATGCCGTCGGCGTAGGGCTTAAAGAGCAGATACCGCTCCCGGCTGCTTGCCGCGGGGGCCAAAGCGTCCTTTATCGTGGTCATCGGGGGCAGGACGCTCTCGTCCGTGTCCACCGCTGGGGCTTTTGGCAGGGGCTCGTATGTCCCGTCCGCCAGCAGGCGTTTTTCCAAATGGGAGGGGGCCAGACGACTGGAGAGCTGCTCCACTACCCGGTCCCATTTTTCCTTCCACACGAAGTCCAGCGCGGTCCCGTCCGGGCCGGAATCGCCCACAAAGAACCGATAAGTCCCGGCCTCCAGCACCCAGGCGGAGCGCTGCACCTTGCCCGTATCGTCAAAGCTGGCCATGTCCACGATGGGGAAGGTGATGGCCACCGTCTCGCTCTCGCCGGGGGCCAGCTCGCGGGTCTTGTGGAACGCGGCCAAGCACCGGGCGGGCTTTTGCAGCTTGCCCTGAGGGGCGCTGTAGTAGACCTGCACCACGTCCTTGCCGGATCTGTCGCCGGTGTTGGTCACCTTGACGCTCAAAGCTATCTCGCCGTCGATCGCCGCCGCGCTCACAGGCCGCAGGGCGAAGGTGGTGTAGGAAAGGCCGTATCCGAAGGGATAGCAGACCTTGTCCGATGCGCCGGGGAGGGTGGAGAAGTAGCGGTAGCCTACGTAGATGTCCTCGATGTAGTCCACGTGGTAGGGCGATCCCGTGAAGCCCGCGGTGGAGGGCCAGTCGCCGATATCCCGGGCAAAGGTGTCCGGCAGCTTGCCGCAGGGATTCCCGTGGCCCAGCAGCAGGTCCGCCGCGGCGCAGCCGCCCTCCATGCCGCCCTGGTAGGCAAGCAGGGCCGCGCCCACGCGCTGGTCGTCCTTTATCCAGGACACGTCCACCACGCCGCCTACGTTCAGCACCACGACCACCCGGTCAAAGGCGGCGCAGACCGATTCGATCATGGCCGTCTCCGCGTCGGAGCGGTAAAAGTCGCCTTTGGGGAAGATGGCCGCGGCCTGCTGGGGCAGGCTCTTTTCGTGGGGCCAGGGATTTTCCGGGTCGATGAATTCCTCGTTGGACCGGTCCCAGCCCTCGCCGGAAAACCGGCTGAGGACGATAATGGCGGTGTCCGCCGCGTTGCGTGCGGCAAGCAAAAGCTCTTCCGGCAGCGCCGGTTCGGCCATCATCCCCGGCTGGTCACCGGCGGCATAGCGCTGGGCAACATAGTCCCGGTAAAAGCCGCACAGGGGCTCGTACAGGGCTGCGCCGTGCTCTTTCAGGCCGTCGTATAAATTATGGACGTAGGCTACGGTCACGTCACCGGACCCGCCGCCGCCTTTTACGTAGTCGAAGCTGCCCTTGCCGAACAGGGCCAGCGGCCGCGCCGGGTCCAGGGGCAGAAGGCCCCTTTCGTTTTTCAAAAGCACCATGCCCTCCCGAGCGGCCCTGCGGGCCAGGGCCCGGTGGGCGGGGCCGGCGGTGACAAAACCGTCCGGCGTCAGAGGCAGGTTGGGCTGGTACAGCGCACGGGTCCACTTTTTCATGGGGCGAGCCTCCTTTAGCGGATATCGTACACGCTCCGGGCGGTGACGCTCTCCGGCGTGCCACGCATGATCTTCACCCGGCGGGTGCCGCCGTTCATGTCGAAATAATTGTCCTCCAGCACCGTGTCCGGCCCGCAGCGAAGCTCCACGCTCCGGGCGTAGGCCTGCGCGGTGACCACGATCTCGCCGCCCTCGATATGGGCCTCCAGCTTGGGGTCGGCAAAGCGGAAGTGCTTGGGCGCGCAGAACAGCACCGTGCCGCCGCTGATGGGCTTTCCGGCCTGGTCGGCCAGATCATAGGCGTAGTAGCAACCGTAGGTGTCCTGGTCGGAGAAGTCCTGCTCGTCCAGCCACTGTGCGGTGAGGGCGGGGACGGTCACGGCAAAGCTGCCCTCCCCAATCACGGACGCGTCCGGCCGGCGCAGGGACCAGTTCACCGTGCCGTGGAAATCGTCGGGCGTGTCGTTGGTAAGGCACAGTCTGGCGGATTTTTTCAGCGGGAACGGCTCGGCGTTCACGTTGGTGTTCTGGCTCAGTATGCCCTCCTCATGGCAGGACAGCAGCACCGGGGCGAAAAAGCGCTTGGCGTAATAGTGCAGGGCCTTCCAGCGGCCATAGTAGTCGATGCTGGCCCAGCTGGCCACGGGCCAGCAGTCGTT
>CANQKA010000089.1 GCA_947624395.1 uncultured Oscillospiraceae bacterium
GGCACGTTCATCATCTTCGCCATGTTCACGGCCTTTTCCACGATCATGCCCACCAGGTCCTGGGGCGTGGTGACCACCACGACGCCGCTGACCGGCAGGGACTGGAACACCGTCAGCGGCACGTCCCCGGTGCCGGGAGGCATATCCACGAACAGCACGTCCAGGTCGCCCCAGATCACATCCGTCCAGAACTGCTTCACCGCCGAGGCGATAACGGGACCGCGCCAGACCACCGGGTCCGTCTCGTTGTCCAGTAGCAGGTTGATGCTCATGACCTTTATCCCGTCCCGGCTCACCAGGGCGGGCATGCCCTTTTCCGTGCCGTATGGCCGGCCATGGACGCCAAAGGCCGTGGGGATGGAGGGACCTGTGATGTCTGCGTCCAGCACGCCCACCTTCTTCCCGGCTCTGGCCGCGCTGACGGCCAGCAGGCTGGTGACCATGCTCTTGCCCACGCCGCCCTTGCCGCTTATCACGGCGATGACTTTGCCTATCCGGGACAGCTCGTTCACCGGTTCCAGCAGGTCCGACGGGCTCTGACGCTGGGCGCAGTCCACGCCGCAGCTTTCGCAGTTATGGGAACATTCTTCGCTCATTGGCTTCGCCTTTCCAGTTTATTGTAGTTCCGCCACCAGGCGGGTCTTCACGATCTCCGGCTCCGGGGCCCGCAGCGCGCCGCACAGCCGCTTATATAATAGCGCCAGCACCAAAAAGCCGGCCGCCAGCAGCAGCGCGAACCGCAGGGCCGTCCACTCCGGCCACACCTGGGCCAGCACCATGTCGGCCCCCGTCAGCCCCACGGCCCCCAGCAGCAGCCAGCGCAGGTTTTTCCGCCGAAACAGCTCCCGGACCTTACGCTTGGGAAACAGCAGCTTGTACACCAGGCAAAATAGCCCCATGAGCACCCCGGCCTGTAATGCCACGCCCAGCAGCGCGCTCCACACCGGGCTCAACGCCCCGAACAGCGCCGCCGGCAATGACCCGACGGCCCACAGGGGCAGCAGGAACGCCGTCTTGACCCACACGGGCAGACGGATGATCCTGGCCCGCAGGGCGTCACCGGGTGATAGCGCCCGTGTCTCGTCCGGCAGCTCGGCCAGCACGACCCGGCTGGATGCCGTGCGCTTTACCGTCTCCACATGGGCAGGACCGGCCGCGGCCCGGACAAGCTCCTCCGGGTCAAAGCTCTCGTGCACGGCCGCGCCGGTGGTCAGCACCACGGTCGCCGCCGCCACCGCCGCCAGCTTTTTGCGGTCGCCTTTTTTATGTTCTGCTTTCTCTCTCTTTCGTATACCCATCTCTTACCTCATTTGTCTTGCAGCGCGGCCTCCAGCAGCGCCCGGACATGCGCCCCCAGCTCCTTCGTGCCGCTGGCTGCCACTTCCTCCCGGCTGATGCAGGGACACAGGGTGAGAAATACGTCCGTGTGCCGCCAGGGGGCGTTTTTGCCTATCTTCTCCGTGCCGGTGACGCAGACCGTCACGATGGGCACGTCCGCCTTTTTCGCGATCTTAAAGACCGCGTTGTGAAATTCCAGCATCTGGCCCGACTTGCTCCGGGTCCCCTCCGGGTAGACGCCCACGTTCACCACGTCCCGGCTCAAGAGGTCCGCCGCCGCGTTGATGGTGACGATGGCCTTGCGGGGATCGTCCCGGTCTATGACCAGATAATTGGCCTTGTGGATGAACCGCACCAGGGGTATCTTCATGTTCTCCGGCTTGGTGATGAAGGCCATGTCGATCTTCCGGCGGCTCAGGGCCCACACCGTGGCGATGGGGTCATAGTTGCTCCGGTGGTTGCCCACCAGCAGAAAACGGCCCTCCGGAATGTTCTCCCAGCCGGTCACGTGAAAGCGCAGCCGTCCGCCCCAGCACAGTATGCCGATGACGTGGACCACGATACGCCGGCAGAAGGGGTGGTCCTCCGTCACGGGCTTGGAAAGATCCACCGTCAGCGACCACAGCCACACGAACACCAGCCACGCCGCCAGCAGCGTCACCGTCCAGCACACGAACATGCCCAGGAACATCCAAACGCCCCAGTGGTATATGGCCCCCAGCACCGCGCAGACAACAGCCCCACCGGCCGCATAAGGCCACAGCACCCGCGCCGCGCCGTACTCATCCTGTCGGAACATCCCTATCCCCCTATCTTTAGACATCTATTATAGCATATTGTGCGATATTACGGCAATAGGGTCCTGTCCATGGGCAAAATGCCGTCATCCCGCGTATTGACGGCGACCGACAAAAGCGATACAATTTGATTTGACAGAAAAGGAGGCCCGTGGTCCATGGACAGCAAGACCGGCGAGGTTAAAAAAAGCGGCATAGAGGGCAAGACCGTATACACGGCCCTGGACGACCTGCCATACGGCCCGTCGGACAGCCCGGACGCCGCCGGCAAGGTGGAAAAGGTCAAGGTACCGGATGGCGTTTCGGAGCGGCGGCTGTACCGGGACGTGGTGCTCATCGCCTGGCCCAGTCTGGTGGAGCTTTTGTTGACCCAGCTTACCAGCATGGCGGACCAGGTCATGGTGGGCCACCTGCCCGGTCAGGAGGGCATCGCCGCCCTGGCGGCGGTGGGCCTGGCCGCCCAGCCGAAATTCCTGCTGATGACCATGATACAGGCCATGAACGTGGGCGCCACGGCCATGGTGGCCCGCTTCCGGGGCCAGAACGACCGGGCCGGAGCCAACCGGGTGTTCAAGCACGCCATGCTCTTAAACCTGCTCATGTCCGCGTTTTTCACGGGGATAGGCCTGTTTTTATGCGAGCCCATGATACGGCTCATGGGCGGGGCCGGGATAACGGAAGAGACGCTGCACCAGGGCGTGACCTATATGCTCATCCAGCTGTACGGCTTCGTGCCCCTGTGCCTGTCCATCACCGTGACGGCGGCGCTTCGGGGCATCGGGGACACCCGCACCCCCATGGTGTACAACACCCTGGCCAACGTGATAAACCTCATCTTCAACTACATCATGATATACGGCCACTTTGGCGTGCCCAAGATGGGCGTGGCCGGCGCCTCCTGGGCCACCATCATCGGCCAGACCGTGGCCTTTTTCATCGCCATAGCCGTGGCCCTGGGGAAAAAGCACTACGTATTCCTGGACCTCAAGGAGAAGTTCGTCTTCGACCGGCGGCTCATGAGCCGGGTGGTGGGCATCGGCATCCCCTCCATGATGGAGCAGCTTTTCCTGCGGGCCGGCATCATCATCTACATCCGCCAGGTGGCCAGCCTGGGCGACACGGTCTACGCCGCCCACCAGGTGTGCATGAACGTGCAGTCCATGACCTTCATGATGGGGCAGGCCTTCGCCACCGCCGCCACCACCCTCATGGGCCAGTCCATCGGCAAGCGGCGGTACGATATGGCGGCCGTGTACATGCGCCGGACCCGGAACGTGGGCATCGCCGCGTCCTTCGTGCTGATGGCGCTGATGGTGCTGTTCAACGACCAGATCATCGCTCTGTTTAAAAACGACCCCGAGATCATTCAGCTTGGCGCGCCGATATTATGGCTTTTGGCGGCCAGCCAGCCCTTCCAGGCGGACCAGTTCATCGTCACCGGCGGCCTGCGGGGCGCGGGGGACACACGGTTCCCCGCCGTGGTCACGGCGGTGACGGTCCTGGGGGTCCGGAGCCTTCTGGCCATGCTGCTGATAAACGTGTTCCACCTGGGGCTGTGGGGAGCCTGGATCGCCCTGGTGGCGGACCAGCTCATGCGCACGCTGCTGGTGTCCGTCCGGTACCACAACGGCCGGTGGAAGCGTCTGGCGGTGGGCAAGGCGTATCAGGGGGAAAAGGCGTGACATATGAAAAAACAGGGCCTCCCGGTTGGGAGGCCCTGTTTGATCTCTCCTTATATGGCCCCCTTGTGAAAGGGGGCTGTCATGCGTCAGCATGACTGGGGGATTGGCGTATATCTGACAGCAATCCCCCCGAGCCGCCGTTCGGCGGCCCACCCCCCTTTGACAAGGGGGGCTTTCAATATGGTAATGATCTTTAATCCAGAAAATCCCGCAGTTTCTTGGACCTGGAGGGGTGGCGGAGCTTGCGCAGAGCCTTGGCCTCGATCTGGCGGATACGCTCGCGTGTGACATTAAATTCCTTGCCAACTTCTTCCAATGTGCGGGTCCGGCCGTCGATCATGCCGAAGCGCAGCTCCAGCACCTTTTTCTCCCGGGGGGTCAGGGTGTCCAGCACGCTCATGAGCTGCTCCTTCAAAAGCGTGAAGCTGGCGGCCTCGGAGGGTTCGGAGGCCCCCTCGTCCTCGATGAAGTCCCCCAGGTGGGAGTCCTCCTCCTCGCCGATGGGCGTTTCCAGGCTCACCGGCTCCTGGGCGATCTTCAGGATGTCCTGGACCTTGTCGGCGGGCATGTTCATCTCCTCGGCTATCTCCTCGGCGGAGGGGTCGTGGCCCAGCTCCTGCAGCAGCTGCCGGGAGACGCGGATGACCTTGTTTATCGTCTCCACCATGTGTACGGGGATGCGGATGGTCCGGGCCTGGTCCGCGATGGCGCGGGTGATGGCCTGGCGTATCCACCAGGTGGCGTAGGTGGAGAACTTGTAGCCCTTGGTGTAGTCGAATTTGTCCACGGCCTTTATAAGCCCCAGGTTTCCCTCCTGGATAAGGTCCAGAAACAGCATGCCGCGGCCCACATATCGTTTCGCGATGGACACCACCAGCCGCAAATTGGCCTCGGCCATACGGCGTTTGGCGTCCTGGTCCCCCTCGGCCATCCGGGCCGCCAGGGCTACCTCTTCCTCCGGGGTGAGCAGGGCCACCTTGCCGATCTCCTTCAGGTACATGCGCACCGGGTCGTCGGCGGAGAAGGTGTCGGCCATGGCGTCCGTGTCCACGATCTCCTCTTCGACGTTCTGGCTTATCTCCTCCAGCTCTTCCAGTTCCTCCAGCGCGGGCAGGGTATCGTCGTCCAGCGGGGGGAGAAACTCGTCCCCGGCGGTCTCGATGCCCAGGTCCTCCAGCTGGTCGTACACGGCGTCCAGCTCTTCAGGGCTCAGGCTCATATTGTCCAGCGCGTCGGAGAGCTCCTTGCTGGTGAGCTTGCCGGCCTTTTTGCCCTTTTCGATGAGCTCCGCTATCTTTTCCTCGTTGCTCTTTTCGGTCAGGGCCGCCTCCGGCGCGGCCTTGGTTTCCTCCGGCGTCATGTTTTTCTCGTCAGCCATCTTTATCACCGTACCCTTTCGTTCGTTTCAGCTTCTCGGCATAGCCCCGCAGGTCGTCCGCCCGGGAGGCCTTGTCTTTTTCTGCGCGTATCTTGTTTATGTAATCGTCCATGGCCTGTCGTGCGGCCTCGGGGGGTATCTCGTCGTGCTGCATGATGTCCGCCAGCAGGGCCATTTCCTCCGGGGAAAACTGCTGGCCCAGGGCCGTCAGCGACACGCTCCGGCCGTGGCGCACCCGCTGGGCCACGGCGTCGTACAGCCCGCCCAGCGCAGGGGACGTGAAGTCCTCAGCCGTCAGGGGCAGCGCGCCGAACTGCTCCGGGAAGCGGCACAGCAGGTTCAGCACCCCTTCCTCGGCCACGGCGCTGCGGACGTTCTCGTATCGGAGCTCCCGGCTCTTGGGCTGGGCGGCCCGCAATGGCGCGGCGGCGTCCTTGTCCAGCTGTTTGCGGGCGGCGGAGGCGTTTTGCCGCCGGACGCGGGCTACCTCGCCCAGAAAGGCGTCACGGGACACGCCGGCCTTTTCCGCGGCCCGCAGGCCGTATATCTCCCGCTCCACGCTCCCCGGCAGGGAGGCGATAAGTCTTGCGGCGGCTTTTAAATAGCCCACACGGCCCGCGTCGGTGGCCAGGTCGAACTCCGCCGCCGTCTGGGCCAGACGGTATTCTACCTGGTTGCCGCTGCGCTCCAAAAGGTCCCGGAAAGCCTGGGGGCCGTTGGCCTGAATGAACTCGTCCGGGTCCTTGGCGCCGGGTATCTGCACGACTTTTATCTTCAGGTCCAGCGGCTGCAAAATGCCGATGGCCCGCTGGGCGGCCTTTTGGCCGGCGGCGTCGTTGTCGTAGGCGATGACCACCTGGGAGGTATACCGGCTCATGAGCCGCGCCTGGTCCGCCGTCAGGGACGTGCCCAGGCTTGCCACGGCGCTGTCGAATCCGGCCTGATGGAGGCTCACCACGTCTATATTGCCCTCCGCAAGAAGAATATATCCGCTTTTGGACTTTTTAGCCAGATTCAGGGCGAAAAGACTGCGGCTCTTGCTGTACACCAGGGTGTCCGGGCTGTTGAGGTACTTGGGCTCCCCGTCCGACAAAATGCGCCCTGAAAAGCCTATGACGCTGCCCCGCACGTCGATGACCGGAAACATGAGCCTATCGCGAAAATAGTCGTAAAGCCCGCCGTTTTTGCCCACCCGGGCAAGGCCCGCGTCCAAAAGCTCCTGGCGGGTGTAGCCCTTACGGGTCATGGCGTCGGTCAGGCTCTCCCAGCTGTCCGGGGCATAGCCAAGGCCAAAGGGCTTGACCATGTTCACGATGCCCCGCTTTTCCACATAGGCCTGTCCGGCCCGGCCGGTGCCGGCCATCAGCTGGGCGTGGAAAAACCGGGCCGCGTCCCGGTTCAGCTCCAGCAGCCTTGTCCGCTTGCCCCGGTTGGGGTCGTACCCGTCGTCCGGGACCTCCATCCCCGCACGTTTGGCCAGAAATCGCACCGCGTCCGGGTAGGAGAGGTTCTCGATCTCCATGATGAAGTTGACCACGCCGCCGCCCTTGCCGCAGCCGAA
>CANQKA010000090.1 GCA_947624395.1 uncultured Oscillospiraceae bacterium
GTGGTCCGGCGGATGAAGGCGGCATAGTCCCCGTCCGGGACGAAGCAGATGTCCTGGCTGTCCCGCTTGCGGGCGTTTAAAAAGCCGTTTTCCGCCGCCAGGGCCCGCACGGCGTCCTTGGTCATGCCCCCCAGGGGGAAGCGGGTGTGGGCAAGCTCGTCCTGGGTGAGCATATAGAGCACGTAGCTCTGGTCCTTTTCCGGCCCCGCCGCCTTTTGCAGCAGCCAACGGCCGCTGGCGTCCTGATCGATACGGGCATAATGCCCGGTGGCGAGGGTGTCGCAGCCAAGCACCGCGGCCTTTTGCCGCAGCAGGTCGAATTTCATATACCGGTTGCACTCGATGCAGGGGTTCGGCGTGTCCCCGGCCTCGTAGGCGGCGATGAAGCGGTCGATGACCTGCCGGCGGAAGCTCTCGCCCATGTTGAACACGTAAAAGGGCATCCCCAGCCGCATGGCAACGGACCGGGCGTCGGCCGCGTCGTCGGCGGTGCAGCAGGTTTTGTCGCTTGCCGTCTCGCCGTCCCGCAGCTTCATGGTGGCGCCCACGCAGGCGTAGCCCGCCCGGGTCATGAGCAGGGCGGCCACGCTGGAGTCCACGCCGCCGGACATGGCGATCAGCGCCTTTCCCGGCATTTCCTGCACGGGCTTATTCCTCCGTGGGGGTGTGGTCGTGCTCGTGGGCACAGGCCATATCGCAGCCGAAAATGGCCGGGTCGTAGGCGATATGATTCTTGTCGTAATAATCCTTCACCGCGGCCCGCACCGCCTCCTCCGCCAGCACGGAGCAGTGCAGCTTGTGGGCGGGCAGACCGTCCAGCGCCTGGGCCACGGCCTTGTTGGATAGCTCCAGGGCCTCTTCAATGGGCTTGCCCTTTATCATCTCCGTGGCCATCGAACTGCTGGCAATGGCGCTGCCGCAGCCGAAGGTGATGAAGCTCACGTCGGTGATGATGCCGTCCCGGACCTTGATATACATGCGCATGATGTCGCCGCAGACGGCGTTGCCAACCTCGCCGATGCCGTCGGCGTCCTCCATCTTCCCCACGTTCCGGGGGTGTTGAAAGTGGTCCATAACTGTGTCGCTGTAAAGTGGCATTTTGCTAACCTCCTTAGATCAAATGGGGCGTCAGGCCCCGCTCCAACTCGTCCCACACCGGGGACATGCCCCGCAGGTAGTCAACCACCTGGGGGACGGATTCGATGATGTGGTCGATCTCCGCCTCGGTGTTCATCCTGTCGATGCTCAGGCGGAGACTGCCGTGGGCGACCTCATGGGGCAGACCCAGGGCCAGCAGCACGTGGCTGGGGTCCAGGGAGCCGGAGGTACAGGCGCTGCCGGAGCTGGCGGCGATGCCCCGAGCGTCCAGCAGGAGCAGCAGGCTCTCCCCCTCGATGCCCTCGAAGCAGAAGTTCACCGTGCCCGGTACCCGCTTGTCCCGGTCGCCGTTCAGGCGGCTGTGAGGTATCTTGGAAAGGCCGTCGATGAGCTTTTCCCGCAGGGCGGTGACGTAGGCCATATCTTTGCTGAGATCCGCCGTGGCCTCCTCCAGCGCGGCGGCCAGACCCACGATGCCGGCGATATTCTCCGTGCCGCCACGCTTGCCCCGCTCCTGTTGGCCGCCCTCAATGACGTTCACCAGGGGCACACCCTTGCGGGCATATAGAGCGCCCACGCCTTTGGGGCCGTGGAACTTGTGGGCCGCCAGGGACAGCATATCCACGTCCAGCGCCTTCACGTCCACCGGGATATGACCCACGGCCTGGACCGCGTCGGTGTGGAAGAGCACGCCGCGCTCGTGGCAGACCCTGGCAATGTCCGCGATGGGCTGGACGGTGCCGATCTCGTTGTTGACCATCATGACGGTCACCAGGGCCGTGTCGGGCCGTATGGCGGCGGCCACGTCATCCGCCGTCACCACGCCGTTTTCGTGCACGTCCAGCAGCGTTATCTCATAGCCCTGCTTTTTCAGCTTTTCCAGCGTGTGCAGCACCGCGTGGTGCTCAAAGGCTGTGGAGACGATGTGCTTTTTCCCCTGTCGGGTGCCTATCGCCGCGCCGGACAAAATGGCCTGGTTGTCCGACTCGCTGCCGCAGCCGGTGAAATAGATCTCCTTGAAGTCCGCGTTGATGGCCTTCGCCACGGTCTCCCGCGCCCACTGCAGACCCTCCGCCGCCCGCTGACCGGGACTGTGCAGACTGGAGGCATTGCCGTAAACCTCCGTGAAATAGGGCAGCATGGCCTCAAGGGCCTTGGGGCTCACGGCGGTGGTCGCCGCGTTGTCCGCGTATACATACATAGTGTCCAAACATCCTCCGCGTTAATTTCCAGAAGCAGTATAACCCCCATTTCCTAGTCTGTCAATGGGTTTTGGAAATTTCCCTGTAAAATTCCGGGAAATTTGGCGGATGTTTTTTCTGTTGACGAAACGCCGGCCGGCATGGTATCTTTTTGTTATAAATCGACAAAACGGGAGGGATATATATGGCGGTGAGAAAAAGGCTGGGCGCATGGGCGCTGGCGGCGCTCATGACGGCGTGCATGGTCCTGGGCAGCGGTATGGTCCGGGACAGCGGCCGGGGATTTTTCCTGCCGGGTCTGGTACCGGCGGAAGCGGAAGAGGGCTATGAGAAATACGAAAACGACAACGTGAAGTTCGCCATGGAGGTACCGGAGGGGTACGAGGTCACGGAGCCGTACGAGAACGTGACGATGGTGACCGACGGGGACGATTTTCGCGTGTCGGTGGAGTACGCGTTCACCTCTGCCGACAGCGCCCATTTTCTCCAGGACGCGGAGGATTTTGCCGACCTTTTGAAGGCGGACACGACCGTGCTGACCGACTGGGTGGGCACCGATGACCTGCAGGTGGTGGCCGCCGATTGGGGGGACATAGACGGCACGCCCTGCTACGTGTGCGCCTATGACCTGGACCTGAACGGCAAGAGCTATACCGGCGGGCTTTACGTCTTTGACGGCCTGGGGGATTTCGGCTGCTACTGCATGCAGGCGCTGATCAACCGGGACGCGCCCAAGGTGGAGGAGTATGTAAAATACCAGGAGCACATCGTCCGGAGCTTCTACGTCACCGCTCCCTATCAGGCGGAGGGGTACGCGTACTACGACATGAAACTGGAGGGCTCGCCGGTGGCGTTTTTCGCCCGCGACACGGCCCACATCGAGGAGTACAGCAGCAGCCTGGGCGTTTACGCGCTGGAGCACGTCTATTCCGAGGCCAGCGTGACCATCATGAAATCCGCGTGGAAAGCGGAAGACGACCTGGAAAAGGTCCTGAACAGCGCGGCCAGTTACTACTTCGATTCCTGGGACAACGCCCGCTACACGGCCCAGACCTCGCAGTTCGATCTGGGTCGGTACAGCTACAACATGATAAGCATGGAGGCATATAAAGACGGCGAGCATTACACGATATACATCGCCATTTTTACCTCCGGCGACAGTTACTGGAAGGTGACCGCCAGGTCCACCGACGAGTACGCGGAGCAGACGGCCTCGGCCTTCAGCGACACGCTGTTCTCCCTGTGCATAAACGAGGACGGTCCTGTCTCGTCCTACTGACAAATAAGCAAAAAAACACGGCGCGGAAAGCGCCGTGTTTTTTCATGCTTGCCCGCCGTCCTCGGCGGTGGCGTCGGGGACTGTCTCATAGTCCCACTGGTGGTCCGTCAGGGTCATCCAGTCGCTGGTCACGTTGAAGTAGCTCCATTGCTCCGGGCCCTCCTGCACGTCCCAGGTGGGGTCCGCGCAGTACCATTTCCCGTCCAGCCGGACCATGTTCCAGGCGTGGTCCGCGGTGCTGCCCCGTGAAGCGCCCACCACGGTGACGCACTCCACATCGGCCATGTCCATCAAAAGCTGGAACGTGGTGGCAAAGCCCAGACACACGGCCTTGCCGTTTTTCAAAAGGCCGTAGGGGTTATAGGAATCCGGGTCCATCCGGCCCAGCTTGTCGTAGTGGTCCTGGTCGTAGACCGCGTGGCCGGTAACCCACTGGTAAATGGCCCGCTCCCGCTCACAGTCCGTCATGTCCGGCGTCAGTACCTCGTCCAGGACCGCGGAGGCCATGTCCAAAATGGCGGCGTCCTTTTCGCCAAGGCCGCTGCTGTCCCCGCTGTCCCAGGCCGATAAAATAGCGGCGGTGTCGTAGGGGGTCATATCGTCCTTGCCAGGGGGCGTGAAGCTTACCCGCGCCATCTCGTCATAGGCGGCCAGAAAGGCATTTTCCGCCGTGTCCGGGTCGTCGCAGATGAGTAAGGCCGCGTCGCCCTGTGGGGAATAAGCGGCCTTGGAGCCGTGTACGATGGCGGCCTGCTCCGGCTCATAGCCGGTGAAGTCGCCCTCCCGTACCTCTATGTAATCGGCCAGCGCTTCCGCCGCCTTTTTGGCGGTTTTTTCATTTTCCGTGCGGATGACGGCGATCTCGAACGCCTCCGTGCCCCCGGCCCGATAAATGGCCACGTCCGACCAGGAGCCGTCTTCCAAGCCGTAGACCTCCGTCAGGTAATAGGCGATGGTGTCCGCGTCCCGTGTCTCGTGCACCGGCTCCAGGTCCGCCAGGGGCCGGTCGCAGCCCGAATAAATGGTATACCAGGCCACGCTCCGGGCGGAGGGCGGCTCGCTCTCGGGCCGCTCAGCCGAACCGCAGGCGGCCAGAAGCATGACCGCCGCCAGAAATACCGCCGCTGTCTTTCGCAAATTCAAACGCAACGCAAATGCCTCCCCGGAAAAATGCGCTTTCTCACTGGCCGATGCTCAGATAGGCGCTGTTGGAGCCCATGGACGTGGCCAGGGACATGGCCGCCTCGAATATCACGTCCTGCACGCCGTAGTCCGCCACCATCTGGGACACGGTATTGTCGGTGTAGCGATAGTCCACCCAATACACGTCCTCGTAATGGTCGATGAGCCAGGGGATGAAGGCGTTGGCGAAAGAGTCCTTGACCACAAGAACGGCGCTGCCGTCGGTGATGGAATCGTTGTGGGCGTGGGCAAAGGGCCGGTCCGCCCCGGAGAAGATGCAGTAGGTCTCCGAATCCGGGTACTCCCAATCGTCGAAGATGATCTCCCAATCCAGGTGGGTGCCGTCCTGCATGGTCATCTCCATGTCGTTTGTCCCCTTGGGCGTGTAGGCGTACACCGTATCTGGATTAACAGCCAGCTCCGGGGACTTGTTGCTGGACGTATAGTAGCTGCCCAGGAAGCGGTTCTCCGCGAAAGTGCGCACATCGTAATCGTTGATGTCGTGGGGGGTGATGCCCTTCACGCCGCAGAACACCGTGTAGGCGTAATAGGCGCCAAGCTGGGTCCAGTGGTGGTCCGCCCGGAAATAGATGTACTCGGCGTTGTGGGCCCGCAACGTATCGTACACGTCCACGGTCTTGATGCCGGGGTCCAGCTTGCTGCACACGTAGTCGATGGCGGCGCCCTCGTCGCTGCAGCCGATGTCGTTCCAGACGGTCTCGTCCAGCATGACGCTGGCGCTGATGGGCGGGTTCATCACGTACATGTTCACCTTGTCGCCGATGTTCTGGTAGACCTGGTTCATGGTGTCGATATAGGCGTCCGCACCGGCCTGGCTGAAATAATACCCGCCGTAGGCGCTGTTGTGGGTGATGTAGATGCCGCCGGCGGCGAACTCGCCCACCTCGTGGATGGTCCCGTCCGGCGCGGCCGTGGGCACCGGCGTGGGCGTAGGCGTGGGCGCGGCGTCAGGGTCCGCCGGGGTCTCCGGCGCGCTGGTATCGGCGTTCGGGTCGGGTATGGCGTCGGCCACGATGCCGCCGCCGATCATCTGGGTGTCCCGGATGCCGTAATGGCCCTCCATGTCCTTCTGGGCGGAGATCATCTCCTCCCGGGCGGGATAGGTGTCCGAGTACCAGGCGTCGATGCCGCTGAAAAAGCTCCCGTCCCAGAAGGACGCCAGGGTGAATTTGGGCCACTTCGCCAGCTCCCGCTTTTCCAGCACCGACTCCGTGGGCCGCAAAAACCACATTATGCCCAGAATACACATCGCCGCCAGCACCGAGGCGAACGCTATGAGCTTGACGGCCTGGACCAGCCGCGTTTTGTCTTTCATCGGTCCGCTCGCCTCCCGTCAGAACTGGTAATAGATGAAGGGGTTGTAGCTGTCCCCCACCAGGGCGATGGCCGCCAGGATAAGCAGCGCCACCGGATGTACGACCTCCCAGGCGGCATTCAAAATGCCCAGCACCCCGCCCCGGCGGCCCAGGTTGGAAAGCACCGTGCGCAATGCCTTGCCGATGGGCGTGCAGGCCACGCAGGCGAACAGCAGGAAATAGATGTTATTTTTAAATAGCAGCGCCACCGAGGCGTTGGAAAAGCCGTTGTGGTTCAGGCCGAACAGGCCTTTCAGCGCCGTGCCCAGCAGGCCCATGTCCGTGAATTTGAACACGATCCAGCTGAACGTGACCAGGATGAGCACGCCCCCGTGGCGCACGATTTGGGGCAGCCACCGCTGGCCGTCCTTGCCCAGCACGAACCGCTCCACCGCCAGCAGCACCCCGAAGTAGAGGCCCCACAGGATGAAGTTCCAGCTGGCCCCGTGCCACATGCCGGTGAGGAACCAGACCACGAACAGATTCAGAAGCTGCCGGCCCGTGCCGCATCGGCTGCCCCCCAGAGGGATGTACACATAGTCCCGGAAAA
>CANQKA010000091.1 GCA_947624395.1 uncultured Oscillospiraceae bacterium
GCCAAGGGCAAAAACGTGCTGGTCATCGGCAACGGCGACACCGCCACCGACTGCGTGGCCACCGCCATCCGCCAGGGGGCCGCGTCCGTGGGCCAGCTGGTACGCAAAAGCGCCGGTGCGCCCCAGCGCCGCTGGCCCTACCACAGCCGCTCCGGCAAGGCCGATTACGGCCAGGAGGAGGCCATCGCCAAATTCGGCGCGGACCCCAGGCTTTATGAGACGGTGGCCAAAGCGCTGGTGACGGACGAAAACGGCGCTCTCGCCGCCGTGGTGGTGGATACCGCCGGGGAGGAAAAGACTTTGCCCTGCGAGCTGCTGCTGATCGCCGCGGGCTTTACCGGCGCGGAAGTCGGCGTGGCCCAGGCATTTCATCTGGCCCTGGACGGCAAGGGCCGTCTGGGCGGCGCGGACTACCGGACGGCCAGCGAGAAGATATTTGTGGCCGGGGATATGCGCCGGGGGGCCAGTCTGGTGGTCACGGCCATCGCCGAGGGCCGGGCATGCGCCAAGGCGGTGGACGAGTATCTGGAAGGGTACACGAATCTGTAAGAGGATATAGTTCAAGGGCCTGTCGCAAAACGCGACAGGCCCTTGCTGTTTTATGCTTATTTTTCCTCCCGGCCCATGGGGGTCAGGGGTTTTGTCTTCAGATTCTCCGTGAACACGAAGCCCCAGATGAAAAACTGCATCGCCATGGCGATATAGGCCGCGCTCTGGGAAAGACTGCCCAGGTCCATGTCCTCCCCGGCCAGAGTGCTGCCGTCGATGGCGCTCATCACGCACAGAAACGCCGCGAAATTGCACATGTAAATGGCCCTGCGGGCGTGGGGGGAGTCAAAGAAAAACCCGACCGCATGGTGGACCCCCAGCAGTATGGCGCACCGGGCCAGTATGCCCACCACGAACCGCCAGACCACCGGGTCGCTGGCCGCGTCCCGATAGCCGGTGATAAGCCAGAACAGGGCGAACAGACCAACCAGACAGGCCGCGGCGCGGCACGCGCCCTCCTTGCCCTCTTTCCCGGCGTTCACCGCCAGCACGCCCAGGCCGAACGCGCCCAGCACCATCGTGCCGCCGCAGATACGGTGCATGGTGGGCCAGAGCACATTGTCCCCAGGCTTCATCGCCAGCACCACCCCGCCCAGGGCCAGCACCACCGCCGGCAATAGGGCTATCGCGCCGTAAAAGGGGGTGTGCCCCGCAAAGGCGTCCGCCGGCCGCTGGGGCTCGTCGAACTGCTTCAGCCGCAGGCAGAGCAGCCACAAGAGCACGGCCGTCACCGCCATGAGCAGCAGCACAAGATAGCTGATGGGCGCGTGGTCGGCCAAGCCGGCCTCGCCCGCGATGCGCATGTCCTGCAGCCACCGCAGCAAAAAGCCCAGCGCGCCGATGACCAGCGTGAACCCGGATAATTTGTATGCCTCGCTTCGCATAACCCGCTCCACTTCCCCATAGTTTTATCCATGGGATTATATACCTAACCGCCGGAACAGTCAAGGCAAGAGAAAGGACACGCCCTTATGAAAACATGGCAAAAGCTCTATTTCTGGTGCGTCTTTATGGCGGCGCTGGCTGGCCTTTTCTATCTGGGCGACGGGCCGGATGAGATGCTCTCCGCCGACGGGCAAACGCCTGTGACGCTTTTGACGGACGCGGGACCTGCGGAGATCACCATGGCGGAATATCTGCCCATGGCCGTGGCGGCGGAAATGCCGGTCAGCTTCGGGCCGGAGGCATTAAAGGCCCAGGCCGTGGCCGCAAGGACCTTCGTGCTGGCCTGTCAAAAGCATGAAAACGCCGACGTGTGCGTACACAGCGGGTGCTGTCTGGCGTATATGGACGAGCCGTCCCTGCGCCAATTCTGGGGCGACGGCTACGACGGGAACATGCGGGCCGTGCGGGCCGCCGTGTCCGCCACGGACGGGGAATACCTGACCTATGAGGGCGAGGCGATACAGGCCGCCTTTCACGCCGGGTCCATCGGCGCGACGGAGGACAGCGGGGCCATCTGGTCGGCGCTGCCCTATCTGGTCAGCGTGGAAAGCCCCGAGACCGCCGAGAACGCCCCGGAGCTCATGTCCGACGCCGTATTTTCCCCGGCGGGGCTGGCGGCCACGCTGGGCCTGGAAGCGGAGGGTGACCCGGCCTCCTGGCTGGGACCGGTGGTACTGGACAGCGCGGGGCGGGTCCGGACCGTGACGGTGCTGGGAAAGCGCTTCACTGGCTCCACGGTGCGCTCGCTGCTGGGCCTGCGGAGCACCGCCTTTTCCGCGCAATGGGACGGGACGGTGTTTCGCTTCACCGTCGCCGGAAGCGGCCACGGGGTGGGCATGAGCCAGACCGGAGCACGGCTCTACGCCGCCCAGGGCATGGGTTACCGGGATATTCTGGCCCATTATTACCCCGGCACGGAACTGGCGCGGACAGCGTCTTAAGAAATTCTTAAGAATTGCAATTCTTAAGATTGGCCGGAAACTATTGACAATTCTGTAAACCATTGCTAGACTTGCTACAAAGTGGTTACAAATTACGGTCAAAAGAAACAAATTGCACAACAATACAAAGGAGGAAAGCGGAATGATGAAGAGATGGCTCAGTTTTTTGCTGGCGGTGACGATGGTACTGGCGCTGTCCGTCCCGGCGTTGGCCGAGGGCGCGCCGGAGCCGCCGGCAGTCATAGCCCCCGGCACGGATGGCGTGTCCGACGCGGACATCGGCGTACCTGACCCGGCGGAGCCTGTGCCGGCGGAAGAGCCTGTGGCTGTGGAAGAGCCGGAGGCCGTGGAGGAGCCGGAGGGCGAGGACTACGGCACGGAGAGCATCGCCGCCACCGGCGGGGTGACGGTGAACGTCACTGGCGCGACGGAGCATCTTCGTTCCATGAACTATTACGCTCCCGGCGGCGCAAAGTATGATAATCTCTATCTCTATCAGCCCGAGATGGGTCTTTGCCGTTTCGACCTCTGGGATAAACAGGGCAACGGACAGTATGTGCAGGTGGGCACGTCTTTCCCCAGCACGTTCAGCGCTTACCCCGGCACGGAGATGATCGTGAACCTGGACGCGGAATATGACATCACCATCAGCGGCGGGACCATGGTCCGCAACACGTTCTTTCTGGACCACTCGTCTGAGGACCTGCGCATAGATGAACGGCTCGTCAACCTCACCGCACCCAACAGCGGCAGCATGACCATCACCATCACCAAAAGCAAAAAGGCCCTGCCCAGGTCCATCCCCATGACCATGTACGGCGGGCCCTTCCAGAGCGACGGTTTTATGAGCGCGAACGTAGGCGACGAGACCAGCTTCGGCCATTGGACCTATTTTGATCCGGACAAATACGGCACCGAGCACGGGACCATCTTCACCGGCACCAAGCTGTGCTTCCAGCTGAGATCCGGGTACACCATCCAAGTCATCAAGGGCGGCAAGGTGGTCCGGGTGGGCGGCTACTACTATCCCACCAACATCACGGATTGCGTGGGCGTGGACATCCAGGTGGACGACAACGCCACGGAGTTCGTCTTTGCCATCCTCAAGCAGGGCGAAAAATTTGACCCCGACAACTACAAAACGCTGGTGGACCTGAACAAATTCCGCAACGGTTCGACCAGCAGCACCCCCACCCCCTTCACCGACGTGCCCTCCGGCGCGTGGTATGCCAACGACGTGGAGCGGGCCTACGCCCTGGGCGTGATACAGGGCGTGTCGGAGAACACGTTCAACCCCGGCGCGGCCATCACACGGGGCCAGACCGTGACCATGCTGTACCGGGCCAAGGGCTCGCCCAAGGGCGGCTCCGGCGCGTTCAGCGACATCTCCGACACGGAAACTGCCAGCGCCGCCTCCTGGGCCGCTATGCAGGGCATCGTCAAGGGCGTTGGCGGCAGGAGCTTTGACCCGGCCAGCAGTCTCACCCGCGAGCAGTTCGTGGCCATCCTGTACCGGATGGCCGGAAGTCCCGCCGCCGGAAAAGACGTGCTGGGCCAGTTCAAGGACGGCGGCCAGACCTCCAGCTACGCGGTGCCGGCCATGAACTGGGCGCTGAACAACGGCGTTCTCAGCGGCTACGGCGACGGCATCATCCAGCCCAAGGGCCTTGCCACGCGGGCCGAGGTGTGCGCGCTGCTCATGCGCTTCACCGGAGCATAAAGCTTACGTTCCTTTCCTTTTCCATGCGAAAGCCCCCTCTCCCGAGGGGGCAACTTTATTAAAAGCCCCCCTTGTCAAAGGGGGGTGGGCCGCCGTAAGGCGGCTCGGGGGGATTGCTGTAGGTCTAAAGACAATCCCCCAGTCAGCGCAATGCGCTGACAGCCCCCTTTAACAAGGGGGCCTTTTTATTTGTCATTTCTCCCGCTCCACGGTCACTTTTCCATCCACAAGCGAAACCTGTACGCGGGCGCCGGGGACGAGGGCGCCGGACAGCAGCATCTCCGCCAGGGGGTCCTCCACCAGCCGGCGGACGCACCGGCGCAGAGGCCTTGCGCCGTAGGCCGGGTCGTAACCCTGCTGGGCCAGGGCGTCCAGGGCCTCGTCCGTCACGTCCAGGGTCATATTCTTCCCCTGCAGCCGCTCCCGCACCCGGTCCAGCATCCCCTCCGCGATGCGCCGTATCTGCTCCTGCTCCAGGGGCCGGAACACCACGATGGCGTCCACACGGTTCAATAGCTCCGGCCGGAAGACCTGCTTCGCCTCGGCCATCACCCGGTCCCTGAGCGCGTCGTACCGGGCGCGGGCCGTGTCAGAAGCGCCGGAAAAGCCCAGGGGCTGACCGCCGCCGGCGATGCTCCTGGCCCCCACGTTGGAGGTCATGACGACGACGGTGTTGCGAAAATCCGTCTTGCGGGACCTTGAATCGGTGAGCACCCCGTCCTCCAGAATTTGCAGCAGCAGCCCCCACACGTCCTCGTGGGCCTTTTCCATCTCGTCAAAAAGCACCACGCTCCAGGGCCGCTGGCGGACACGGTCGGTCAGGTACCCGCCCTCGTCGTGGCCCACGTATCCAGGCGGCGCGCCGATGAGACGGCTCACGGCGTGCTTTTCCATATACTCGGACATGTCCACACGGATGATGGCCTTTTCGTCGCCGTAGACCGCCTCCGCCAGGGCGCGGCACAGCTCCGTCTTGCCCACGCCTGTGGGACCCAGAAAGAGAAAGCTGCCCACGGGCCGGCATGGGTCCGCCAAGCCAACACGGCCCAGGCGTATGGCGCGGCACACGGCGCTGACCGCCTCGTCCTGGCCTATCAGCCGCCGGTGTATCACCTCTTCCAGGTGGGCCAGCCGCTCGCTCTCCTCCTTCGTCAGGCTCTCCACGGGAATGCCCGTCCAGCCGGAGACGACGGCCGCCACGTCCTCAGGGCCCACCGGACGGCTGGGGTCACCGGCCTGGGCGGTCCAGGCGTTCCGGGCCTGGTCCAGGGCCGCCCGCTGGCGCAGTTCCTCGTCCCGGATGGACGCGGCCCCCTCGAAATCCTGGCTGCGGACCGCCTGCTCCTTGGCCTGACGCAGGGCCTCCACCTGCTCCGCCGCCGCCTTCAGGCTGTCCGGCTCCCGAAAGCCCGTCATGCGTACACGGCTGCCCGCCTCGTCGATCAGGTCGATGGCCTTGTCCGGCAGGTAACGGTCCGGGATGTACCGGACCGACAGGTCCACCGCCGCACGGATGGCCTCGTCGGTTATCACAAGATGGTGGTGGCTCTCGTACCGGTCCCGCAGGCCGGTCAATATGCGCACGCTCTCTTCACGGCTTGGCTCCGGCACCGTCACCGGCTGGAAACGGCGCTCCAGGGCCGGGTCCTTCTCGATGTGGGAGCGGTATTCCTCCACCGTGGTGGCGCCGATGATCTGGATAAGGCCGCGGCCCAGGGCGGGTTTCAGGATATTGGCCGCGTCGATGGCCCCCTCGGCGGCCCCCGCGCCCACGATGGTGTGCATCTCGTCCACGAACAGTATCACGTCCCCGGCGCGGCTCACCTCCCGGATGACCGCCTTCATGCGGTCCTCAAAGTCGCCCCGGTACTTGGTCCCCGCCAGCATGGAGGGGATGTCCAGGGATACGATGCGCTTGCGCCGCAGGTGCTCCGGCACGTCCCCCGACGCCACACGCCGCGCCAGCGCCTCCGCCACCGCCGTCTTGCCCACCCCCGGCTCGCCGATCAGGATGGGGTTATTTTTCGTCCGGCGGGAGAGGATTTGAATGACCCGCTCCAGTTCCCGCTCCCGGCCGACTACAGGGTCCAGCTGACCGCGGGACGCCAGGTCCGTAAGGTCCCGGCTGAACTGGTCCAGGGTCTTGGTGTCGCTGCGCCGGACAGTGGACCGGGCGGGGCTTTCCTCCGGCCGGGCCCGGTATTCAGGGCGGTCAAAGATGTCCATCACGTCCGTGTAGAGCCGGTTGGGGTCGATGCCCGCGCCCTGCACGGCCCTTGTCCCGGCGCAGTCCGCCTGCCGCAAAATGCCCATCAAAATGTGCTCCGTGCCAACGAAATTGTGGCCCAGCCGCGCCGCGTCCGTGCAGGCAAGCTCGATGGTCTTTTTCGCCTTGGGCGTAAGGCCCTG
>CANQKA010000092.1 GCA_947624395.1 uncultured Oscillospiraceae bacterium
TATCTCTGGTCGAAGCTCTTCTCCCCGGTGCAGACGGAGGGCTCCACCATCGTGCCGGTCATCTATCTTTATGACACGGTGTTCGGCGGCAAGGGCGTGATCGAGCGGGACGCCGGCGCCGGCGCGGCGGTGGGCGTCGTTCTGACGATCATCATTATCATCGTGTACGTGATCACCGAACGGCTTCTCCGGAGCCGGGACCTGGAATACTGACAGGAGGGGGAAGCGATGGAAAAGACAAAACGCAAGAGCAATTGGAAGCACGAGCTGAAAATGCTTCCCGGCTACCTGGTGGTGATCGCCTACGTGGGCTTCATGGTGGTGATGCTTGGCTGGATCATCGGCGCCAGCCTGTCCACCTCCAGGGAGATATTCACCGGCAAGGTGCTGGAATTTGAGAGCGGTTTCCACTGGGAGAACTATGTCACCGCTTGGAAGACCCAGAACGTGTCCGTGTTCTTCGGAAACTCCCTGCTGTACTCTGTGGTGTCCTGTGCGGGGGTGCTGCTGATCGCGGCCCCGGCGGCCTATGTGCTCAGCCGCTGGAACTTCCGGGGCAGCCGGACCATCCGCATCGCGCTGGTCATCGCCATGAGCGTGCCGGCCATCATGATCATCATGCCCCTTTACTCCCTTTCGGTGAAGTGGGGCGTCAAGGGCCGCGTTTTGCTTATCGTCCTTTACATCTTCATGCGCGTGCCCTACACGGCCATTTACATGCTGGACTTTTTCGCCACATTGAGCCACGATTATGAAGAAGCGGCCGCCATCGACGGCTGCTCCGCCAACCGGACCTTCTGGTCCATCATGCTGCCGCTTATCCAGCCGGCCATCATCACCGTGACCATCTTCAACTTCCTGTCCACCTGGAACGAGTTCTTCATGGCCCTGATCTTCACCACCGGCAAGGAGATGACCCCCGTGGGCGTGGGACTTTTGCAGATCGTCAACTCCATGAAGTACTCCGGCAACTACGGCGGGCTGTTCGCGGCGGTGATCATCGTGTTCTTGCCCACGTTCCTGCTGTACCTGTTCATGAGCCGCCGCATCATCACCGGCGTCACCGCCGGCGGCGTGAAGGGCTGACATACTATCTACCAGAGGAAATTTGCTATGGATAAACTGAAAGGGCGCGTGACCATCCCCACCGACCGAGACGTGGTGCCCGAAACGATGGCGCTTATAAAGCGCTGGGGGGCGGACGCCGTGCGCGACTGCGACGGCACGGACTTCCCCAGCGGGCTCAGACACGTGAAGGCCAAGATCTACGCCACCTACTACACCACCCGCAAGGACAACGCCTGGGCCAAGGCCAACCCCGAGGAGGTCCAGCAGTGCTACATCATGACCGGCTTTTATACCGCCGCCGACGGCCCGCTGTCCATCCCGCTGATGCAGGGCGTGAGCCCGGAGCTTATGGCGGTGAACGACAGGGACGACATTCGCCGCTGGTGGGAGGTCATGGACCGGTCCACTGGAAAACCTCTGGACCCGGACGACTGGCGCTGGGAGCCGGACAGCGGCTGCGTCATTCTGGACCGGCCGGAGCCCTTTCACGACTACACGGTCAGCTTCCTGGCCTACCTTATCTGGGACCCGGTGCACATGTACAACGCCGTCACCAACGACTGGAAAGACTTTGAGCACCAGATCACCTTCGACGTGCGCCAGCCCAGGACCCACATCTATTCCCTGGAGCGTCTGCGGCAGTTCCTCCGGGAGCACCCCTACGTGGACGTGATACGGTACACCACCTTTTTCCACCAGTTCACGCTTGTATTCGACGAGCTGAAGCGGGAAAAATACGTGGACTGGTACGGCTACTCCGCCTCCGTCAGCCCCTACATACTGGAAAAGTTTGAGCGCGAGGTGGGCTACCCCTTCCGACCGGAGTACATCATCGACCAGGGGTACTACAACAACCAGTATCGGGTACCCACCCGGCAGTACAAGGACTTTATGGCCTTCCAGCGCCGGGAAGTGGCCGCCCTGGCCAAGGAATTTGTGGACATCACCCACGAGTACGGCAAAGAGGCCATGATGTTCCTGGGGGACCACTGGATAGGCACGGAGCCCTACATGGACGAGTTCGCCACCATCGGCCTGGACGCAGTGGTGGGCAGCGTGGGCAACGGCGCCACATTGCGGCTCATCTCCGACATCCCCGGCGTAAAATACACCGAGGGCCGCTTCCTGCCCTACTTCTTCCCGGACACCTTTCACCCCGGCGGCAAGCCGGTCCGGGAGGCAAGGGAGAACTGGATAACCGCCCGGCGGGCCATATTGCGCAAGCCGGTGGACCGTATCGGCTACGGCGGATATTTGCGGCTGGCCTGTGAGTTCCCGGCGTTTCTCACCTATGTGGAGCATGTGTGCGACGAGTTTCGGGAGCTGTACGAGAACGTCAAGGGCGGCAAGCCCTGGTGCTGCCGGACCGTGGCGGTGCTGAACGCATGGGGCAAGGCCCGCTCCTGGGGCTGCCACATGGTCCACCACGCCCTCTACCACAAGCAGAACTACTCCTACGCCGGCGTCATCGAGGCCCTCTCCGGCGCGCCATACGACGTGCGTTTCCTGAGCTTTGACGACATTCTGGCCGACCCGAACGCGCTGGACGGCATCGACGTGCTGCTGAACATCGGCGACGGCGACACGGCCCACACCGGCGGCGAGCTCTGGGAGGACCCCCGCATCTCCGGCGCGGTGAAGCGCTTTGTGTATAATGGCGGCGGCCTTATCGGCGTGGGCGAGCCCAGCGGCCACCAGTACCAGGGCCGGTATATCCAGCTTGCCGGGGTGCTGGGCGTGGAGAAAGAAACGGGCCTGACCCTCAATTACGACAAGTACAACTGGACCGAACACCCGGACCACTTCATCCTGGCGGACATGACCCGCGCCGTGAACTTTGGCGAGGGCAAAAAGAGCATGTACGCCCTGCCGGACGCGCAGGTGCTGGTCCAGCGGGACAAGGAGGTCCAGCTGGCCGTGCACGAATTCGGCCAGGGCCGGGCGGTGTATATCTCCGGACTGCCCTATTCCCTCCCCAACACCCGTCTGCTGCACCGGGCCGTCCTCTGGGCCAGCCACGGGGAGGGGGAGCTGCACCGGTGGTTTTCCGACAACGTGGACACGGAGGTACACGCCTACCCCAACAGCGGCCTGTACTGCGTGGTGAACAACGCCAACAAGGACCGCAGCACCACCGTGTACACCGACAAGGCGTCCTTCCCGCTGGACCTGGCCCCCGGCGAGATACGCTGGTTCGACATGTGAACCATGGGCGGCGTCACCTTTCTGGTCAAACCCGCCTCCGGCCTGTGCGACATGCGGTGCCGGTACTGCTTTTACGAGGATGTGGCCGAAAACCGGGTCCAAAAGAGCCTGGGGTTTATGACCCTGGAAACCGCCGAAGCCCTCATCCAGGCGGGTTTTGCCTATGCCGGACCGGGCGGAAACGTCCACTTTCTCTTCCAGGGCGGCGAGCCAACTTTGGCTGGGCTTGACTTCTTCCGGACCTTTGTCCGCACAGCGCGCACTTTATGTCCCACCGGGACGACTGCCACCTTTTCCATACAGACCAACGGACAGCGCTTATGCCTGGAATGGGCGGATTTTTTCAGGGTCAACGGCTTTCTGGTCGGATTGTCCCTGGATGGGACAAAAACGCTTCATGATCGTCACAGGTGGGACATTTCGGGCGCTGGTACGTGGGACAAAACGGTGCAGTCTCTGGCGCTGCTTTCCGACGCGGGCGTGGAGACGAATCTGCTCTGCGTCGTCACCGGCGACGCCGCCAAGGCCCCCCGGCAGGTCTGGGACAGCCTGCGAAAACTGGGGGACCACCCGTTGCAATTCATCCCCTGCCTGGACCCGCTGGACGGGCCCCGCGGCGCTATGCCCTGGTCCCTGACGCCGGAGGCCTACGGCGGGTTTTTGAAGGGCATTTTCGACTGCTGGTTTTCTGAGCTTTCCCGGGGTATATACGTCAGCGTCCGGTTTTTCGACGACCTGCTGCGGCTCATAGCGGGCATGCCACCCGGCTCCTGCGCTTCCAACGGCCGCTGCGGCGGGTACCTGGCGGTGGAGGCGGACGGCAGCCTGTACCCCTGCGACTTTTACGTGCTGGACCACTGGCGCATCGGCAATATCCGGGACATGACCGTGGCCGGTGCCCTGGCCTCGCCGGTGATGAAACGGTTCCTGGCCGAGGGGGAAAAGCGGCCCGCCGCCTGCGGCGCCTGCGCCTACGCCCCCCTGTGCCGGGGCGGGTGCCGCCGGGACTTCACGGACGGCCAAACCGGCCGGGAGAACTATTTCTGCCCCGCATATAAAGCCTTCTTCCCCTACGCCCTCCCCCGCCTCCACACCGCCGCCCGGATGCTGTTTCGCCGTTGACCAGCGGGCAATTAAAAATGCCGCCCATGGGCGGCAACCATATGGTGCGCCTGCGGCGCGATTTAAAATATCTCTCCTTCCGGCTCGGCCCGGAGGGCCGAGCCACCTCCCTCGTCAGAGGGAGGCATATTCTCCACCTGGGTATAGAATACGGCCCCCTCTGACGAGGGGGCTGTCGCCGCCGTTAGGCGGTGACTGGGGGAGAGAAACATTAGAATCCAGCGCTGTCCACGGCGGAGGCCGGGGACACCATTACAACCGGATGCTGTTCCGCCGTTGACCGGCGGGGCAGAACGCGCTATAATTCGTCACAGTTTATCAAGGGAGGGTATGCACGGATGAAGAGGAACGCTGTATTGTTGGCGATGCTGTGTCTGCTGACGCTGGCCGGGTGCGCCCAAAGCGCCCAGAAGCCCACCGCCAGCCCGGAACCTACGCAGCCGGCATCGTTCACGATGGCGCCGCAGACCATAGCCCCGACCGAACCGCCGGAGCCGACCCCGGCCCCGCCCCCGACCTCTGTCGCCGCGCCGACGAAGGGGCAGGTCCTGGCCGCACGGGACAAGGCGCTGGAGGGCATGACGGAGGACCAGACCGACCGGCTTTACACAGTCATCACCGGGGCGAACGACTGGTGGGAGCGGCAGTATTTCTATGAGGACATTTTCGCGTTTTTGGAAGACCCTAACGACCCGGCGTGGAACTATTTTGACGAGACGGGCCAGATCAATGTCCAGTGGTCCTATACCGGGGATGAATACGATCTGGAGGATATAGCCAGGATACGGGAGGAAGAGGGCCTTTCTTGGACCGGCTTTTGCGAGAAGTACGGCACGGAGGATACGCTTTCCCAACTGCTCGTCAACAATGAATACGACGCCGACGGTTTTATCGGGATCCTCAGGGACATACAGAGCACGGTGCAAAACGACGATCTGAAAAACGACCTGCAAGCTTTGATCGACAAGACGGCCCAGGCGCGGGATACACACGATATGAACGCCGCGAACGACATCTTCAAAACCGTCCACGACATGGACTATTACCTGCTGCGCTACGGCCCGGAGGACATGGCCGAGGAAGTGGAGGACACGTCCTTTGTCCAAAAATACTTTGGCATGCTGACCATTTACCGGTAGCGGTATAACAAAAAGAGGTCATCCGGGAGCGGATGACCTCTTTTTGGGGGTTGACAATCCCCCAGTCAGCGCCAAGGGCGCTGACAGCCCCCTTTACACAAGGGGGCCGTACGATAAGGAAGAGGATCAAAATATCTCTCCTTATATTCAGTCGGTGATCACAGGGCGGGTCCCCTCGGCCCGCTCGATCCAGTCCAGCAGCTTTTGGCGCAGCTCCGCTTTTACCGCGGCGTAGGCCGGGTCCGTGACCACGTTAGTAAGCTGCCAGGGGTCGGCCTGCATGTCGTACAGGAAATCGTCGGCATAGGTGTCCGAGGCGGCGGCCTCGCCGCCGTTGACGCCGGGGGCGTAAACGGAATAGAGCCAGTCCGGCGTCCGGACGCACCGGCCCACCCGGCTTTCGGATATCTGGGCGAAGACCTCGTTGGGCCTATCCGGGTCCTTGTGCTCCACCACGTCCAGCAGGTTCTCGCCGATCATGGCGTCGCCCACGTCCACCCCGGCAATGGCCAGGATGGTCTTGGGCAGGCTCTCGGTGCTGACCAGCTCCGGCACCGCCACGCCGCCTTTGTAGGGCCCGCCGGCAATCACCAGGGGCACGTGCAGGCACCCGTCGTGGCAGGAGCGCTTATAGTCGTCGGCGCCGTTCAGGTGCTCGTCCCGGTTGCGGGTCATGAAGTGGGATCCGTGGTCGGAGGCGAAGATGATGACCGTGTTGTCGTAAAGCCCCTCTTTTTTGAGCCTGTCGATCAGGCGGCCCAGGTTTTCGTCCAGGGCGGCGCACTGGCCCAGATAGTCCGGGTATTCCTCCGCCGCGTTGCCCTTGAGCACTTCCAGGTCGTGGGGCAGCACGAAGTTTTTGAACCGCTCTTTGGACCCCTCCGGCCCCTCGTAGTGCCGGTGGTCGTTCTGGTGGTGGGGC
>CANQKA010000093.1 GCA_947624395.1 uncultured Oscillospiraceae bacterium
GTGTTGGCGGACTCCTTGATGTGGCGCAGCAGGGCGTCCTGGTATTTGCCCATGAGCTTGTCGCACCCCGCCAGGGAATAAAAGTCGCAATACCCGCACTTGGACGCGCAGAAGGGGATGTGGATGTACACCCCAAGATGTTTGTCTGCCATGATCTTTGAATCCTTTAACCTTATTGAGCGCCTCCCCTGTGTAAGGGGAGCGCGGCGTAAGCCGCACTGCTTATGGCCCCCTTGTGAAAGGGGGCTGTCAGCGCCTTTGGCGCTGACTGGGGGATTGTCTTCGTTTAACAGCAATCCCCCCGAGCCGCCATTCGGCGGCCCACCCCCCTTTGACAAGGGGGGCTTTTAAGTGTCCCCCAAAAAGTCCGCTTTCACAAACCGCACCAGGTCCTCCTTGGACGGGCTCTCCATGGCCGCGACCCGATTCGCCTGGCGGACCACCATGTCCTCGAACTGGTTGCGCACGTCCCGGCCGTTGCCGAAGTTCTCGTCCCGGTTTTCGTACATGGCGGCGAAAAACTCCCCGGCGTAGGCCTCCGCCTCATCGTCCAGCTCGTAGCCGTTTTTCTTGCATTGGAGATGGAAGATGGCGTTGAGCTCCTCGCCGTTATAATCCTCAAAGAATATGCGCTTGTTGAACCGGCTCTCCAAGCCCGGATTGGAGTCCAGAAACCGCTGCATGGGCCCGGTGTACCCCGCCACGATCACCACCAGGTCCTCCCGGTGGTCCTCCATGGCCTTCAAAAGGGTCTCGATGGCCTCCCGGCCGAAGTCGTTCTCCCCGCCGCTGGCGAGAGAATAGGCCTCGTCGATGAACAGCACCCCGCCCAGTGCCGACGTAATGACCTCTTGGGTCTTGATGGCCGTCTGGCCCACATAGCCCGCCACCAGCCCGGACCGGTCCACCTCCACCAGCTGGCCCTTGGAAAGGGCCCCGATGGCGGCGTACAGGCCGCTCAAAAGCCGCGCCACGGTGGTCTTGCCGGTGCCGGGATTGCCCAGAAACACCATGTGCAGACTTAAGGGCGGCACGGGCAGACCCGCGTCCTGCCGGAGCTTGCGGACCTTCACCAGGTTCATCATGCTCTTCACGTCTTTTTTGACCTTTTCCAGCCCCACTAGGCCGTCCAGCTCCGCCAAAAGCCCGTCCAGGTCCGGCTTTTCCGGCGCCGTCTCACCGGCGGCTCTTGCCTGGACGTTTCCCTGAGCGGGACCGTTGGCCGTACCGGCCTTTGGCGGGTTTTTCTCCAAAAAGGACGGCTCCGCGCTGGTGACGAAATCCGCCGCCCGCAGACCGGGCTTGCCCTTTTTGACCCCGGCCCCGTCGCACAGGGCGGCCAGCTTGTCCCCACACTCGGTGATATACTCCGCCTCGGCGTAGGTCACGTCGTCGTCCACCGCCGCCAGACACAGCAGGATATTGGTCAGCATCCGGATGAACACCCTGGAGCTGTCCGTGCCCTGGCGAGCGTCTTTTTCCGTCATGTCCCAGAAGAAAAGCGGCGGCAAAAATTCCCCGCTTTTCCCCACGGCGGTGCTCAGCCCCCACAGCAGCCAGCCGGGGCTTGTCCGGCCCTTGGAATACAGGGCATTCACCGCGTCCAC
Organism: uncultured Oscillospiraceae bacterium; assembly: GCA_947624395.1. GTDB lineage: Bacteria > Bacillota > Clostridia > Oscillospirales > Oscillospiraceae > CAJOIG01. Next base: position 1,608 of record CANQKA010000093.1, read on the forward strand.
GTGCTCCTGGCCCAGGCTGGCGCTGCGGGCGAAAAGCTGGGTGGCGCAGGTGACGCAAAACTCGTCCATCTGCGCCGCCAGGTCCCGTCCGGCCACCCGGTAGAACGCCTCCGTGTTGGCGACATAGGTCTTATGCAATTCCTCCGGCGAGCGCTTCCACTGGGTGGGCATCGCGAACGCCCCCTTTGTCCCATTTGTCCATTTTTTGCCCGGAAATGTCCCACAGTGCGCGCAAAGTGCGCTTTATGATATTATATTACAAAAATTACAAAATACAAGTATTATTTACAAAAAAGATACAAAAATTCTCCCCCTTCGGGCAAACCGGAGGGGGAGCGAGCATTTCTGTCGTTATTTTGCGTATTCCACCGCTTTTGTCTCCCGCAGGACATGGACCTTAATCTGGCCGGGGTATGTGAGCTCTTCCTCGATCTTCTTGGCGATGTCCCGGGCCAGGAGGGTCATCTGGTCCTCGCTGACCTGGTCGGGCTTGACCATGATGCGGATCTCGCGGCCCGCCTGGATGGCGTAGCAGGAGTCGATGCCCGGGAAGGACATGGACACCTCCTCCAGCTTCTCCAGACGCTTGACGTAGTTTTCGATGTTCTCCCGCCGGGCGCCGGGGCGGCTGGCGGAGATGGCGTCCGCCGCCTGGACGATGCAGGCGATGACGGTCTGGGCCTCCACGTCCCCGTGGTGGGCGGCGATGGCGTGGATGACCTCGGGGGATTCCTTATACTTCTTGGCGATGTCCACGCCGATGGTGACGTGGCTGCCCTCGACCTCATGGTCGATGCTCTTGCCGATGTCGTGCAGAAGCCCCGCCCGCTTGGCGGTGGCGATGTCCACACCCAGCTCCGCGGCGATGAGCCCGGAGATGTGGGCAACCTCCATGGAGTGGTTGAGCACGTTTTGGCCGTAGCTGGTGCGGTATTTCTGCCGGCCCAGGAGCTTCACCAGCTCCGGGTGCAGCCCGTGCACGCCGGTCTCGAACACGGCCCGCTCGCCCTCGGCCTTGATGGTGGCGGCGACCTCCCGCTGGGCCTTGGCGATCATTTCCTCGATGCGGGCCGGATGGATGCGTCCGTCCGCGATGAGCTTTTCCAGGGCCAGTCGGGCAATTTCCCGGCGCACCGGGTCGAAGCAGGAGACCGTGATGGCCTCCGGGGTGTCGTCGATGATAAGGTCCACCCCGGTCAGGTTCTCGATGGAGCGGATGTTTCGCCCCTCCCGGCCGATGATGCGGCCCTTCATCTCGTCGTTGGGCAGGGTGACCACGGAGACGGTGACCTCGCTGGCGTGGTCGGCGGCGCAGCGCTGGATGGCCAGGGCTATCACTTCCCGGGCCCGCTGTTCGGCCTCCTCCTTGAACTGGGCCTCGATCTCCCGGACCTTGACGGCCTGCTCGTGGGTGACCTCGCTGGCCAGGTTGTCGATGAGAAGCTGTTTGGCCTCCTCCACCGTGTACCCGGAAATGCGCTCCAGTACCTCCATCTGGGCTTCCTTGAGCTTTTGGATGTCCGCCTGCTGGGCCTCCACCTCGGATATCTTCTTGGTGAGCAGCTCGTTTTTGCGGTCGATGGCGTCGGTCTTCTTGTCCAGGTGTTCTTCTTTCTGCTGCAAGCGGTGCTCCTGCTTGGAGAGCTCCGCCCGTCTTTCCTTGACCTCGCGCTCATATTCAGAGCGGTTTTTGTGTATTTCCTCTTTTGCCTCCAGAAGAGCTTCCCGTTTCTTGCTCTCCGCGGATTTAATGGCGTCGTTCAATATACGTTTCGCTTCTTCCTCCGCCGAGCCTATCTCCCGCTCGCCTACGCGCTTGCGGTAGAACACGCCCGAGCCAAAGCCCAGGACCAGGCCCGCCAGGGTCAGAACGATCCCTAACCATATCGGCATCTAAGTATATACACCTCCTATCTTACAGTTTCTTCCATACGGCGGGTATCAAGCACCCCATCCGATCAATCAAGGACGCAACAGCGGGATATTCATCCAGTTACCCCACTGTAACTAATTGATTTTAAAACGAAACGGGTTTTATGTCAAGCTTTAATTCCCTGGAAAACCAATTTCCGCCGTGGGCGGCGAAACTGGTATTATAAAAAATCTAAAAACTGGCTCTTTTTATAGGCTCAGTTTGTGCTATACTGGCCCCATCAAACAAGGAGGTTTTGACCGTGAAACAGAAACGGATCATGACGATACAGGACCTGTCCTGCTTTGGCAAGTGCTCGCTGACGGTGGCCCACCCCATCATGTCGGCCATGGGATTGGAGGTCTGCCCCGTGCCCACGGCTGTCTTATCCACCCACACGGCGGGCTTCACCGACTGGACCTTCCGGGACCTGGGGGACGACCTGCCCGCCATCGCGGAGCACTGGAAGAGCGCGGGCCTGACCTTTGACGGCGTGAGCACGGGCTATCTGGGTACGGAGGCGATGATCGGCACGGTGGCCGACTACTTCCAACTGTTCCCGGAGATGGTGAAGATCGTGGACCCGGTGTTTGCCGACAACGGCAAATTATATCCCGCCTTCGATATGGCCTACGCCAAGGGCGTGGCCGGCCTGTGCGCCAAGGCGGACGTGATCGTGCCCAACCTGACGGAGGCCGCGTTCATGCTGGGGGAGGAATATGTCTCCGAGGGCTACGACGAGGCGTATATCCACGCGCTGCTCAAGCGGCTGACGGGCCTGGGCTGCCGTACGGCGGTGGTCACGGGGGTGCGCTATGACAAGGCCCACCAGGGGGCCGTGGCCTATGACGCAAAAACCGGTGAATATACCCAGTATTTCCGGGAGCACATCGACGTGTCCTTCCACGGCACCGGGGACGTGTTTACCTCCGCCCTGGCGGGCGCCATCGTTCTGGGCAAGAGCATGGCCGACGCCCTGCGCATCGCGGTGGATTACACAGTGGACTGCATCAAGGCCACCATGCCGGACGTGAAGGAGCACTGGTACGGGGTCAAATTCGAGGACTGTCTGCCGGCGCTGATAGACGCCGTGCGGGGGTAATTGAAAAATAAAGCCCCCCTTGTCAAAGGGGGGTGGGCCGCCGTAAGGCGGCTCGGGGGGATTGCTGTAAGATGTACGGCAATCCCCCAGTCATGCTGACGCATGACAGCCCCCTTTCACAAGGGGGCCGTCAATAAGGAAGAATTATTCAAATCAATATGCCACGCCCCAGATGATGCTGTGCTTGGCCGGACGGCCGCAGCAGGGGCAGGTGTCGCCCAAACGCTCCTGGGCAAAGGGAATACACCGGCTGGATACACCGGCCAGCTCCTTCATCTTTTCCTCGCAGGCGGCGTCGCCGCACCACATGGTCTTGACGAAGCCGTCCTGGGCCTTTTCCTTGACCTCCTCCACGGTGGAGGCGGGCCAGGTGTGGCTTTCCAGGTTGGCCTTGGCCTTGTCGTACAGGGCCTGCTGCACCGTCTCCAACAGGGCAGGCACGGCGCTTTCCAGTTCATCCAGGGGGATAAACGCCTTCTCCTGGTTGTCCCGCCGGACGGCCACAGCCTGACCGTTTTCCAGGTCGCGAGGGCCGATCTCCAGCCGCAGGGGCACGCCCTTCATCTCATACTCGGCGTACTTCCAGCCGGGGCTGTTGTCGGAGAAATCGCCCTTGACCCGCAGACCCGCGGCCTGCAGCCGCTCCACCAGCTTTTCCGCCGCCTCCGTGACACCGGGCTTGTGGGCCGCGATGGGCAGCACGATCACCTGGATGGGTGCCACGTTGGGCGGCAGCACCAGGCCCCGGTCGTCCCCGTGGGTCATGATCAGCCCGCCGATGGACCGGGTGGTAAAGCCCCAGCTCGTCTGGTGGGGGTAGACCGACTGGTTGTTTTTGTCCTGGAAGGTGATGTCAAAGGCGCGGGTGAAGCCGTCGCCAAAATAGTGGCTGGTGGCGGACTGGAGGGCCTTGTGGTCGTGCATCATGCACTCCACCGTGTAGGTGTTCTCCGCGCCGGCGAACTTCTCCTTCTCCGTCTTGTCGCCCTTGATCACCGGCATGGCCAGCAGCTCTTCGTAGCACCGGGCGTAAATGTCCAGCATTTGCAGTGTCTCGGCCCGGGCCTCTTCCTCGGTGGCGTGGAGGGTGTGCCCCTCCTGCCAGAGAAATTCCCGGCCCCGCAGGAAGGGTCTGGTGGTCTTCTCCCACCGGACCACGCTGCACCACTGGTTATATTTCATAGGCAGGTCCCGCCAGGAGTGCAGGATATTTTTCCAGTGGTCGCAGAAAAGCGTCTCGCTGGTGGGCCGTACACACAGCCGCTCGGGCAGCTCTTCCGACCCGCCCACGGTCACCCACGCGCACTCCGGGGCGAAGCCCTGCACGTGGTCTTTTTCCTTTTGCAGCAGCGATTCCGGGATGAACATGGGCATGGACACGTTCTCGTGCCCGGTCTTTTTGAACTCGCCGTCCAGCCAGGACATGATGTTCTCCCAGATGGCATAGCCATAAGGCCGCATGACGAAAAAGCCCTTCACGCCGGAGTAGTCCACAAGCTCCGCCTTGGTGCACACGTCGGTGTACCACTGGGCGAAGTCCTGGTCCATGGAGGTGATCTGGGTCACCTGCTTGTTGTTTGCCATAAGCGCATCCCTCTTTCGCTTGGTTTCGTTGGACCTGTACATTATATTTTTGGCGTCTGGCATTGTCAAGGGCGGGAAAACAAAAGTTTTCCTTGCACTTCCGGAAAAGATACTGTATAATAGCACGGCTTGCAAGAGTGCGAGCAATGTGCGGCTGTAGCTCAGCTGGATAGAGCGTTGGCCTCCGGAGCCAAAGGTCGTGGGTTCGAATCCCGTCAGCCGTACCAAACGTC
>CANQKA010000094.1 GCA_947624395.1 uncultured Oscillospiraceae bacterium
CGATCTTCTCGCCCATGGTCATAGGACGCTTCCTCCTTTCAGAACTGCCCCCAGCATACAGGAATTTCCCGTTGCAGACAAGAAAGAGAACTTGAAAATCCCGCAACCTGTAGTTGCGTCGTCGAAATTCGCTCCATAGGTCAGGACCCGGCACGCATGCCGGGTCCTGAATATTTCGCGATTTCTCCTCTCCCCACGCGACAGGCGTGCCGCGTGGGGGCCCCAGGAATAAGGAAGAGGATCAAACGGCCCCCTCTGACGAGGGGGCTGTCAGCGCCTTTGGCGCTGACTGGGGGAGAGACATTTAAATCCGCTTCCTTATTGAAAGCCCCCCTTGTCAAAGGGGGGTGGGCCGCCGAATGGCGGCTCGGGGGGATTGCCGTTGGTCCAAGTACAATCCCCCAGTCACCGCCTGAAGGCGGCGACTGCCCCCTTTACACAAAGGGGCCTTTCGATATGGTAACCCCGGGGCGCAATGCGTCCCGGGGTCACTTTTTGTTTTTCGCTTTATTACGCCCCGAAATAGCGCTTCAGCAGGCCGGCAAAAGCCTTGCCGTGCCGCGCCTCGTCACGGGCCATCTCGTGGACGGTGTCGTGGATGGCGTCAAGGTTCAGGGCCTTGGCGCGCTTGGCCAGGTCGGTCTTGCCGGCGGTGGCGCCGTTCTCGGCCTCCACACGCATCTCGAGATTCTTCTTGGTGGAGTCGGTAACGACCTCGCCCAGCAGCTCTGCGAACTTGGCGGCGTGCTCGGCTTCCTCGTAGGCGGCCTTCTCCCAGTACATGCCGATCTCGGGATAGCCCTCCCGATGGGCCACGCGGGCCATCGCCAGGTACATGCCCACCTCGGTGCACTCGCCCTGGAAGTTGGCGCGCAGATCGCACATGATGTCCTCGGGCGCGCCCTGGGCCACGCCTACCACATGCTCGGACGCCCAGGTCATCTCGCCCGCCTGCTTGACGAACTTCTCCGCGGGGGCCTTGCACTGGGGGCAAGCCTCGGGGGGATTCTCCCCCTCATATACGTAACCGCAAACACTGCAAACCCATTTAGCCATAATGATGTACCTCCATAAAATTTAGCATAGCTCCTATGTATCGGTAGCCGTGCTTAAATATAGCGCACTTTCCGCCGGAATGTCAATAGGCTTGGCAACGGCGCGTCGGCTATGTTATAATCCTCGCAAAGAATGTATAAAGGAGCAGCGACCATGATACGCTTTTTTAACGGACCTGTGCTGGAGCCCGCCGGCGTGACGGAAAACGAGGTCTGGGTGGATGGGACCGCCATCGCCTACGTGGGTCCCGCGAAACAGGACATGCCAGCCTTTGACCGGCAGGTGGACCTCGGCGGCGACCTTCTCATGCCGGGGTTCAAAAACGCCCACACCCACTCGGGCATGACGTTCCTGCGCTCCGCGGCGGACGATCTGCCTCTGCACCAGTGGCTGGAAAAGCAGGTGTTCCCCGCCGAGGCCAGGCTGACGCCGGAGAGCACCGCCGCGTTCGTGAAGGTGGCGTTTTTGGAGTACATCGCCAACGGGATAACCGCCTGCTTCGACATGTACTACCACACGGACGAGATCGCCCGGATAAGCCGGGACTGGGGGTTCCGGACCGTGCTGTGCGGCAGCTTCACCGCCGGCAACGACTGGTCCGAGCTCTATGATTTCTACGACCACTACAATCACGATTTCGGCCCGCTGGTGTCGGCCCAGCTGGGCTTTCACGCGGAGTACACCACCAATCGGGAAAAGCTGGAATACCTCTCTAAGGTCTGCCACGAGCTGAAAGCGCCGGTGTGGTGCCACAACTCTGAGACCGCCTCCGAGGTGGCGGACTGCATCACCCGCCACGGCATGAGCCCCACAAAACTCTTTGACGCCCTGGGACTTTACGACTACGGCGGCGGCGGCTACCACTGCATCTACATGACCGGCGAGGACCTGGATATCTTCGCCCGCCGGGGCCTCACCGCCGTGCTGAACGCCTGCTCCAACGGCAAGCTGGCAAGCGGCTTTTTCCACCTGAAAGAGGCCGTGGAAAAGGGCGTGCACCTGGCCGTGGGCACCGACGGCCCCGCCTCCAACAACGCCCTGGACATGTTCCGGGAGATGTATCTCATCAACATCATGGCAAAGCTCCGGGAGGAAAACGCGGCGGCCGGCGACCCGGCCCTGATACTGGACGCGGCTGTGTCCGGCGGCGCGAGGGCCATGGGTCTTACGGACTGCGACGCCATCGCGGCCGGCAAACAGGCGGATATGATCCGCATCGACATGGGCCGGGCCAACATGCGCCCGGTGAACAACGTGGTGAAGAATCTGGTCTATTCCGGCAACCCCGCCAATGTGCGCATGACCATGGTGGCGGGCAAGGTCCTGTACGAAAACGGGGAATTTTTCGTGGGCGAGGACCCTGCGGCCGTGTACGCCGAGGCGGAAAAATACACCAGAGCGATCTTGGGATAAAACACAACATCGAAAGCCCCCCTTGTGTAAAGGGGGGTGGCCCGCAGGGCCGGGGGGGGATTGTTACCAAGCTGGGATGTATTACCAGGCCCGGTAACAACCCCTCCGTCGCGGCTCACGCCGCGCCACCTCCCTCGTCAGAGGGAGGCTGATTCTCCACCCTGGGTATAGAATATGGCCCCCTCTGACGAGGGGGCTGTCAGCGCCTTTGGCGCTGACTGGGGGAGAGACACAACAAAAAGCCGGCTCGGGTGAGCCGGCTTTTGCTATGTGTTTTTTCAGTCCCCGGACGGTTCCTCGTGGCCGGTGGGTTCCACGAATTCCAGCGTCTCCCCGCAGGCGGGGCACTGGATGGAGCCCTTTTTCAGGTCCTCTTCCTCAAAGGTCACGACCTCGCCGCAGGCGGGGCAGCGCACGTCGTAATACACGGTCTTGCCGTCCCAGTCGGCGACCTCCATGTCGTCGCCCATATCATCGTCCATGTCGTCGTCCAGGTCGTCCAGGTCATCCTCGTCCACGTCGCCGAAGAGCACGTCCTCCACGTCCTCCAGATCGTCGCTGACGGCGTCAAGGCCCTCGCCAAGCTCGGCGATGTCCGCGCCCATATCCTCCTGCTCCAGCGCCAGGTCCTCCAGCACGTCCAGGATGTTGGTCAGCAGCTTGCCCTCTTTGGTGGTCGGGTCGATGCCATAGCCCTCGGCCAGACCCTTCAGATACGCGACTTTTTCCGATGTGGTCATGCAAAAGCCTCCTTGCGGTATTGCAGCTTATCCCTTGGCCCGGCCCAGGTACTCGCCGGTGCGGGTGTCGATCTGGATGCGCTCGCCCGGTTCGATGAACAGGGGCACCTTGATCTCCGCGCCGGTCTCCAGGGTGGCGGGTTTGGTGGCGTTGGTGGCGGTGTTGCCGGCGAAGCCGGGGTCGGTCTCGGTGATCTCCAGGGTCACGAAGTTGGGCGGGTCCACGGCGAACACCACGCCCTTGTAGGAGCTGATGGTGCAGGTCTCGTTTTCCTTCACGAACCGGAAGCCGTCGGACAGCTTGCTCTTGTCGATGGGCACCAGCTCATAGGTCTCGCCGTCCATGAAGTAATAGATGTCGCCGTCGGAGTAGCTGTACTCCATGTCCTTGTGCTCCACGTAGGCGTTTTCAAACTTCTGGGTGGGGTTGAAGGAGGTCTCCACCACCGCGCCGGTGATGACGTTCTTCATCTTGGTCCGCACGAAGGGGGAGCCCTTGCCGGGCTTGACGTGCTGGAACTCGATGACCTGCATGACCTGACCGTCCATCTCAAAGGTCACGCCGTTGCGAAATTCGCCTGCTGAAATCATATGTTTATCCTCCGTTGAGTATTTTATACGAACGATTCATTGTACAATAAATTTCCCGCTTTGACAACCCCTGATTTATGCCGGTTTAAAGGAAACCACCGACGCGAAGCCCGATAGGGCGAGCCCGCGCGGCATTCCCGCGCGTGAAGTCGAAATCCGCTGTACGACAGGATTTCGACTTCCTGCGAGGGGGGATTCACTTCCCCCTCGCAGTTTCAATCTCAAAGGACGATCAAGTCCTTTGGCGCTTTGGTCAGGTTTTCCGCTCCGTCCTCGCGCAGCCAGAGCATGTCCTCGATGCGCACGCCGAACCGTCCGGGCAGGTAGATACCCGGCTCCGCGGATATGACCGCGCCGACGGGCAGGGGCTTGTCGTTGTTGGGCCGTGCGCCCGGGTCCTCGTGAATTTCCAGACCCAGGCTGTGGCCGAAGCCGTGGCCGAAATACTGGCCGTACCCCGCGTCAGCGATGACCCTGGCGGCGGCGTTGTGCACGGCCGCGCCGGTGACACCGGGCTTGCCGGCCTCCTCGATGCCCGCCAGCTGGGCTTGCAGCACCGTGTCATAGACCTTGCGCATCTCGTCCGTCACGTGACCCACCGCCACGGTGCGGGTCATGTCGGAGCAGTATCCGTTATACAGGGTGCCGAAGTCCATGGTGATGAAGTCCCCGGCCTGGACCACGTTGTCCCCGGGCACGCCGTGGGGCATGCTGCTCTTGGCGCCGGTCACCACGATGGGGTCGAAGGAGTTGCCCTCGCCGCCGTATTTGTACATCCGGTACACCAGCTCCGCGGCGATCTGCTTTTCCGTCATGCCCGGTTTTATCAGGCCCAGCACCTCGTCCAGGGCCTTTTCCGCGATACGCTGCGCGGCCACGATGGCGTCCACCTCGGACTGGTCCTTTATCGCCCGCAGGTCCCGTAAAATGCTCCCCGCGTCCACCAGGGGCACGCCCACGGCCTTTTCCAGCCACGTCCATTGGGCATGGCTGAGCCGGTCGGGCATAGCCCCGGCCTGTTCAAAGCCCGCGTCGGCGAATATCTCGCCCAAAATGGCGCTGAGGCTCTTGTCCCGGCTGGTGCACAGCACCTGCATGTCCCGGATGGCGGCGGTGGCCGCCTCCACGTACCGGGAATCGGTGACCACCCAGGCCTTGTCCCTGCCAATGACGGCGGCGCCGTCGTCGATATGGAACCCGCAGGCGTATTTGATACTCACCGCGTCGGTCATCACCAGCGCCGGCAGCTCGCCCAGCGCGGCCTGGATCTTCTTCACATTTGACATGAACTTTATCGCTCCTTTGCTCCGGCTAACCGCCGGTATCGTTCTCATTCGTCCCACTGGGGCGTGTCCTCGGCCAGCAGCGCGTCCGCCGGGGTCAGCCCCTGAAAAACCGTCTCGCCCCCGGCGGCGATATCCACCGCCCGCACGCCGTCCAGTCCACACAGGGTCATCGCCGCGCACAGCGCCGCGGCGGTCCGGTCCATGGGCGCGGCGTCCAGAAAGCTCTCCGACAGCGTGAGCGTGGCGAGGCCGTTTTTCAGCGTGCAGTCCTCCACCCGCACGCCCGCCGGCAATGCCCGGACCAGCCCCTCCGTCTCGCTTGGGGAGGCGAACAGCTCCGCCGCCGCTTTCACGGGTGAGGCGGCGCCGGCCGGGTACAGAAACAGCTCCTGGCCCGTCAGGGCGGCGGCCGTCCTGTCCTCCGCCAGCCGATAGACGCTCAGCACCCGCTCCGGCTCCGCCTCCGTCTGGCCGGAAAGCCCGGACGCGCAGCCGCTCAGGACCATTGCCAGCGCGCAAAATCCCATCAGCAGCCGCCTTTTCATGTCCGTCCCTCCTTTTCCGTCTGGCACAGGGGGAAGGCCACCGAAAACACCGTGCCCCGCTCCGCACGGGGAGCCACCCATATCTCGCCGCCGTTGGCCGCCACCGCGTCCCGCACGATGGCCAG
>CANQKA010000095.1 GCA_947624395.1 uncultured Oscillospiraceae bacterium
TATCAGGAAAAATCAAATGGTATCAAATCCCCCAAACAAAAGCGTTTAGAATTAAGTTTCATTTTGCGAGTGGGAATGATACGCGTTCTCGGCTTGTGTTTTCTTGGCAAAAGCAATATAATGTGAGCGTGTGAACAGGAGGTAGCCGTGCGATGCAGAACGCTTTTTCCCGTGAACTTGCGCTGGATTCTTCCCTTGCCTCCACAAAGATGGAGGGCTTTGAGATAACAGAACAGACCCGGCAGGATTGTCTGCGTCTTTTGGATGGCCGCGTTTCTGTCCCGGAGCTGGTGCGTGAGATAACTGCGCGCAAATCGAAGAAGGCTGAGTAACATGGCCTATAGCCTCGATCCGATCTCCGCCAATTGCTATCCGAATACAACGGTCCTTATCAACAAGTTTGATATTCGCGATGAGGCTACCCTGAGCGAAGTCGAAGGTACCCTTACTGCTGCAAAGAGCGCCCAATGGCTGAACGCGCCGAGGGAAGACACATTTGACTTTGAACATTACAAAGCGATCCATCGTTTTCTGTTCGCAGACCTGTATGATTGGGCCGGGCAAGTGCGCGATGTAAATATCAGCAAAAAGGGAACCATCTTCTGCCCCGCCGAAAAAATCAATGAACAGGCAGACAAGGTGTTTTTGTATCTCAAGGAGCAGAACTTTCTTCGTGGGTTGGCAAAGGATCCATTCGTAGATGGCTTGGTAGACTTCTATTGCTCTACGAACATGCTCCACCCTTTCCGCGAGGGGAACGGCAGAACACAGCGTGTATTTCTGTCACAACTGGCGCAAAACGCTGGCTATATGCTGAACTTTGCCGAAATCGACGGCGATCTTCTGATGATCGCCACCATCCAATCTGCTCAGGGCGTGACCGATTTGCTGCGGAGTGTACTAGATGGCACGATAAAGCAGATCAACCTCTGAGACAACGTTTAAAACCATCTTATCCTTGGCGAGTGGGAATGAGGGCAAGACAGACAAGGTGAAGAATATAACACCCCGCATGAGCTATGCGGGGTGTTTCAATTTGTAGAAGATGCAGCATCATGAGGCGGTGAATCTTGTGAAGGTCTACATCGGAAAAGTGTTGCATTACTTGATAAAGCGAGGTAAAATTATTGAGATTAGTCATTTAAATCATTAGCGGACAGAGGGAGGCAGCCATGGACGCGACAAACAGCCTGTATCGACCCGGCTTCGAGCACGACGCCTGCGGCATCGGCGCGGTGGTGGACATCAAGGGCCGGCCCAGCCGTGCCACGGTGGACGACGCGCTGAAGATCGTGGAAAAGCTGGAGCACCGGGCCGGCAAGGACGCCGCCGGCCAGACCGGCGACGGCGTGGGCATCCTGACCCAGGTGTCCCACAGCTTCTTCAAGCCCGCCGCGGCGGCGTGCGGCATCAGCCTGGGCAACGCCGGGGATTACGGCGTGGGCATGTTTTTCTTCCCCCAGAACGTGGTGCGCCGCAGTCAGGCGCAAAAGATGTTCGAGGTCATTTTGGGCAAAGAGGGCCTGCGGCTCTTAGGCTGGCGGGAGGTGCCCACCTGCCCGGAGATACTGGGCAAAAAGGCCAGGGACTGCATGCCCTATATCCTGCAGTGCTTCGTGGAGCGGCCAAAGGACGTAAAGCCCGGACTGGCATTTGACCGGCGGCTGTACGTGGCACGGCGGGTGTTCGAGCAGAGCAACGACAACACCTATGTGGCCAGTTTGTCCAGCCGGACGGTGGTGTACAAGGGCATGTTCCTGGTCCACCAGCTCCGCCGGTTTTACCCCGACCTGCAAAGCGAGGACTTCACCGCCGCCATCGCCATGGTCCACTCCCGCTTTTCTACCAACACCACCCCCAGCTGGGAGCGGGCCCACCCCAACCGGTTCATCCTGCACAACGGGGAGATCAACACCATACGGGGCAACGTGGACCGGATGCTGGCCCGGGAAGAGACTATGAGCTCCGCCGTCATGCGGGAGAACATGGACAAGATCTTCCCGGTCATCAACCCCAGCGGCTCCGACTCGGCCATGCTGGACAACACCCTGGAATTTCTGGTGATGAACGGCATGCCCCTGCCCCTGGCGATGATGGTGACCATACCCGAGCCCTGGAAAAACGACAAGATGATCGACCGGAAAAAGCGGGACCTGTACCGGTACTACGCCACCATGATGGAGCCCTGGGACGGCCCGGCGTCCATATTGTTCTCCGACGGGGAACTGGTGGGGGCCATTTTGGACCGGAACGGTCTGCGGCCCAGCCGGTACTATCTCACCGACGACGACCGGCTCATCTTGGCCTCGGAGGTGGGCGTGCTTGACATCCCGGAGGAACACATCATCCGCAAGAGCCGCCTGCAGCCGGGGAAGATGCTGCTCATCGACACCCGCCGGGGCCGGGTGATGCAGGACGAGAATCTGAAGAGCTTTTACGCCTCCCGCCAGCCCTACGGCGAGTGGCTGGACCAGAATCTGGTGAGGCTCGCGGACCTGCCCATCCCCAACCGGAAGGTGGAAAAGCACACCCAGGCGGTCCGGGACCGGCTGTACCGGGCCTTTGGCTATACCTATGAGGAAGTGAAGGACGCGGTGCTGCCCATGGCCCGCACCGGCGCGGAGCCCACCGCCGCTATGGGCTGCGACACGCCCTTGGCGGTGCTGTCAGACCAATACCCGCCGCTGTTCAACTATTTCAAGCAGCAGTTCGCCCAGGTGACCAACCCGCCCATCGACGCCATCCGGGAGGAATGCGTCACGGACACCACCGTGTACGTGGGCTCCGACGGCAATCTGCTGGAAGAGCGGGCGGAGAACTGCAGCGTGCTGCAGATCGACAACCCCCTGCTCACCGGCGTGGAGCTGATGAAGATCAAGGCCATGCACCGGGACGGGTTCCACGTGGAGACCGTGAGCCTGCTCTATTACAAAAACACCCCGCTGGAGCGGGCCATCGACCGGCTGTTCATCGCCTGTGACAAGGCATACAGCCACGGGGCCAATATCCTCATCCTGTCCGACCGGGGCGTGGACGAAAACCACGTGGCCATCCCCTCCCTGCTGGCCGTGTCGGCCATGGAGCATCACCTGGTCCGGACGAAAAAGCGCACCAGCGTGTCCATCATTTTGGAGAGCGCCGAGCCCAGGGACGTACACCACTTCGCCCTGCTTCTGGGCTACGGCGCACGGGCCATCCAGCCCTATCTGGTCCACGAGTGCATCGGCGAGTGCATCGACCGGGGGCTGCTGGACAAGGACGAGCACACCGCCATCGACGATTACGACAAGGCCATTTTGAGCGGCATCGTGAAGATCGCCTCCAAAATGGGCATCTCCACCGTCCAGTCCTACCAGTCCTCCCAGATCTTCGAGGCGGTGGGCATCCGCCAGGACGTGATCGACCGGTACTTCACCAACACGGTCAGCCGCATCGGCGGCGTGAGTTTGGAGGACATCGGCCGGGCGGTGGACTACCACCACAGCCGCGCTTTCGACCCCATGGGTCTGGGGGTGGACACCACCCTGGACAGCGTGGGCTTTCACAAGCTCCGCTCCGGCGACGGAAGCGAACAGCATTTATTTGACCCGGCGGCCATCGTGGCATTGCGGGAGGCCACGCGAGAGGGCGACTATGAGAAGTTTCTGGAATACTCCCGGCGGGTCACCCGCAGCGAGGCGCCTTTCAACATCCGGGGGCTGATGGAATTCGTCTGGGCCCCGGACGGGGGCGTTCCCATAGACGAGGTGGAGAGCGTGGACAGTATCGTCAAGCGCTTCAAGACCGGCGCCATGAGCTACGGCTCCATCTCCCAACAGGCCCACGAGTGTCTGGCCCTGGCCATGAACCGTCTGGGGGGCAAGTCCAACTCCGGCGAGGGCGGCGAGGAACCGGAGCGGCTGGGTACGGAGAAAAACAGCGCCATCAAGCAGGTGGCCTCGGGCCGCTTCGGCGTCACCAGCGAGTACCTGTGCTCCGCTCAGGAGATACAGATCAAAATGGCCCAGGGGGCAAAACCCGGCGAGGGCGGTCATTTACCGGGCAAAAAGGTCTACCCCTGGATCGCCCGGACCCGCCATTCCACACCCGGCGTGAGCCTCATCTCGCCCCCGCCTCACCACGACATCTACTCCATCGAGGACCTGGCCCAGCTCATTTTCGATTTGAAAAACGCCAACCGGTCCGCCCGTATCAGCGTCAAGCTGGTCAGCGAGGCGGGCGTGGGCACCATCGCCTGCGGCGTGGCAAAGGCCGGGGCCCAGGTGGTGCTCATCTCCGGCTTCGACGGCGGCACCGGCGCGGCCCCCAGAAACTCCATCCCCAACGCGGGGCTGCCCTGGGAGCTTGGTCTGGCGGAGACCCACCAGAGCCTTATCGCCAACGGTCTGCGGGAGCGGGTCATATTGGAGACGGACGGCAAGCTGATGACCGGGCGGGATGTGGCCGTGGCGGCCATGCTGGGCGCGGAGGAATTTGGCTTCGCCACCGCGCCGCTCATCGCTCTCGGCTGCGTGATGATGCGGGTGTGCAATCTGGACACCTGCCCGGCGGGCATCGCCACCCAGAACCCGGACCTGCGCTGTAGGTTCCAGGGAAAGCCCGAGTACGTGATGAACTTCATGCGCTTCACGGCCCAGGAGCTGCGCCAGATCATGGCAAAGCTGGGCGTGCGGACCGTTGACGAGCTGGTGGGCCGGACGGACCTGCTGCGTATGCGGTCCGACCTGCCCGCGGCCCAGGCAAGATCTATCGACCTGACCGGCATATTGAACGCGGGCCACACGGCGGAGAACGCCGTACACCACCACGTGGAAAACGATTACGACTTCGAGCTGGAAAAGACGGCGGACGAGAGCGTGCTGCTGCCGGCCTTTGCCGGGACTTTGAAAACCGGCAAGCCCCACCGCATATCCGTGGATGTGTCCAGCACCAACCGGACCTTCGGGACTATACTGGGCAGCGAGATCACCAAAAAGTACGGCAATACCCTGCCGGACGACACGGTGGTCATCGACGCCCACGGCGGCGGGGGCCAGTCCTTCGGGTCCTTCCTGCCAAAGGGCATGACCATCCGCCTGACCGGCGACAGCAACGACTATCTGGGCAAGGGCCTTTCCGGCGGCAAGCTCATCGTCAAGCCCCCGGCGGAAAGCCGCATCAACCCCGGCGAGAACATCATCATCGGCAACGTGGCCCTGTACGGCGCCACGGCCGGGGAGGCCTATATCAACGGCATGGCCGGCGAGCGGTTCTGCGTGCGCAACTCCGGCGCGCTGGCGGTGGCGGAGGGCGTGGGCGACCACGGCTGCGAGTACATGACCGGCGGCGTGGCCGTGATACTTGGTCCCACGGGCAAGAACTTCGCCGCGGGCATGTCGGGGGGCATCGCCTACGTGCTGGACGAACAGTATGAGCTGTATCTGCGGCTCAATAAGGACATGGTGACCATGACCGGCGTCACGGCCAAGCACGACGTGGCCCAGCTGAGGACCCTCATCGAAAACCACCTGGCCGCCACCGGCTCCGCCCGGGCCAGGACGGTGCTGGAAAACTGGGACGACATGCTGCCGCTTTTTAAGAAGATCACCCCCAACGACTACAGCCGGATGCTGGCCGCCATCGCCCAGTTCGAGGAAAAGGGCATGCCAAGGGATCAGGCGGAGCTGGAGGCATTTTACGCCGTGCAGAAGGGAGGCATGTGACCATGGGAAAGCCCACAGGATTTCTGGAATACGCCCGGACGGACCGG
>CANQKA010000096.1 GCA_947624395.1 uncultured Oscillospiraceae bacterium
ATCTCATTTTTCATTGCTGCGATGTCAATATTATAATCTAAAAACAGCGTGCATACGAAAACGGCGCAACAAGCGATCATGGATATACCAATCAGTTTTAGTGCGTCTTTCAATCCCACAACCATAGTATTACCACCCGATCTCATAAGCGGTCTTTTGCTTTCTGCTTCTAAAAACCTCGGATATTTTCCCGCTGTTCATTTTTACAACGGTATTCGCCATTTCCGCTATGTTCTGATTGTGCGTCACCATCACAATGGTAAAGCCATATTCCTCATGCAGCTTGCAGATATAATCAAGCACCTGCCGGCCGGTCTGCTCATCCAACGCGCCAGTCGGCTCGTCCAAAAACAGCACCTTGGGCTTTTTCGCAAGCGCACGGGCGACGGAAACTCTTTGCTGCTCGCCGCCCGAAAGCTCGCCCGGATATTTCTTTGATTTATCCGCAAGCCCTACGGCGGTTATGATTTCCTGATATTTCCGATTGCCCGCAAGGTCAGCGCCCATTCGCACGTTCTTTTCGACGGTCATATTCGGGAGCAGATAATACTGCTGGAAGATAAAACCGATATTGTCCCTGCGAAACCTCGTCAATTCTCCGTCGGACAATTTTGTGATATCGCGCGTTCCATATTTAACGCTTCCGCTGTCAGGGCGTTCCAGTCCCGAGATCACATTTAAAAGGGTGGATTTACCCGACCCCGACGCGCCTAAAATCACGGTGAAATCTTTATCGGCGATTTGCAGGCTGATCCCTTTCAGCACTTGAATTTTATTTCCGCCATTCCCGTAAGATTTTGTAATATCTGATACTGCAATCATGCTGTCTTGCTCCTATTCACGGATTCCTTTTCTCATGAAGTTGATCAGTATGTAAACGCCGATCAGGATCGCAACGGTTACGCCGAGGATCAGATACATGGACGAAATTTCAACTCGGTGCCCGAAAAAATACAGGCTGCAATCCAAAGCGTTCTTTATTTCCTCTATGACATCCATGGGAACGCCCTGCCTGTTCATTCCAGAAAGAACGCCTTGCATCGCATGGTTCCATATAGTTCGTGATAAGGAATACGGTCATGTTCTCGTTTTTACGAAAGTCGGAGATCACATCCCATAATTTATCTCCTTATTTATGCTTTATCTCTTTTGATCTCTTTCAGCAAGCTCCTGCAAACCTCGGTCATCATACCGCTGATCTCTTCGGCGGTAAAGGAACACATATTCGTTGCGCAAAGCACTGCGATGCCGTGCGTGTATATCCACAGATGCCGGTAAAGATTTTCCGCGTCTTTCCCGCCAAGTCCATATCCGCTCTGAACGGACTGCAATATTTGCTCATAGCTTTCGTCTATGAGCGGGAGAATGCCCCCAACAGACGGCTTCTGCGGCTGTTCGGACATAAAGAGCATTTGAAACAGCTTTGGCTCCTCGATAGCAAACAGGATGTACTGCGTGCCTACGCCCTTAAATGCCAATTCCTGGTGCAGGCCGGCCCGAATATACCCGGCATAGAGAGCTTTCGCCGCCTTTCGCACCTCCGCCTGTACCTCCTCCATATTTTCAAATACGGTAAAGATCGGCTTTGGCGAAGAGCCCAGCTTTGCTCCCAGCGCCCTTGCCGTGAGCGCGTCGATCCCCTCCGCCCGCGTCAGGTCCAGGGCGGCTTTCACGATTTCTTCCTTTGTAAACTTGCATTTCGGCGGCATGGTCTGTCCTCCCGTAATCGGAAACTGACGTTTCGCAACATCTGTTTCTGATTATAGCAGATGGAACAGGGAAAGTCAAGGGGAGAGCTTTACCGTATCCATGCGCGGGGCGTGACGCCAGACATAAAGAAAGACAGCACAGAAAGCTTTTCGCTCTCTATGCTGTCCTTCGCCTTTGCTAACGCCGTACGGCTGGTCCCTATAGCCGGACTCTATTCACATGGACAGAGGCTTTACTGTTCCCGCTGCTCCCGCTGGGGGGCAAAACCGCTGCCGGTGGCGGCGGAGCGGAACTGGCTGCGGGTCTTGCGCACCAACTGCAACGCCTGACCCACGGATTCCTCCGCGCCCTGCAAAGACTCGGCCACGTACTCGTTGGCGGCGCGGCGAAGCTCACGGGACTTGTTGTCCGCCGTGGCGATCATTTCCTCAGCGCGGGCCTTGGCAGCCCGAACGATCTCCTGCTCGTCCACCAGCTTCCGGGCCCGTTCCTCCGCCAGCTTGCGGACGGACTCGGCTTCCTTTTTGGCGTTGCGGATGAACTCATCCCGCGCCGACACAAGACGCTTGGCCTCCGCCATCTCCGCGGGAAGCTGGGCCTTGATCTCCTCGATCAGCTCCAGGGCCTTCTCCCGGTCCACCAGACACTTATCCTGGCCCAGGGGCACGCCCCAGGCTTCGGAGATCATGTTATACAGCATTTCGATTAGCTCAAGAATGCCCTGGTTCTCGTTCATTTCTCTGTCTGCCTCCTGGTTTTTGTCTTGTCTATCACGTCTTGGACTATCTCACGGGGCACAAACTCCGTCAAATCTGCCCCGTACGCCGCCATTTCCTTCACCACCGTGGAGCTGAGGAACATATATTTCTCGCTGGACGTGAGAAAAAGCGTTTCCAGATCCGGGTTCATCTTCTTGTTCACCAGCGCGATCTGGAACTCGTAGTCGAAATCCGACACGGCCCGCAGTCCCTTCACGATCACGGCCCCTTTGACCTCGTGGGCGTACTCCGCCAAGAGCTTGTCCGTGGTGGCGACCTCAACGTTCCCGAACCGCTCCGTGGACCGGCGAACCATATCCATCCGCTCGGCGATGGTGAACATGGGTGTCTTCTCCCGGTTCACCATCACGCACACGATGACCCGATCGAAAATTTTCGCGGCGCGGCGGATGATGTTCAGGTGGCCCAGGGTGATGGGGTCGAAGCTGCCGGGGTAGATGGCTGTGGTCATGTCACGCTTCTCCTGTATGTGGTCAGGGATATTTTTCCGTACCGGTAGACCCGGCCCAATTCATAGGGCGCTGGTGCCTCCGGCATGGGCTCGTCCCGCATACTCTCGACAACTATTATACCACCATCGTTTAATATGTCAAATCGAAAAGCATTCCGGAGAATTTTGTCATATAGCCCCTCGTGATAGGGCGGGTCCACGAACACCAGGTCGAACCTGCCCGCGTGTTCCAGGTAGCTCACCGCGTCGGCGCGAATCACCGGGGCCTGCATGCCGCAAATTTCCAGATTCTTCCGGACAAGGGCCAGCGACGCGGGACTGCTGTCCACAAACACGCACTCTCTCGCGCCCCGGCTCAAGGCCTCGATGCCAAGCTGGCCCGTGCCGGCGAACAGGTCCAGCACCCGCCGGCCCGGCACGTCGAACTGGACGATGCTGAAAATGGCCTCCTTCACCATGTCGGTGGTGGGCCGGACGGACATGTCCCGCGGCTCCATGAGCTTGCGGCCGCGGGCCGTGCCGGTTATCACTCTCATGTGTCCTCCGCCTCCTTATGGAAGTGCTCGTATACGGCCTTAGCCGTCTGTTTACCGACGACCGCGGCCAGGTCCGCTTCCGATGCGGCGGCCACGGCTTTCACGCTCTTGAACTTCTTCAAAAGCAACGTCCGGCGCTTCTCCCCCACGCCGGGTATGCCGTCCAGCTTGGACCCGATGGTCTTTTTCCGCAGGGTTTTGTGATAGGTGATGGCAAAGCGGTGGGTCTCCTCCTGGATATTGCCGATCAGGGCGAACACGGCGGGATTGGCGGCGATGCCGATCTCCCGGCCATCGGGGGTGGTCAGCGCCCTCGTCCGGTGGCGGTCGTCCTTCACCATGCCGAATATGGGGATGTCCGGGTGGCCCTGCTCGTCCATGGCCTCCAAGGCAGCCGCCACCTGGCCCACGCCGCCGTCTATCAGCAGCACGTCGGGCAATGGCGCGAACTTCTCGTCGCCCTCGTTGAAGTGGGAAAGCCTGCGACCGATGACCTCCCGCATGCTGGCGAAGTCGTCCTGGTGGGCCACGGTCTTCATCCTGAATTTGCGGTACTGGCTCCGGGCGGGCTTGCCGTCCTGAAAAACCACCATGGACGCCACGATGCCGAAATCCCCGGTGTTGGAGATGTCGTAGGATTCCAGGCGGCGGATGGGCTCGTCCAGGCCCAGCATTTTTTGCAGCCATTCCAACGTCTTGCTGCGCCGCTCCGCCTCGCTCTCGGCCCGGACGCTCTCTTCCCTTGCATTGCGGGCGGCGGCCTCCAAAAGCTCCCGCTTCACGCCCCGCTGGGGCACGACAAGTTCCACCTTATGCCCCGCCAGCTCGGTCAAAAGCTGACCCAGCGGTTCCAGGTCCTCTATCTCCATGGGCAGCAGCACTGTCCTGGGCCAGACGCCCCGGCGGGTATAGTATTGCCGGACCAGGGCCGAGACGGCCGCGGCGTCGTCCTCCACCGGCTCGGGCATTTGTTCCAAATCTTTCCCGGCCAGGTCCCCGTCGGCGTAATGGAGCACCACGAAGCTGGTGCGGGCGCTGCGGTTGAAGCCCACCGCGTCCAGGTCTGCCCGGGCCGCTTTCAGTACCGTCTGACGGTTGGATAGCTCCTTTACCGCCGCCAGCCTGTCCCGCAGCTCCGCCGCCTTTTCAAAGCGCATTTCCTCCGACGCCTGGTACATCTCCCGCTCCAGCTGGCCCATGAGCTCTTTTGTCCCGCCGGAGAGCATCTGCACGGCCTGGTCGATGCGCCGCCTGTATTCCTGTCCGTCCGGCTCGCCACGGCACCAGCCGTCGCACACGCCCATGTGGTGGTTGAGGCATGGCCGGTCCCTGCCGATGTCCCGTGGGAACTTTTTGCCGCAGGAGGGCAGCTTCAACGCCTTTGCCAGGGCGTTCAAAATGCTGTGGGTCACGCCCCGGCCGCCATAAGGCCCGAAATACCGGGCCCCGTCCTGGGCCGTGCGGCCCACCACGGTGAACACGGGGTATTCCTCCCGCGTGTCCAGGCGCAAAAAGGGATAGGTCTTATCGTCCCGGAGCAGGATGTTGTAGTGGGGCTTGTGGCGCTTTATCAGGCTGTTTTCCAGCATCAGCGCCTCGAACTCCGACGCCGCCACGATGACGGAGAAGTCGTCCACGTGGCTGACCATGGCCGCCACCTTGGGCAGGTGGTCCCCGTGGAAATAGCTGCTGACCCGGTTTTTCAGGGCCTTGGCCTTGCCCACGTAGATGACCTCCCCGGCGGCGTTTTGCATGATGTAAACGCCGGGGAGCAGCGGCAGCTTATTCGCTTTTTCACGAAGCTCAGCGATCTTGTCCATGTGTTGAAAACGCAAGAAAGGGTGTGCTTTCACACACCCTTTTCCTCTTGCAAAAATGACTTACTCGGCAAACTCTTTGTCGATGAGCTCGGTGAGCGTCTCCACGGCCTCGGTCTCGTCGGGACCGTCGGCAATGATGTTGACGGTGGTGCCCTTGACGATGCCCAGAGACAGAACGCCCAGCAGGCTCTTCGCGTTCACGCGGCGGTCCTCCTTCTCGATCCAGATGACGCTCTTGAACTCGTTGGCCTTCTGGATGAAGAAGGTGGCGGGCCTGGCGTGCAGCCCTACCTGGTTGTTGATGGTCACTTCACGATTCAGCATGGGAGTACACCAATCCCTTTCACACGAAAGTTTCCTATATATTAACAAATTCTTGCCGGATTCGCAATTGTTTTAATG
>CANQKA010000097.1 GCA_947624395.1 uncultured Oscillospiraceae bacterium
GGCCCCCTCTGACGAGGGGGCTGTCAGCGCCTTTGGCGCTGACTGGGGGAGAGACTATTTTAAATCCCTCTTCCTCTTTCAAAGGCCCCCTCTGACGAGGGGGCTGTCAGCGCCTTTGGCGCTGACTGGGGGAGAGAAAAACTCTCCGTCTCTCTCACAGCGGCAAATTCCCGAAGAAATACGGCAGCTGCTTCCTCCACCATGGCCAGTCGTGGCACACGTCGAAGCCCCAGTAATCCGCCCACACAGGCACGCCCTTCACGTGCAGAATGGACTCCAGCCGCCGCTCATGGGCCATCATCTCCTCGTCCCACGCCCCCTGCCCGGAGCATATGACGATATTCGCCTGACGGTACAGGTCCAGCCACGGGTGATCGGGGGGCATATTGGGCAAAAACTGCAGCGGGGAGTTGGCGTAGGTCAGGTCGTCGTGATAATCCCCGAAGAAGAAGTTGGCGTCGAAAAGCCCGCTCAGGGATATCACCGTGTCGAACAGATCCGGCCGCCGGAAGAAGAAGTTGGCCGCGTGCAGCGCGCCCATGCTGCAACCGGTGGTCATGCCCTTCACCGGCGCGGCCCCCAGCTGATACACACGGGGCAGCAGCTCGTCCGTCACATAGGCGAACCACTTTTCCTGCAATTCCAGCCGCCAGCGGGGGTCGGCGGTGGTGTTGGACCAGGTCTCGCCGTCGATGGCGTCCACGCCCACCACCATCACCCGGCCTTCCTCGACCCAGGGTGCTATGGTGTCCACCATGCCGTAGTTTTCAAAGTCATAGAACCGGCCGTTCTGGGGCGGGAAGGCAAAGCAGGGCTTGCCCCCGTCGCCGTAGAGCTTGAACTCCATGTCCCGGCCCAAAATATGGCTGTACTCCTTGAAATACCTTGTGTTCATGGGTGCCTCCTTATTGCTTCACGCGTTCCAGCACGAATTGGATAAACTCTTTCGCCTCCGCCTCGCTGGCAGCGTGGATGGTGTACATCTGGTTGCCCATGGCGTCGGCGATGGCGTCCGGCATCCGTTCGCACATGGCCATCTGCGCCCCCCAGCGTTCCAGCACTTCCTCATGGGAGTGGACATAGCTGGCGCTGTCCCGGCGGCTGGCGTAGGCGCAGAAGTGGTCCTCCCCACCGGGCTGCAAGCGCCGCTCGTTATAGACCACCATATCCGCCCAGATCTGGTACACGTCCAGGCAGTGGGCGAAGTTTATCATGTCCGGGGTGTAGCCACCCGCGGGCCGCATGTTCACTTCCAGGCCCACGAAGTCCCCCACGTCCCCCAGACCGGGCTTGGCCCTGGTCAGCTCGAAGAACTCAAAGTGTACGAACCGGCTGGCGGCATGGAAAGCCTTGGCCGTCCGGCGGCCCATGTCGGCCAGGGCGTCGGGCAGCTTGTCCGCCACGTAATAGGCCAGGTCGCCCTTGTCGTTCACGATGTCCGCGATGGACGGCGGGAACACCGCCGAGGACTCCACCAGCGGCTCGCAGTCAGCGTCCATAATGGCGTCGTAGGAACGGATATTGCCGAAGATGAACTCCTCCATCACGTAGGGCACGTCCGGCTTCTCCGCGAAAAACCGGGCCAGGTCGTCCTCGTTTTCCAGCTTCCAGGTGTGGGCCGCGCCCACGCCGATGTCCGGCTTGACGATCACGGGCCAGCCCACCCGTGCGATGAACTTTTTCGCCGCGGCGGGGCTGGACACCTTGTGGCAGCGGGCGGTGGGCACCTTGGCGGCGGCGTAGAATTTCTTCATGCCGGACTTGCTCTTGAAGGCCACCACGGCCTTGCTGTCCACGCCGGTGGTGATGTGGAAGTCCGTGCGCAGCCGTGCGTCCTGCTCCAGCCAGTACTCGTTGTTGCTCTCCAGCCAGTCGATCTTGCCGTACCGGAAGGTGAAATAGGCCACGGCCCGGAACACCTGGTCGTAATTTTCCAGGCTGTCCACCTTATAATACTCGGTCAGCGCGTCTTTGAGCTCCTGGTCCAGCGCCTCGTAGGGGCAGTCCCCCACGCCCAGCACGTTCACGCCGTTTTTGGCCAGCCGGTCGCAAAAGTTCCAGTATGTACGGGGAAAATTGGGTGAGATAAAAACAAAGT
This sequence comes from uncultured Oscillospiraceae bacterium, assembly GCA_947624395.1. GTDB lineage: Bacteria > Bacillota > Clostridia > Oscillospirales > Oscillospiraceae > CAJOIG01. The sequence goes on from CANQKA010000097.1 coordinate 2,099, forward strand.
TCATAGGTCCGCCGATCCCTTTCTGAAATTGCTTATTTTGCCTTTGTATTGATCCATTCCGCACGGAATTTGGAGTACATGATCTTCTGCTCGCTGTAAAGGCCGAAGTAGCCCGAGAGCATATAGCTCACCGCGCAGCACAGGGCGTACAGCGCCACCGCCTGACCGCCGAACAGCTCGTAGCTGAGGCAAATGGCCGTGATGGGGCAGTTGGTGACGCCGCAGAACACCGCCGTCATGGCCAGCGACCCGCCGAAGCCGTGGGGCAGGCCCAGCACCGGTCCCATCCAGGTCCCGAAGGCGCACCCCACGCACAGCACCGGCACGATCTCGCCGCCCCGGAAGCCCGCCCCCAGGGTCAGGGCCGTGAACAGTATCTTGAGCAGGAATGCGTACCAGATGGTCTGCCCGTCCAAAAGCTTCCGGGCCAGCTCGTCGCCGGCGCCGTTATAGAGCTGGCCGCCGGACAGCAGCGTCAGCGCCAGCACCAGCGCCCCGCCCACGGCCGCCCGGACCGTGGCGTTGGGGATATATCTCTCGTAGAGCTTATGGGTCCCGTGCATGACCACGCAGAACAGGATAGCCACCAGCGCGCACAGGGCCCCCAGGGCCGTGGTCTGCAATACCGAGACCACGTTCAGCGCCGCCGGCGTGCCCGCCGCATACCCCACCAGGCCGTGGAGTCCCAGGGCCCGGGCCAGCAGGAACCCGCTCAGGGACGCGCACAGGCATGGCACCAGCGCCGCGTAGTACATGACCCCCACGCTGACCACCTCCATGGCGAACAGCGCGGCGGTGATGGGCGTGCCGAAAAGGGCCGAGAACGCCGCCGCCATGCCGCACATGACCATGATGCGCCGGTCCTTTTCGTCCAGGCCGATGGCGTGCCCCGCCCGGGAGGCCATGGACCCGCCCAGCTGCAGCGCCGCCCCCTCCCGGCCGGCGGAGCCGCCCACCAGATGGGTCAGGATGGTGCAGATAAAGATGAGCGGCGCGGTCCGCAGCTTCATGGGCTCGGCGTCCCGCACGGCCACCAGCACCAGGTTGGTGCCCCGGTCCCGCTCCATGCCGCAGAGCCTGTAGAGTTGGACGATGGCCGCCCCGGCCAGGGGCAGGAACCAGACCAGCCAGGGCCGCATGGTCCGCAGGGCCGTCACCGTGCCGATGCCCTCGTGAAAGGCCACCGCCACCAGGCCCACCACCAGGCCCGTGGCGCTGGAAAGCGCCACCCAGCGGAGGAATTGGACGCAGTTGCCGCAGGCGTTTTTCAGTTCCTTGCCCAGCCGCTTCACACACCGCACCTCTTCCCGCCGGCAGACCTGTTTTTACCAAAAAGCAAGTATAGCACACTCGCCGGGGTTTTTCATCGGCGTTTTGTCCGATTTTTGTCCCAAAATGTCCCACAATGTCTCAAAATACGCCGTTTATGACCCATGTGGGACACAATTTGGGTCATTCCACCTGCACCTGGCACATCTTCATGGTCTCCAGCGCGGCGGCGTGGCTTTGGGGCGTCACGCCCGCGCAGCAATCGGCGATCACCCGCACCGGCGTCTCCGGCAAAAAAGCCTTTAACAGCAGGGCGTTGGACACCACGCAGATGTCCGTACACAGGCCCACCAGCGTGATATCCAGGTCCTCTTTTTGGGCCATTTCCGCCATCTTTTCCGCCAGGGCCACGGAGCCGAAGGTGGGCTTATCCACGATCTGAGCGCCCGCCAGGACATTGGCGATCTTGCCGTTGAGCTGCCAGCCGGCCGTCCCCTTCACACAGTGGACCACCGGCAGGTTACGCCCCTCCTGGGTGTCCAGATAGTTTTCCGGATGGGTGTCCCGGGTGGCGAACACGTTCTCCGGCGGGTACTTGCCGATCTCCTCCGCCACCCGGTCCACGATGGCGGCCGCCTCCGCCGTTCCCAGAGCCCCGTCGATGAAGTCATTTTGCATATCGATGACCAAAAGCACCTTCCGCATGCCGCAAACGCTCCTTTCCCGCCTGTTTCCAGGCGGCACAAGCATAGCAAATCACGCCGGAAAATACAAGACCCGGACAAAAACCTGGCCGGAGAACGCCATTTTTGAATTTTATAAATGTGAAATTGTGACAAAAATCACGGTTGTATTTCGTGATAATTACAGTTGCATTTTCGCGTGGCGATTTGGTAAAATTGACGAAAGGTAATGATTTACCTAAATTTGATATGGAGGAAATCACTATGAAGAAAATTCTCGCGCTTCTGCTGGCCCTGACCATGGTATTCAGTCTGGGCGCCGCCGCGTTCGCGGAGGAAGAGGTCGATGTGAGCGGCCTGAAGGTCGGCGTGTTCTGGTATGCGTTCAGCGACCCGTTCCTGTCCACCGTCCGCGCCTCTCTGAACGAGCAGCTGGAGGAAGCCGGCATCGCCTATGACGACTTTGACGGCAACAACACCCAGGCCACCCAGCTGGAGCAGATCCAGACCGCCGTCACCAACGGCTACAACGTGCTGGTGGTGAACCTGGTCACCTCCGGCTCCGCCGACGCCGCCGAGCAGATCCTGCAGGCCGCCGGCGACCTGCCCGTCATCTTCTTCAACCGGGCCGTTGAGGGCGACGGGGAAGAGCACACCGTTCTGGACGCGCACGACAACATCTCCTTCATCGGCACCGACGCCCCCGAGGCCGGCCACATGCAGGGCAAGATGATCGGCGAGTTCCTGGTGGAGAACTATGACGCTGTCGATCTCAACGGCGACGGCGCCATCTCCTACGCCATGTTCATGGGCGACGCGGCCAACGTGGAGGCCATCTACCGCACCCAGTACGGCGTGGAGGACGCCAACGCGGTCCTGGCCGAGAACGACAAGCCGGAGCTGGTGTACTTCAACGAGAGCAACACCGACAAGTATCAGCTGGACCCCAACGGCGCATGGTCCAACGCGGCCGCCTTCGACTTCATGAGCACCAACCTGGCTGAGTACAGCGAGGCCAACGGCAACATGATCGAGCTGGTCATCGCCAACAACGACGATATGGCCCTGGGCGCCATTGCTGCCCTGCAGGCCGCCGGCTATAATAATGGCGACGGCGAGAGCACCAAGATCCCCGTCTTCGGCGTGGACGCCACCCAGGTGGCCCAGGACGCCATCGCGGCCGATCAGATGACCGGCACCGTCAAGCAGGACAACGTAGGCATGGCCACCGCCATCACCGGCACCCTGAAGGGCATCGCCGCCGGCGACGCCATGGCTGACGCCGTGGCCGCCGTGGCCGAGTCCGACGACATGTTCTCCGTGGCAGAGGGCTTTGCCAACAAGCTGTACGTGGCTTACGCCCCCTTCACCGGCGAATAAGAACATACCCCGCACTTCGTTAGGAGCAGCCGCCCGGACGGCGGCTGCTCCGTCCGATATTGACGTTCCAATCTCCGGTCGCTGGGGAGCGGTCGGAGATTTTTTGAACAAGGGAGGGAAGCACATATGCAGCAGGACGTCCTCCTTCGGATGACGGATATCACGAAAAC
>CANQKA010000098.1 GCA_947624395.1 uncultured Oscillospiraceae bacterium
GAAATCATAGCCATCCCACCGTATGGGCAGGAACAACTCCTTATCGTCTAAAACTTCCTTGAACGCTCTATCAGAAATATCTAGAATCATAGCCTTACCTCATTAACGAGTTAATAATAATCATATTATAGATGGTGCCAGACGGTTTTGCAATATAAATATACATGATTGACATCAATGAGAAGCATTTTTCCTCAGGTGTTTTTTACCTGAGGAAAAATGTCAACTTGGCGGAGCGGGTGGGATTCGAACCCACGTGCCGTTTCACCGGCAACTCGATTTCGAGTCGAGCTCGTTGTGTCCACTTCGATACCGCTCCATGTATATTCAAACCGGTGTGACCGGCTCAAACATCACTATTTTGTTGTGCTGTTGTGGAAGCAGATCGGCGAAAACCTGATGTAACTTCATATAAGCTCATATAGCTTCATATAGGCTGATGGGTTTAGATTTCGAGTCAGGCCCGTTATGACCACTTCGATACGCTTCCGTGTTTCGCGCCCATACTATATCACGGCCGCACGCCGGTTGTCAACGGCTTTACAATCCTCGGCGGATAGCCTATAATAGACCCAGAAACAAGGGAAAGGCGGGCGGTCGAATGCCCCAATACGCGAGAGATTTCATTACCCAGGTCGTAATGCGTGCGGACTTCGTCACCGGCACGGCGCCCATCGCGGGCCAGGTCCCGGAGGGCGTGCTGTCCGTGCTGGACGACTACCCGGAGCGGACGAGCCTCAACCGCTCCCGGACCGAGGTGCACGTGCAGAAAGCGCCCCAGGGCCCGGTGCGGGACACCAGGACCATCAACTTCCAGGAGCACAATTTCTGGACCGCCGGCCGGACGGTCCACGCCGCCGTGTGCAGCGAGTACGCCTTCGTGGCCCAGCGGCAGTACGACGGCTACGCGCCCCTGCGGACGGACTTTCTGGGGATCGTGGAGGCGCTGGGGACCCAATTCCCCGGCCTTCGCATTAAGCGACTGGGTATGCGTTATGTCAACGAGATAAAACTCCCGGAGGCCGACGCTGGCCCTGGTTTAGGCGCGGACTTCTGGGAACATTATGTAAATCCACTTTTGTTGGGCGGGCTGCGTTTCGCGGCCAACGACGGGGCCTTGGCCCGGCATATCTGCACCACGGAGCTCAATTACGGCACGGACCGCGCCACCATCCGCTACGGCATCTTCAACGGCGAGTACCCCCGGCCCAACCGGAAGCGGGAGTTCATTCTGGACGTGGACGCCTACTGTCAGGAGCTGATGGCCCCGGACGCGGTACCGGCCAGGCTGGACGACTATCACGCCGCGGCGTGTCAGGTCTTTGAGGCCGCCGTCACGGACGGGCTGCGGGCCCGGATGAATATTGGATGACGAGGAGCGCGGGGAGCCTGAAGGGCGCGTACGGGGCGCTGAACGGCGTTTATTGGATGCTGTGCTGCGTGGCGTACGCGTTTTCGTCCAATTTCCTGCTGGCGCGGGGCTATTCCAACAGCCAGCTGGGGGCCATCGTGGCGGCTGGGTACGTGCTGGGGCTGGTGCTCCAGCCGGTGGCGGCGTCGATCGCGGACCGGACGGCCCGTGCGCCGGTGGCGGTCATCACGGCGGGGACGATATTGACCGGCGGGCTGGCCCTGGCGCTGCTGGCGCTGCCGGGCAGGAGTCTGGCGGTCACGACCGCGCAGGTGCTTTTCCTGACGCAGGTCAGCGTGCTCCAACCGCTGGTGAACGCTTTTGCCTATTACATCGAGCGGCTGGGGACCCCCATACCCTTCGGCGCGTGTCGGGCGGCAGGGTCCCTGTCCTACGGGCTTTTGGCGGCGGCTCTGGGCGGGCTCATTCGCCGGTCCGGGGAAAATGTGATACCGGCCTCCGGCCTCATCACCGCCGTGCTGATGGCGGCGCTCATGGCCTGGTTCGCCACGGCGGGTACGCCCGCGGACGCGGCGGAGGACCGGGTCGCGGCGCAGAAAAAAGCCGCCGGAGGCGTGCTGCAAAACAGGAGCTTCCGGGCGGTGCTGGCGGCGTCGGCGCTTTTGTATTTCGGCCACACGTTCCAGTCCGGCTATCTGATACAGATCGTCCGTGGCGTGGGTGGCGATGACGCTGACATGGGCATGCTGGCGATGTACGTGGCGGTGCTGGAGCTGCCGGCCATGTTCCTGTTTGAGCGTTTATTGCGCCGGTTCGGCTGTGGAAGGCTTTTGCGGTGCGCGGCGGTATGCTTCGCGGCGAAAAACCTGCTGGTGCTGGCCGCCGGGAGCCTGGGGACGCTGTACGGCGCCATGAGCCTGCAGCTGGGCGCGTTCGCGCTTTTTATCCCGGCCTCGGTGCGCTACGCCGGGGAGCTGTCCGGCCCGGACGACGCCAACCGGGCCCAGGCGTACGTGACGGCCATGTGCACGGTGGGCAGCGTTTGCGCCTCCGGCTTTGGCGGGGTGCTCATCGACGCGCTGGGTCTGCGTGCGGCCATTGGCGCGGCGGCGGTGTGCTCCTGCGCGGGTGCTGTTATCATGACCCTGGGCGTAAAGACTGCCCGAGCTGACAAATAAGTAACGCCCCGGGAACTATTTGGCTTTGCATACGTCTAACGGACACAACGACCGATGAAAGGAGCAAGAACATGAAGCGGATGACAGCGATCATTCTGGCCCTGCTTTTGGCGGTGAGCCTGTCGGTACCGGCCTTGGCGTCGGACAGCCCGGAGGACGGAAAGCCTACGGTGACGCTGTGGCAGCCGGAGGACCCGGAGCCGACGGAGGCCCCGGTCGAGGAGCCTGAGGCCCCGGCGGAGGACCCGGACACGGCGGGCATGGACGGGCTGTTGGCGGAGCTGGTGCTGCAGGTCAAGAGCACCCTGGCGGTGGACGACGATTATACGGACCTGACCAACGACTTTTACGACGGTGTGACGCCATACTGGTCCCTGAGCTGGTCGGACGAGACGCGCCAGCTCAACGTGAACGTGCGCCAGGACGGGACCATCCTGAACGTGGACCGGTGGACCGACAGCGATAAGACGGACCGGTTTTACGGCTTTGACCCGGCGTTCCCGGCCCTGAGCTACCAGGAGGCGGAGGAACAGGCCGCCCAATGGCTCGCCAAGCTGTTTCCGGAGCCGGAGACGGCCCGTATCGACAGCGTGACCACCGTGCTGGGCGCCAACGGCAATTACCGTTTTGACGGCGTGGTGGAGAAAAACGGTCTGCCCAGCCCGACCACATTCACCCTGTGCATTGACGGGACGGGTCTGACCAGCTTTTACCGCAGCGACGGCTACGCGGGCTATGTGGGCGAGCTGCCCGCGCCGGAGGCGGCCGTGGATGAGGCGGCTGCCGCCGAGGGCCTGGCCGGGGCGGTGGAGCTGGAGCTTCAATATGTGTCCGACGGCGAGGGTGGCGCCAGCCTGCGCTATGTGCCGGTGTGGCCCGATACCGTGGTGGACGCCCAGTCCGGCGAGACGGTGGACATGGACGCGCTGTATGCAAGCATCGGCGGCATGGGCGCTGATGCGGGTGGATACATGAAGACCGCCGCGGCGGACGCCGAGGCGCCGGAGGCGGAGGAAGCGTCCCTGACGGAGATGGAGCTTGCGTCCATCGACAATTACGGCGACGTGATGAGCGGCGACGAGATCGACGCGTCCCTGCGGGGCCTGACGGCCCTGGGGCTGGATCCGTTCACGCTGCAGCGCTGCTCTTACACCATGGCCAGCGACGGCGGCGACGTGACCGCCTCCCTGCGCTATACCGCACCCATGACCGGCGACGAGCTTTACGGCTACTCCGCCGAGGGCTTTGACTTTTCCTCGGGCATGGACCTGGACCTCATCATCTATAAATCTATCACCGTCAACGCCCGGACTGGCGCGCTCAAGAGCGTGTCCACCACCTATCCCCTGTGGGAAAAGGACCCGGCCGTGACCATGACCCAGGCGGTGCGGGAGCGTGCGGCGGAGAACTTTTTGTCCCTGGCCGCGCCGGACCTGGCGGCGCAGACCAAGCTTTGCACATTGAAGGGCTATAACGAGGCCGACGCCGTCACCTACGCCCAGGTCCACGAGGGGTACTTTTATCCCGGCAACTATCTGTCCGTGACCGTGAATCAAAGCACCGGGACGGTGGACGATTTTGCCTGCGTGTGGCAGGACGTGGAATTCGGCCCCGCCGGCGAGATCGTTACGGAGCAGGAGGCCATGGACGCGTATACCAAGGCCCTGGACGTGACCCTGGGCTATGTGGCCTGGCCGGTGGACGTGACCGTGACGGACGGCGACCTGTACGCCAAGCTCCTGGAGCAGGGGTATACCTACGTGGAGGAGCTGCGGCTGGCCTATTATTACGATGCCCCGGAGCGGGTGCTGGGCGTGGACGGCGTCACCGGCGAGGCCGTGACGGTCCCGGACGAGCAGCTCTCGCGGGTGTTCGCCTATGACGATGTGGCCGAAGCGCCGGGGAAAGACCGGATCGAGGCCCTGGCCCAGGCCGGCATCGGCTTTGCCGGGGGCCGCTTCCGGCCCGAGGCGGAACTCACCCAGCGGGAGGCGGTGACGCTGCTGCTCCAGGCGGACGGAGAGACCGTCCTGCCGGACAGCTCTGACGACGAGCTCCTGGAGCGGGCCAGCTGGCGGGGGTTCGTGACGGCGGAGGATTGGGACCCGGAGGCGACCGTGACATGCATGGGCTTTATCCGCATGGTGCTTGGTCCGTCCCGGTACGGTGACGCGGCGGAGCTTTTGAGCGCCGGCGCCGGCGAGGGCTATGAGATCATCGCCCAGGCCCTGGGCATGGACACATCGAGCCCCGACGAGCCCGCCACCCACGCCGCTGCCGCGGATATCCTGTACCGGTTCATGGATAGGTAAAGAATACAAAATCAAAAGCCCCCCTTGTCAAAGGGGGGTGGGCCGCCGCAAGGCGGCTCGGGGGGATTGTTGTAAGATATACGGCAATCCCCCAGTCAGCGCCAAAGGCGCTGCCAGCCCCCTTTCACAAGGGGGCCATTCAAGAAGAAAAAAGCTCCCTCACAAGAGGGAGCTTTTTTCTTTCGATGCCTTACATCTCTACCAATTCGTATTCCTTATTCCCGATGCCCAGGTCCACGGCGGCGTCGATGGTATGCTCGCCGTTGCGGGACTGTACCCGCTCCAGGAAGTGGTCACGGCCCGGGTCCTTGGAGGCGTACACCAGGTCCAGGCAGGCCCGGTCTATGGCCACCGGGTCCAGGCTTGCCAGGATGCCGATGTCCCCCATGCAGGGATCCTCGGCCACGTCGCAGCAGTCGCAGTCCACGGACAGGTTCTTCATCACGCTCACATAGGCGATCTTCCCCTCGAACAGCTTCGCCACGCTGCTGGCCGCGTCGGCCATGGCCTCCAAAAAGCTGTCGTGGTCGCTGGTCCAGAAGGCGTCCATGTCGCCCACGCCGTGGATATACTGCTTGCCGTAAGACGACGCAAAGCCGATGGACAGCTGCTTTAAAGCCCCGCCGTAGCCGCCCATGGGGTGGCCCTTGAAGTGGCTCAGGACCAGCACGGAGTCATAGTTTTTGATGTTCTT
>CANQKA010000099.1 GCA_947624395.1 uncultured Oscillospiraceae bacterium
TGGATTCGGTTACAATTCTATCATCAAAAATACGGGTTGTCAACGTTTGATTCTGAGATTTTTATCTTTTATTGAAATTTTTTACCTATTTGTCACAATAGCCCGCGCCGCAGCGGGCAAACTAAGGCAAAACGTTCGGAGGTGACGCCTGTGCGGACCGCAGCCGTCCTATTTTTGGCCCTGGCCCTGCTCTTGGCCGCGCTGGTACCGGCCCTTTCGGGGCCGGAAGCAGCCGTGCCGGTGCTGGCCGACGCCATGCCTGTCAGCGCGGACCCCTCCCCCGCGCCGGAAAAACCGGCCTGGGCGGATATGGCCTACCGGCATTACGACCCAACCGGGTTTTACGCGTCCGCGGAAGAGCTGACAGCCCTGGCCGCCGGGGACGATGCCGAGGCCGTGCTGGCGCTGTACGACGCGCTATACGCCGAGCTTGCCCGCATCGACACGTTGAGCGCCATCGCCTATATCCGCTACTGCGCCGACGTGACGGACCCGTACTGGTCTGGCGAGCGGGTGTACTGCTCCACGCTGCTGTCCCGGACGGCGGACGCGCTGGCGTGCGCGGCCCAGGCCGTGACCCGGGGGCCATGCGCCCAGGCGTTCGCGGCCCACGTGGGCGAAAACGCGGCGGCGGCGCTTTCCGGCCACCGGCCCATGACGGACCGGGAAGCGGAGCTGACAGTCCGGGAGGCGGAGCTGGTGGACGAATACAACGAGCGCATGAGCGACGCCAACGCCGTCACCTATTTATATAATGACCGGGCCTGGACCCAGGACATGCTCTCGGGGACCCAAGGTGCCGCTCTGGCCGCCGGGGACTACGACGGCTATCTGGAGGTCTGGTACGGCTTGCAGGAGGCTTTGCACGCCCAGGTGGGTCCCATTTTCACCGAGCTTGTGGCCATCCGGGCGGAGCTGGCGGAGATAGAGGGATATGAAAGCTACGCCGACATGGCCTACGAGCAGTTCTACGGCCGGGACTACGGTTCCCGTCAGGCCCAGCTGTTGTGCGACGCGGTAAAACCAGTGGGCAGGACGTTTACCGCCGCTTTGGGCGATAGCCCCCTGTGGTTCGCGGCCGGTTCCGTCCGGCCCGTGCTGGACGGGAACACATTGCTGCAAGCGCTGGGACAATGCGCGGGCCGGGTCGATCCCGCCCTCGCCGCCCTGTGGCAGGACATGACGGACCGGGGCCTGTGCGATATTGCCGACGGGCCCGATCGCTTCCCTGGCTCCTTCACCGTGCCCTTAGGGGCATATGACAGCGCCTTCCTCTTTGCCCACTTCAATGGCGACTGCCGGGACCTGGGCACTCTGGCCCACGAGTTCGGCCACTACGCATACAACAGCATGCACCCCGCACAAAACCTGCTGACCGACACGCCCTGCTTCGACCTGCTGGAGGTCCACTCCACCGGTCTGGAGGCTCTTGTCACAGAGTATTACGACGAGCTCTATACCGACAATGCGGACACGGCCCGGTTCCTGGCTCTGGGGGATCTGCTGGACGCGCTTATAGAAGGCTGCGTCTTCGACGAGTTTCAGCGCCAGGTCTACGCCCAGCCGGACATGACATTGGACGAGATCGACCGGCTGTTCGCGGATATCTGCACCGCGTACGGCCAACGGTCACTACGGGACGTGGACTATACGTGGATATATGTGCCCCACAACTTTGAAAGCCCGCTCTATTACCTCAGCTACGCCGCCTCCGCCCTGGCCGCCATCCAGATATGGGACCTGGCCCGGTCCGACTTTGAAGCCGGCGTGGCCGCCTGGAAAAGCGTGCTGGCGGCGGACGCGTGCCGGGAGGGATATATGACCGTCCTGCCAGCCTGCGGCCTTCGCACCTTCACCGAACCCGCCGCCGTGGCAGAGATATGCCGGCCGTTACTGGAAGAGCTAAAGCGTCTGGCCGACGGGGCATAAACCATCGCCGGAGGTGGCATCCTCCGGCGATGTTCATTATTTGTTTGGTATCCGGCGGTGCATGGCCCAGGCAAGGCCCGCCAGGGCCAGCGTCATACCCAGCCATAGAAGCGGCGCGGCCTGAAAACCCGTCAGATACCCGCCTATGTGTACCAGCCGCGGGTCCGTGAGCGGACCGCCCGCGCCGAATACCGCCGGCAGCAGGCTCCACGCCTGACTCAGCCAGGGGTGGGACAGGGGCAGGGCCGAGACCCAGACGAACAGCATCATCGCCCCGAAGCACACGGCCATTGTGGACGTCCCGCCTTTTGTGCAAAGGCTCACCGCCATCACGAAAGCGGCGTGGACCAGGCTGGCGGCCAGATACACGCCGCAGACCGTCAGCGCCAGCTTCCGCACGGTCATGGGCGCGCCGTAGGCAGGGTCCATCAGCTGCTGCACGGCGGTGGCGGCGTCCTCCGGGCCCAGCAGCACGAGACTGGTCCCCGCCATAGCAGCCGTCATGCACACAGCACCGGCAAAGCTCACCGTGAGCCCAGTCAAAAACTTGGCGGCGTACAGGGGCGTTTTGCCGTTGCGGGCGCATTGGATAAGGGCCTCCGTGCGCCGTTGGCGCTCCATGGGCCAGAGGCCGGACAGGGCGATGATGGCGAACAGGAAGACGCACAGATCGACGATGTAGGCCGTCTGGGCGATCTCGGTCCAGCCCCCGTCGGGATAGCCGGTGAGGGTGAGCGGCGTTTCCAGCTCCGCAGCCTGAGCGTCCCACCAGGCCTTAGCCCCGTCGGACAGGCCCCAGAGGGCATAGTTCCGCTCCCGCCGGGCGTCCAAGGCCGCGTAATAGTTCTCAGCGGTCAGGTCCGGACCCATGTTCTCAGCCCCGACGATGCGCCATACGGTGTTATATAGGTCCCCGTACTGCCCGTCCGTGATGTAGCCGTCCAGGGTCCACGGGCCGGCGTCGCTGCCGTCCCGCTGGGTGACGGCGAAGCTGTGCTCGTTTCCGCCGCTGTCCGTGTAAGTCGTCGTGGTTTCTACCAGTATGCCCTGCTGGGCGATGGTCTCCTGAATAAGCTCCGTGTCCAGCTCGCGACCGTCCAGCCCCGCCGGGTCCTGCCGCCGGCGCTGGACGATATCGTAGAGGGAAACCCACTGGTCCCCCTGCCCGGTCGCGTCGCCGGAGACGTACATCTTTCCGATGACCGTGCTGGCCGGGAGAAAGGCCGAGACCACCGTTAAAATGGCCAGCGCGGCCCACACCATCTTCCGATGCATGAGCTTTTTCAGCTCGAATTTATACAGTGTTCCGAAATTACCCATCGTCTTCCTCCCCGCCGAATTGGGCCAGATAGAATTTTTCCAGGTCCTCATGGGCGTTCCAGGCTCCATCATGGACGATCTGGCCGGCCTTCATGATGAGCACCCGGCCCGCGATATGCTCCACGTCGGAGACGATGTGGGTACTCAAAAGCACCACGCTGTCCCGCCCCAGCGAGGCGATCAGGTCCCGGAACCGGACCCGCTCTTTGGGGTCCAGGCCGGCGGTGGGCTCGTCCAGAATGAGCAGCTTTGGCTCATTCAAAAGGGCCTGGGCGATGCCGAGGCGCTGGCGCATGCCGCCGGAATAGGTCTTGACCTTCTTTTTGGCCATATCCCCCAGGCCCACCGTGTCCAAAAGCTCCAAGCTTTTGCGGCGGGCCGTAGTCTTGTCCAGCCCCTTCAGCGCCGCCATATACAGCAGAAAGTCCAGACCCGTGAAGTCCGGGTAATAGCCGAAGTCCTGAGGCAGATAGCCCAGCTGGGCCCGGTATTCCTCCGCGGACACGTCCGCGCCGTCAAAGGCCACGGACCCGGCGGTGGGCTTCAAAATACCGCAGACAAGGCGCATGAGGGTGGTCTTGCCCGCCCCGTTGGGACCCAGAAGGCCCGTTACGCCGGGGGTAAGGCGCAGACTCACCCGGTCCACGGCGATCTTGGACTGAAATTGCCGGGACAGTCTGTCGATGATCAACTCCATGACAGTTCCTCCGTTCGTTTGATGGTGTTTCGATACTCCCGCGCTGTCAGCACGGCGGCGATCGCAAGCGCCGGCAGCCACCAGCGGAAGTTGACCGGGGCGTAAGCGTCCAGGCCGGTGTGCAGGGCCAGGGAAAGCCCCGCCACCAACACCGCAGCCGCGGCCACGGCGTAAAGGCCCTCTTTGCCCCGCAGCCGCCGCAGCGCGGCTAACCCCGTCAGGGCCGTGAGCAGATAGGGCGTCAGCAGGTAGACCCCGGTCCTCCCAAGGCCCGCCGGCCCCAGAGGCGCCAGCACCGCCAGCAGGAGAAAATGGGCCAGTCCCATAGCCCCCATCCGGGCCATCGCCACGCTCTTCAGCCCAAACCGTGCGGCCAGTTCCAGCTCCTCCATGCCGTACAGGGCCGATCGGCCACCCTCCGCCACCGCCGCCATCGCCGCGAAGGGCGTCAGCGCCGCCGTGGCCCACACCGCGTCCTGAGGGACCAGCCGTCCCACGGCCAGGGCTAGGGCGAACACCGCCGCCGACGCCGCCCAGGCGCTCTTGCGAATATGGCCCGCCTGACCAAGCATAAAGCGCAGATGGCTCACCGGCGCCGGGGGCAGCGAGCGGAGAAACGCCCGTTTATGAACCGGCTCCGGCGCGGGAAAGGCGTCAAGCAGGGCACGTTTCAATTCCCGTCTTTTCATGGCTCGTCCTCCTTCAGCATCTCCCGCAGCTTTTCCAGCGCCGCGCTCGTCCGCCGGTACACGGCAAAGCGGCTGACGCCCAAAGTCCCGGCGATCACAGACACCGGCTCGCGGTTAACATAACGCATCAGAATCAACTCCTGTTCCTCCTGCGGCAATGCCGCCACCGCCTGCCGCAGCGCCAAGTTCTCCACCGGGATGTCCGGTCCGGGCAGATCCGTTGGCAGCGGCTCCGGCCTGCGCCGCCGGTACTCGTCCGCGCACAGGTTCCGGGCCACGGCATAGAGATAGCGCATGGCCTCGTTTTCCGTCCGGCATACGCCGGCGGCCAGCCAGCGGGCAAATGCCTCCTGGGTGGCGTCCTCCGCCGTCTGACGGTCCTGCAGCCGGTGGTAGCAGTAGCGGTATATCCTGTCGTAGATCGTCTCGATGTCCATGGGGTTGAAGGCTCCTTCACCATGTATAACGGAGAAAAGGTAAAAATGTGCGGGACCCCGCGAACAGGGTCCCGTAATTATGATCTTATCTATCTTAATCCGCGTCTTGCAAAACGTCCTTGTTATCCATGAGGTACACGCCGCCGGAGGCGATGGTCAGCACCGCGCACAGCCACATAAGGCCATTCGCCAGCGGTTCCAAAAAGCTCACGTCCACCGCCCGCAGGACCAATATCGCCACAAGGGACAGGTCCTGGACCACGGTCTTGAGTTTGCCCCAGATGTTGGCGGCAACCACCCGGCCCTGCTCTGCGGCACTGAGCCGCACGCCGGACACGAGAAACTCCCGGAACAGGATGATGACCACCGGCACCACCGGGATGAGCCGCTCGGGGATGAGCACGATCATGACGGAGTAATT
>CANQKA010000100.1 GCA_947624395.1 uncultured Oscillospiraceae bacterium
GTTTTGATGCTCAACCAGCCGGAAATGGTCTATATGCTCTATGGTCTGAACAAGATCGGCGCGGTCTGCTGTGTGGTAAACGTCCTGTCCAGCGAAAAGGAATTGATCCATTATCTGTCCGAGGGCAAATCAAAATATTTTGTCGCGCTGGATGTCTTTTTTGAAAAATCCTATGCCGCTGCGAAGGAGTACGGCGTCAGCAAATTTGTCTATGTACCGCTCTGGCAATCCCTCGGAGCGCTGAAGAACAAGCTCTACCGTCTCAAGGTGAAAGAGCCAGTATATACGGATGATTTCGTAATGTCCTGGAATGCTTTTCTTGCCAGTGCTTCCGACGTTGGCGAGGTCGTACCGGCAAAATACGAAAAGGATAAATGCACCGTGATAGGGCACACCGGCGGCACGACTGGCACTCCCAAAGGCGTCATGTTGAGCGACTATGCTTTCAACTCAATCCCCACGCAGGAAAAGTGGGTCTTTCATTATCTGCCCCATGAGAAACACATGGATATGGTCGTACCATTCGCGGTCTATGGCCTATCCAATAATCTGCATGTTGCCCTGTCCTTTGGGCTGAACGTGATATTGATCCCCAAGGTTGACCCTGAGAAAACGGATGAACTTCTGCAAAAATACAAACCGAATCATATTGCCAGTATCCCAAGCTACTGGACGGCCATCCCTCGGAGCAAGCGACTGAAAGATGTGTCCTGGCTCAAAACGGCGGCGGCTGGCGGGGCCGGGATGACAAATGAGCTTGAAAATGATTTGAATGACTTTTTCAAGACTCACAATGGCAAAACGCACTTTATGAACGGCTACGGTATGAGTGAGGTCTGCGGCGGCGTGTGTTTGCAGACTGATGACTGCGCGGAGCTTGGCAGCGTTGGCATTCCTCTTTGCCAGACCGTTGTGGCAGCATTTGACACCGATACCAAGGAAGAAAAGAAATATGGTGAGATCGGGGAGCTTTGCATCAAGGCTCCGTCCATGATGCTGGGCTACGCAGACAACGAAGAAGAAACCGCGCAGATCATGAAGCAACACGAAGATGGGGTCTGGATACATACAGGCGATTTGGGGTATGTGGCGGAAAGTGGTGCCGTCTATGTGAAGGGCAGGATAAAACGGGTCTATATCACCCAGCACAATGGTGTTGTCTCAAAGATATTCCCCGACCGGATAGAGCAGACGATCCTTACGCATCAGCAAGTGGAGGAATGCTGCGCCATCTGCATTACGCAAAAGGACGGTACATATCTGCCGATTGCTTATCTAGCGCTAAAGAAAAACGGTGCAGATCATGTGAAGGTCCAAGAAGAAGTGACTGCCTTGTGCAAACGGGATTTGCCAGAATATGCGCAGCCGGTCAGATATGTGTTCCTGGACGCGCTGCCTAAAACCGCAGTGGGCAAGGTGGACTACCGCGCGCTGGAGGAGAAAGCGGCCGGCACTTAAACCGCAATAGAAAAACGACCTGCCTCCCGGCAGGTCGTTTTCACGCGGTATCATCATTGGTCGTAGTCGTCGTAATCGTCCTCGGGCGGGTAATCGTCGTACCCCTCCTGGCCGTTTTGGAAGTACCCCACGCCGGCGTCCTCGTCCTCATCCTCCGGGATGTCCAGCCACTGTATCTCCTGCTGGGAGCGGGCGATGGCCCGGTCCTTCCGGGCCCGGCGGAGGCTGCGCACGTGGCGGACCCGCTGGACGCGGTAGAAGATGACCAGCAGCAGATAGACGCCCAGAATGACGATCAGGATGGTGATAAGCTGGCGCACGGACTCGTTTTGGGTCATGGCCTCCCACTGGCCCCGCAGGTATTCCAGCCGGGAGATGTCCACCGCGGAGGCGGCCACCAGCCGGGCCGAGCCCCGCTCCACCCCGTCCAGATAGGCCGTCACCTCCCCCAGGTACTGGCCCGCCTCCAGGGGCGCCTGCAGGGTGGTCTGCTCCCGCTCATACTGGTACACGGGCCGGTATTCCACCTGGCCCAGGTCCTGCTCCTTGGGCAGGATGATGCTGACCGCGTCCTCGCACCGCACGCCCACGGTGCCGGGGTCGCCCATGGCCACGGGGAGGGTGGTCAGGTTCTCCGTGCTGCTCAGGATGGTCCGGTAGCTGAAATTGTCGAACACCCAGTCGAAAAGGGCCCTGGCGTCGTTGAAGCGGGTGTCGCTGTCCGGACAGCCGATGACCACGGCGGCCACGTCGATCTCGTCGTAGGTGGCGGCGGCCACCATGGCGTAGCCCCCGTCGGTGAGGGCGGCGTTTCTAAAGCCGTAAGCATAAGAGTAGTAAAGGGGGCTGGCCTCGTCCAGCAGGGCGTTGGAGTTGGTCAGCGTCCGGGTCTCGGTCATGTCCGTGGCGGGAACGCTGTAGGACACGGCGCTGAAAGGGGTCCGGGCGGCGGTGCTGCCGGTCAGGGCCCGGGCTATTTTGGCCAGGTCACGGGCAGTGGTCTGGCCGGCGGGCTCGATGCCGTCGGCGTTCTGGAAACTGGTGGCCGTGCAGCCCAGCTCCTGAGCCCTGGCGTTCATGGTGTCCACGAACGCGCCGGTGGACCCGCCCACATACTCCGCCAGCACGTTGCAGGCGTCCGCGGCGGAGGCCAGCGCGGCGCAGTAGAGAAGGTCGCCCACCGTCATGCGCTCGCCGGGTTGGATGCCGGCGGTGCTGGCGCCCTCCGTCAAGTTGTACTGAAAGCTGTCCGAGGCGGTGACCGTGTCCTCCAGGGTGATGGAGCCCTGGTCGATGGCGTCGCCCACCAGCAGCGCGGTCATCAGCGTGACCATCGTGCCGGCCGAGACGGGCCGGTCGCTGTCCTTTTCATAGAGCACGTCGCCGGTGTCCATGTCCATGACGATGGCGGACGAGGCCGTGACCACAGGGTCGTCCACGGCCAAAGCCTGGGCGGGCAGAAGGCATACCAGCAGCGATATGGTCAGAAGCAGGGAAAGCAGCTTGAAATTTTTCATGTCATTCTCCGGAAAAGTATGGTATGATAGAGCCGGTAACATTATTTAGGACATAGTTAGGTTTATTATAAGAAATAATCCGGGGAAAAGCAACATCTGTTTGATGAAAACTTTCTTAAATCAGCGCGGCGGCGAAAAACGGGAAAAGGTCGTGACGGCGCTGCTGTGGGCGGCCGTGGCGGCGCTTCTGGCGGCGACGGTGTTTGCGTACGTCCGGGATACCGGGGCGGGCGATCCCGCGTTCGCGGCGCTGGAGCCGGGAGCGCCCATGACCCGTGCCGCGGCGGTGGACATCAATACGGCCAGCGTGGAAGAGCTGGACGACCTGCCGGGTATCGGTCCCACGCTGGCGGAGCGGATCGTGGCCTACCGGGAGGAAAACGGGCCGTTTAAGAGCCCGGAGGACGTGACGGACGTGCCCGGTATCGGGCCGGCGACCTATGGGGACATCGCGCCGTATATCGGCGGAGAAACGGGGGAGGCGGACCCATGAAAATTCTGGTGGTGGACGACGAAAAGCTGCTGGTCAAGGGGCTGAAATTCAACCTGGAAAACGAGGGCTACGAGGTGCGCGTGTGCTACGACGGCGAGACGGCCGTGGAGATGGCCCGTGCGGAGCAGTACGACCTTATCCTGCTGGACCTGATGATGCCAAAGCTGGATGGGCTGGCCGCCTGCATGAAGATACGGGAGTTTTCCACCGTGCCGGTCATCATGCTCACGGCCAAGGGCGAGGATACGGACAAGCTCATCGGCTTTGAGTACGGCGCGGACGATTACATCACCAAGCCTTTCAATATATTGGAGGTCAAGGCCCGTATCCGGGCGCTGCTGCGCCGCGCCACGCTCCAGGCCGGACCGGACCCGGCGGGCCGTATCACCCGCGGGCCCATCACCATCGACACCGAGCGGCGCACCGCCGAGACAGACGGTAAGCCTGTGGAGCTGACGGCCAAGGAGTTCGACCTGGTGGAGCTTCTCATGCGCACGCCGGGTAAGGTCTATTCCCGGGAGAATCTGCTGGACCTGGTGTGGGGCAGCGATTACCAGGGGGATATAAGAACGGTGGACGTGCACATCCGCCGGCTCCGGGAAAAGCTGGAGCGGGACCCCGCCGAGCCGGCGTGCATCATCACAAAGTGGGGTGTGGGGTACTATTTCAGCGAGGGATGAAAAAAAGCGCCGGCGGGGCCTGTCCCTCCGGTTCAAGATCGCCGCGGTGTTCACCCTGTTCACGGCGGCGCTGCTGCTGGGCGTGAACACCTACCCCATCATGACCAGCCGGGACATGGTGTACGCCACGAAAAAGACGGCCCTGCAAAGCCAGGGCTCTGTGGTTTCCAGCTCCCTGTCAGCCCTGGAGGAGCTGACGGCCGATTCCGTCAGCCAGGTCATGGAGCTGCTGGACGTGACGCCGGTGACCCGTATGCTGGTGACCGACGGCGCGGGCCGGGTCCTGTACGACACGGACAGGAGCGACAGCGCTGTGGGCCGGTACGCGCTGCTGTCCGGCGTGGCGTCGGCGCTGGAGGGGAACGCTTGGTTCACCTGCGCCTACTCTTACGCCGACGGGGCCTTTGCCAGCCGTTCCGCCACGCCGGTAATGGCCGGCGGGACCGTGACGGGCACGGTGTATCTTTACGACTACGACACCGAGCAGGGCGACATCATCGCCGGATTGCGGGACAATCTCTTCAACATGTCCTTGCTGTTCGCCGTGGCCTGCTTTCTCATCATCGCGGTGCTGTCCGCCACCATGACCAGGCGGATAAAGCGCCTCACCGCCGCCGTAGAGGTGGTCCGGGGCGGGGATTACTCCTACCGTATCCCCGTGGAGGGCCGGGACGAGCTGGCGGAGCTGTCCGACGAGTTCAACGTGCTCACCGGGCGGTTGGAGGACACGGACCAGGCAAGACGGCGGTTCGTCTCCGACGCCAGCCACGAGCTGCGCACGCCCCTGGCCGCCATACGGCTTTTATCCGACAGCATCACCCAGTCCGGGGACATGGACGCGGACACCATGCGGGAGTTTGCCCAGGACATCGGCTCGGAGGCGGAGCGGCTGCAGCGCATCACGGAAAAGCTCATGACCCTGACCCGTCTGGACGCCGGGGTGAGCAGCCAGCAGCGGGAGAGCGTGGACATGAAGGACGTGGCGGAGCGGACGCTGCATCTGCTGGAACCGCTGGCGGCGGAGCAGAACGTGACCATCGTGACCCAGTTCGGCGAGGGGTGCGTGGTGTCCGCGTCGGCGGACGACCTCTATCAGATCATCTTCAATCTGGCGGAAAACGCCGTGAAGTATAACATCCCCGGCGGGAGCGTGACCATCTCCCTGAAGGCCGCGGGCAGCAAGGCGCTGCTGACCGTGGCGGACACGGGCATCGGCATCCCCGAGGCGGACCGGGAGCACGTGTTCGACCGGTT
>CANQKA010000101.1 GCA_947624395.1 uncultured Oscillospiraceae bacterium
ATGGCAAAGAAAACGACGGAGCCCGACAACGGGCAGTCCGCGAAAAAAACCGGCATCGTGACCAACCCCATCCGCAACCTCGCCGTCACGGCGGCGCTGTGCCTGATATTGGGCGTGGTATTTCTGGCCGTGCCCTATTTCGTGCGGGACTACGCCGGTTATGTGATAGGCGGCCTGGTCAGCGCCATCGGTCTGGTCTATATCATCATCTACTTCCTGCGCAAGCCCGTCAGCGGCATTTACCGCTCCGAGTTCGCCGCCGGTATCGTCATGCTCTCTGCGGGCATTTACGTCACCATCGCCAGCTTCCGGCCTGACGCCGCGGGTATCAGTATCACCCTGCGGCTCATCGTGACCGCCCTGGGCATTCTGATGGCGGCGGACGGGGTTTTGAAGCTGCAGTACACCCTGGATATGGCCCGGATGCGTTTTGACGCCTGGTGGGTGGGCCTGTTCACCAGCCTTCCCGGCCTGGGACTGGGCATTTTGACCGCCACCGGCCTGGTGGACGACTTCGGCGTTCGCATCAGCATCGGGTCCGACGATTTCCGCAGCGCCATGCTGGTTTTGGGCGTGGCCTTCATCGTCAACGCCGTGCTGGATTGCGTCACGCTGACGCTTATCGCAGTGCGCAACCGGGCGGCTGCCAAACAGGCCGCCGCTGCCGCAGCGGCGGCTCCCGCCGCGGCCGAAACACCCGCCGTCCCTTACGCCCCAACGGTTTCAGCGCCGGCGGCCAACCCCGGAACAGACAGCCAAAACGGCTGAGAAGGGAGTTTTTCAAATGTCACACAGTGGGACAAGAAATGGACAAAAACAGGCAAAAGTGGGACATTACGGGACACAAATGGGACATAATGGGACAAAAAGGCCCTCGCCCTGATGCTGGCAGCGCTGCTGGCGGTCCTGTGCCCCCTGACCGGGTACGCGGCGGAGGAAGAGCCCGCGGCCGAGACCGAGACCCTGGCCGAGCCCGCGACCGAGCAGGACCTGGACGAGCCCCTGGACGAGCCCAAGGACGAGCCGGAACAGGCCCCCGACCAAGCGGCGGAGAGCCCGGTAGCCTCGGTCAGCGTGGGCGGGGCAGTTACGGAGTACGCCGGCTTTGCCGCGGCGTGGGCCGCTGCATCTGACGCCGGCGCGGAGGCCACCATCACATTGCTGGCCGACGCCACGGCCGCGGATGAGCTGGTTTTGGACAGCGGCAACAGCGTCATTTTTGAGGGCGGGGAGCACACCCTGACCCTGGAAAAGGGCATCACCGTGGGGCCGGACGCCGACCCGGCCACGTTCACCCTGACGGCCCAGAGCGCCGACAAGCTGACGGTCAACACCGGCAATATCCAGGGCAGCAGCGACCTACGGGAGGCCCTCGTCGGCGTGTGCGGGGGCAGTCTGGAAGTGAACGGCGGCAGCCTGACCAGCGCCACGGGCACCACGGTCAAGCTCGACGCGGGCACGGCCACGGTCAACGGCGGCTCTGTGACCGCCGGGGCCGGCGACAGCTCGGCCATCGTTGTGGACGATATATTCGATTTGGGCGGCACGCTGACGGTGACCGGCGGGACCATCACCGGCCAGGAAGCGGGCGTGTACGCCTATGGGGACGTGACCGTCACCGGCGGGGCTATATCCGGCGGCATGGGTCTGGTCAGCCAGGGCCGGGGCGACACGTACGCCGGCGCGGTCAAGACAAGCGATCTGGTCATCACCGGCGGCGCGTTCACCGGCACGGCTGGGGCGGGTCTGGCGCTGGCGGACGACTGCTCCGCCGTCCTGTCCGGCGGCACGTTTACCGGCAGTACATACGCGGTGGCCTGTCTGGACACCGACCCCGTCACCGGGCTGCCCATGGAGCAGAAGCTGACCGTGAACGCCCTGGCGGCCACCGGCTACGGCTTTTTTGACGGGGCCAACGCGCTCGTCGCCGTCGGGGCCGACCAGAAGACCCTGGCCGGACCTGTGACGGTGGCGGCCCTGCCCCCCGCCACGGCGGAGCCTACCGCGGAGCCCACCGCAGAGCCTACGGCCACGCCGGTTCCCACGCCCACGGCCACGCCGGAGCCCACCGTGACGCCCACGCTGACGCCGGAGCCCACGGCAACGGCTGCCCCTACCGCCACGGCCGGACCCACGGCTGTGCCCACGGCCACGGCGCCCACCGCCCCCGCCACCGGGGACGAAACGGGGCTGCTGTCCGCCACGGCGCTGCTGCTGGGCTGCGCGGCCGGTCTGGCGGCGGTCCTGCTGCTGCGGCGGCGTTGGGAAAAGTAAAGCAGTCTTGACAAAAAACACGGGACTTGGAGCTTTCCAAGTCCCGTTTGCTATGTTGTTTATCTCAGCCGATTATCTTGAGAGCGCCGGTGGGGCACGCCTCGGCGCACTTTTTGCAGGTGGCGCAGACCTTTATCCGGTCGCTGTCCCGGAACTCGGGCTTGACCACGGTGCCAAAGCCACGGCCCACCAGGCCCAAAATGCCCTCCTTGGCTACCTCGTCGCACACCCGCACGCACAGGCCGCACAGGATGCACTTGCCCTGGTCCCGCTGTATCACCACCAGCTTTTCCTCCAGGTCCTTATGCCGCTTCTCCCCCGCGAACCGCTCCGGGTGTATCTCGTACCGGTTGGCGTGCTTGATGAGGGAGCACTCGCCATAGTCGTGGCAGCCGCATTCCAGACACCGCTTGGCCTCGCGCATGGCCTCCTCGGCGGTGAAGCCGTCGTTCACCGGCTCGAAGTCGTGCTTGCGCTCGTCCGCCGGACGGTTGGTGATGTGCACACGGGGCTTTTTCTCTTTATCCGCCAGGTCCGCGGCCGTCACGGTCCGCTTGCTCACAAAGGGCTCATGATAGGGCTGGATATGACCGCGCAGCCAGCTGTCCGCCACGTCGGCGGCCTTGCTCGCCTCGCCGATGGCGGCGATGGCGATGCCAGCGCCCTTGTTGGTGGCGTCGCCCACGGCGAAAACGCCCTCCTGGTCGGTGAGGAACGTGTGCTCGTCGGCGGCGATGATACCCCGCTTGTTGAGGGCCACGTCAAAGCCCTTGGGGTCCACCTTCTGGCCGATGGCGGCTATCACGCTGTCCACGTCCAGGGTGACGAACTTGCCCTCCACGGGCACCGGGCTCCGGCGGCCGGAGGCGTCCGGCTCGCCCAGCTCCATGACCTGCAGTTTCACCTGGGTCACGTGGCCGTTCTCGCCGAGAATCTCGGCGGGGTTGGTGAGGAACTTGAACTGCACGCCCTCCTCCATGGCCTCTTCCAGCTCGTCGGCGTTGGCGGGCATTTCCTGCTGGGTCCGGCGGTATATCACGTACACGTTCTCCGCCCCCAGGCGTACCGCCGTGCGGCAGGCGTCCATGGCGGTGTTGCCGCCGCCCACCACGGCCACGTTCTTGCCGATGGGCACCGGGTCGTGCAGGGCTACGGAGCGCAAAAAGTCTATCCCGCCGTACACGCCCTCAAGGTCCTCGCCGGGGCAATGAAGCGGCGTACTGCTCCACGCGCCGATGGCCAGGACCACCGCGTCGAACTTGGCCCGATAGCCGGCAAAGGAAATATCTTTACCGATCTTCACGTTGTTTTCCATCTTCACGCCCACGGCGGCGATGTCGGCGATCTCAGCGTCCACCACGTCCTTGGGCAGACGGTACTGAGGGATGCCGTAGCGGAGCATGCCGCCCATCTGGGGCATGGCGTCCGTCAGGGTCACGTCGTGGCCCTTGAGGGCCAGGTAATAGGCCGCCGTTAATCCGGCGGGGCCGCCGCCAATGACGCCCACGGTCTTGCCCGTGGGAGCGGCCTTCTCCGGCTTCCAGGCGTCAGAGCTATGCAGCTGGTCCATGCTCATATAGCGCTTTATCAGGGCGATGGAGATGGGTTCCTCCACCAGGCCACGGCGGCAGTCTTTTTCGCAGGGGTGGGGGCACACGTGGCCGATGCTGGCCGGCAGGGGCAGACGCTCCTTCACGATGCGCACGGCCTCTTTTGTGTTGCCCAGGGCCACCTGCTTCACGTACGCCTGACAGTTGGTGCCGGCAGGACAGGCCAGACGGCAGGGACCCATGCAGTCCCCGTCATGGTCGCTCATGAGAAGCTCCAGTGCAATTTTACGGGCCTGGACGGCCCGCTCGCCCTCGGTGTTTATTACCATGCCGTCCGCCGCCAGGGTGGAGCAGGAGCGCAGAAGCTTGGGAGAGCCCTCCGCCTCCACCACGCACAGGCCGCATGCCCCGTAATGGGCCACGGAGTCATCGTGGCAAAGGGTGGGAATGTGGATGCCGTTGGCCCTCGCCACGTCCAAAATGGTCTGGCCGGACTGGGCTGCACACGCTTTGCCGTTTATGGTCAATTTTATCTCGCTCATGTCGTCCCCCTCCTTATTCCACGCACACCGCGCCGAAACGGCAGGTGTTGTGGCACATGCCGCAGCGGATACATTTGGCCGGGTCTATGGTGAAAGGCTTCTTTATCTCACCGCTGATGGCCTGGACCGGGCACTTCTTCGCGCAGGCGGAGCAGCCCTTGCACTTGTCCGGGTCGATGGAATATGTAAGCAGCGCGGGACAGGCCTTGGCGGGACACTTTTTGTCCCGGATATGGGCGTCGTACTCGTCCCGGAAATAGCGAATGGTGGTCAGCACCGGGTTGGGCGCGCTCTGGCCCAGGCCGCACAGAGCCCCGGCCTTCACCGTGTTGCAAAGCTCCTCCAGAAGCTCCACGTCGCCCTCCTTGCCCTGGCCGTTCACGATGCGGGTCAGTATCTCCCCCAGGCGCTTGGTGCCGATGCGGCAGTGGACGCACTTGCCGCAGCTTTCCCGGGTGGTGAAGTCCAGGAAGAACTTGGCGATGCCCACCATGCAGGTGGAGTCGTCCATGACCACCATGCCGCCGGAGCCCATGATGGCGCCGGTGGCCTGCAGGCTCTTGTAGTCGATCACGGTGTCCAGGAGGCTGGCGGGAATGCACCCGCCGCTGGGTCCGCCAAGCTGGACGGCCTTAAATTCCCGGCCATCCCGGATGCCGCCGGCGATGCCGAAAATCACGTCCCGGAGCGTCATGCCCATGGGCACTTCCACCAGGCCGCCGCGCTTGACCTTGCCGGTGACGGCAAAAACTTTCGTGCCCTTGCTGTTCTCCGTGCCCATAGCGGCAAAGGCCGCGCCGCCGTGGTTGATGATCCAGCTCACGTTGGCCCAGGTCTCCACGTTGTTGATGTTGCTGGGCTTGTGCCAGTACCCCGCCTCAGCGGGGAATGGCGGCTTCAGGCGGGGCATGCCCCGGTTGCCCTCCAGGGATTCAATGAGGGCCGTTTCCTCGCCGCAGACGAACGCGCCCGCGCCGGCCTTGATGCGGAT
>CANQKA010000102.1 GCA_947624395.1 uncultured Oscillospiraceae bacterium
GTGCTGGCCGACTCCACCTCCCGCTGGGCCGAGGCCCTGCGTGAGATGAGCGGCCGTCTGGAGGAGATGCCCGGCGAGGAGGGCTACCCCGCCTACCTCGCCAGCCGCCTGGCCCAGTACTACGAGCGGGCCGGCGTGGTGGAATGCCTGGGCTCTGACAGCCGCCAGGGCTCCATCACCGCCATCGGCGCCGTGTCCCCTCCGGGCGGCGATACCTCCGAGCCCGTCAGCCAGTCCACCATGCGCATCGTCAAGGTGTTCTGGGGGCTGGACAGCTCCCTTGCCTACGCCCGTCACTTCCCCGCCATCAACTGGCTGACCTCCTACAGCCTGTATGTGGATACCCTGAAGGACTGGTACGACGAGCAGTTCCCCGGCTTCATGGCCCTGCGGGACAAGGCGATGGCCATTTTGCAGGAGGAAGAGAGCCTGAACGAGATCGTCAAGCTGGTGGGCCGGGACAGCCTTTCCGACGCCGACCAGATGACCCTGGAGACCGCCAAGATGCTCCGGGAGGACTTCTTGCAGCAGAACGCCTTTGTGGATGAGGACGCCTATTCATCCTACGATAAGCAGTTCCGTCTTCTGGGCATGATCATCCGCTACGACGAGCTGTGCCGCGCCGCGATGGCAAAGGGCGCGGAGCTGAACAGCCTGTTCACCATCCCGTCCCGTGAGCTGGTGGGCCGCGCCAAGATGGTGGCCCCGGACAAGTACGCGGACGAGTACGCCAAGATCGAACAGGCCATGAAAGACGATATCCAGAAGCTGACAGCGGGAGGTGAGGACCAATGATCCGCGAATACCAGACGATCAGCGAGATAGCAAGCCCTCTGATGATGGTCAAGAACGTGGAGGGCGTCACCTACGACGAGCTGGCGGAGATCGAGCTGCCCAGCGGGGAGAAGCGCCGCTGCAAGGTCCTGGAAGTGGACGGCGACGTGGCCGTGGTGCAGCTGTTCGAGAGCGCTCAGGGCATCAACCTGGCCGGGTCCAAGGTCCGGTTTCTGGGCCACCCCCTGCAGCTGGGCGTCAGCGAGGACATGCTGGGCCGGGTGTTCAACGGCATGGGCGAGCCCATCGACGGCGGCCCCGCCATTTTGCCGGAAAAATATGAGGACATCAACGGCCTGCCCATGAACCCCTCCGCCCGCGCCTACCCCGCCGAGTTCATCCAGACCGGCGTTTCCACCATCGACGGACTGAACACCCTGGTCCGTGGCCAGAAGCTGCCCATCTTCTCCTGCTCCGGTCTGCCCCACGCGGCCCTGGCCGCCCAGATCGCACGGCAGGCGCGAGTACTTGGCACGGACGAGAGCTTTGCCGTGGTGTTCGCCGCCATCGGCATCACCTTTGAGGAATCCGAGTACTTCATCAACGACTTCCGCCGCACCGGCGCCATCGACCGGACCGTGGTCTTCTCCAACCTGGCCAACGACCCCGCCGTGGAGCGTATCTCCACCCCCCGTATGGCCCTGACGGCGGCCGAGTACCTGGCCTTTGAGAAGGACATGCACGTGCTGGTCATTCTGACCGACATCACCAACTACGCCGAGGCCCTGCGCGAGGTCTCCGCGGCCAAGAAAGAGGTCCCCGGCCGGCGCGGCTATCCCGGCTACATGTATACCGATCTGGCCACGCTGTACGAACGGGCCGGCCGCCGTGTGGGCAAGAAGGGGTCCATCACCATGATCCCCATCCTGACCATGCCCGAGGACGACAAGACCCACCCCATCCCCGACCTGACCGGGTACATCACCGAGGGCCAGATCATCCTGAGCCGTGAGCTGCACCGCAAGGGCATCGTGCCTCCCGTGGACGTGCTGCCCAGCCTGAGCCGTCTGAAGGACAAGGGCGTGGGCGAGGGCCGTACCCGCGAGGACCACGCCGGCACCATGAACCAGCTCTTCGCGGCCTACGCCGCCGGCAAGGAGGCCAAGGAACTGATGACCATCCTGGGCGAGGCGGCCCTGAGCGAGACCGACAAGCAGTACGCCAAATTCGCCGACGAGTTCGAGCAGCGCTACGTCAACCAGGGCAACCAGACCAACCGGTCCATCATCGAGACGCTGGACCTGGGCTGGGAGCTTCTGAGCCTGCTGCCCCGCAGCGAGCTGAAGCGCGTGAAGGTGGAGCAGATCGAGAAGTATATGCCCAAAAAGGCGGAGGAATGAACCGGGCGCAAAACGCCCTGTTAGCGAGGTGATCTTATGCCGAAAAGCGCTGTGACCCCGACACGGATGGTGCTGAACCAGCTGAAAGGCCGGCTCCGCACGGCGACCCGCGGCCACAAGCTCTTAAAGGACAAGCGGGACGAGGAAATGCGCCAGTTCATGGACATCGTGCGGCGCAACAAGGTCCTGCGGGAGAAGGTGGACGAGGGCCTGTCCGGCGCCTTTGCCGCCATGAGCATGGCCAGCGCCGTCATGAGCCCGGAGATGCTGGAGCAGAGCCTGCTTTACGCACGGCAGCGGGTGGAGCTGGACGTGCACCACAAGAACATCATGAGCGTGAACGTGCCGGTGTACGACTTCACGAGCCAGTCCCCGGACCAGAACGGGCAGCTGCCCTACGGCTTTGCCCAGACCAGCGGCGAGCTGGACGATGCGCTCAGCCGTCTGTACGCGGTGTTCGAGGACATGTTGGAGCTGGCCCAGGTGGAAAAGACCATGCAGCTTCTGGCGGAGGATATCGAGAAGACCCGCCGCCGGGTCAACGCGTTGGAGTACGTGATGATCCCGGAGCTGCAGGAGAATATCCGGTACATCACCATGAAGCTGGCGGAAAACGAGTCCTCCACCAAGGTCCGGCTCATGAAGGTGAAGGAAATGGTGCTCCAGGACGCGCATCATTACGAGCGATAAGCGTTTGCAACACGACCGGGCCGGTGCTTGACACCGGCCCGGTACGATACAGCATATGCCCCAGTAGCTCAGCGGATAGAGCATTCGCCTCCTAAGCGAAGGGCCAGAGGTTCGATTCCTCCCTGGGGTGCCAGCGTCGAAACGCTCCTGAAGACGATGAGGGCCGGCAAGCCGGTCCTCATTCGTCGGTCAGGGGCGTTTCTCCTTTCCCCGCGCGGTAAGCGTGCCGCGCGGGGGCCCCGGGAACAAAGTCG
Organism: uncultured Oscillospiraceae bacterium; assembly: GCA_947624395.1. GTDB lineage: Bacteria > Bacillota > Clostridia > Oscillospirales > Oscillospiraceae > CAJOIG01. The sequence goes on from CANQKA010000102.1 coordinate 3,119, forward strand.
CCGCCCAAATGGGCGGCGATTTTAATCGGCCAGAGCTGCTTTGCCTTTTGGGAGCCCTGTTCAATATAGTTGCCGCCAACTGCGGGGGGCCGTAACGTCCCCCGCGGATTTTTTATGCTATTGAAGACGGGTGAACGGTGTGATAAAATCTTATGGAAGAAAGCGTCTGTCCGCCGCGAAAAGGAGCGTGTTTGACTATGAGAAGGATATTGGCTTTCACCCTGGCGCTGCTGCTGGCGCTGGGCTGCTGCGGCACGGCCATCGCCGCAGACGGCGGTCTGGTGGACTTCCTGCCGGAGGCAAAGCCCGCGCCGGAGGACGACCTGTACGGGGCCGTGAACTTTGACACGGTAAAGGCCGCGGAGATGCCCGCGGGCTATTCGATATGGTCCGCCGCCGTGGCCAACGACCTGCTGATCTCCGAAGAACTGGACGAGATGCTGGACGAGTACGTGGCCAACGCCGGGACCTGGGAAAAGGGCACGCCGGAGCAGAAGATCGCGGACCTGTTACCTTTCCTATGTGGACGAGGCCAGCCGTGACGCCGTCGGTATCGAGCCCCTGCGGCCCTGGCTGGACGCCATCAACGGCGCGTCGAACGTCCAGGAGTACGCCCAGGCCGTAGGCGAGTTGGGCTGCGATATCGGTTTTTTAAGTCTGCTTGGTTTTTCCGTGGGCGTGGACCCTTACGCCTCCACCCGCTATACCGCCTATGCCAGCCCGGCGGACCTTGGGCTGGGCAAGGAATACCTGGAGGACGAGAGCATGTCCCTCTACTGGGACGCCTATAAGACCCTGCTCACAGAGCTGTTCACGCTGTACGGCGTGAGCGAGGCGGAGGCCGCCGAAAGGACCGAGGCCGTTTTCGCCCTGCAGACAAAGCTGGCCGCGTCCACGCTGTCCCAGGCGGAGCTGTACGACTATTCCAAGGCGTACCAGCCCATGACCGTGGACGAGGTGGCGGCGCTGCTGCCCACCCTGGACCTGGCCCCTGGCGGAGGCGGCCAAGGACTCGGTGAAGGCTGACCTGGAATGGGACTTTGCCAAGCTCTACGTGGCGAAATACTTCCCCGAGGAGAGCAAGCAGTATGTGCTGGACATGACCGGCGAGATCGTGGACTGGTTTGAACACCGCATCGACCAGCTTACCTGGATGGGCGACGAGACGAAGGCGGCCGCCAAAAAGAAGCTGGACACCCTGACCGTGAAGATCGGCTACCCCGACAGCTATGATTTCGTGGCCTATCTGGACGACGTGGAATACGTCTCCCCGGCGGACGGCGGCAGCCTCATCGAAAACCGCCTGGCCGCGTGCCGCGCCTCGTCCGCCTACAGCTGCAGTCTGCTGGGCCAGCCGGTGGACAAGACAGCCTGGTCCATGACGCCCCAGACCGTGAACGCCTATTATGACCCCACCGCCAACGAGATGGTATTCCCCGCGGGCATCATCCGGGGCGTGTTCTACGACCCTGACGCCAGCCGTGCGTACAACCTGGGCGGCATCGGCGCCACCATCGCCCACGAGCTGCCCCACGCCTTTGACCGCTCCGGCGCCCAGTTCGACGAAAACGGCGACCTGAACATGTGGTGGACCCAGGAGGACTACGCCAACTTCACCGCGCTGCAGCAGGACGTGATAGACTACTACGAGGCCTTCCCGCTGCCGGACGGCCTTGCCATCGACGGCGAGCTCACTCTGGGCGAGAACATCGCCGACCTGGGCGCGCTGCACTGCGTGGCGGAGCTTTGCGGGTCCGACCCGGAGGCGCTGCGGGAGTTGTTCGACTCCTATGCCGCGTCCTGGGCCGAAAAAGCCCCCAGAGCGAACTATGACTATCGGCTCCGCATGGACCCGCACGCCCCCGGCGTGACGCGGACCAACGCGGTCGTCAGCTCCACCGATGCGTTCTATGTGGCCTATGACGTGCAGGAGGGCGACGGCATGTACGTGGCCCCCGAGGACCGGGTGGGCATCTGGTAAGGAACAAAGCAAATAGAAAACCGCACCCGGATTTCCGGGTGCGGTGAATTTTTGTTTGCGCTTACAGCAGACTGATCAGGTTGTAGGCTGCGACCAGACCGCAGAACATGATGGACACGGTGGAGCACAGCTTGATCAGGATGTTCAGGCTGGGGCCGGAGGTGTC
>CANQKA010000103.1 GCA_947624395.1 uncultured Oscillospiraceae bacterium
CCGCCAGCCGCTCCAGGCCCATGCCGGTGTCGATGTTCTTCTGCTTCAGCTCCGTATAGTTGTCGTGGCCGTCGTTGTCGAACTGGGAGAAGACGACGTTCCAGACCTCCATGTACCGATCGCAGTCGCAGCCCACGGTGCAGGTGGGCTTGCCGCAGCCGTACTTGGGGCCGCGATCGTAGTATATCTCGGAGCAGGGGCCGCAGGGGCCGGAGCCGTGCTCCCAGAAGTTGTCCTCCTTGCCGAACTTGAAGATGCGGTCCTCGGGGATGCCTATCACGTCCCGCCAGATGGCGAATGCCTCGTCGTCGGCGGGGGTGGTCTCGTTGCCCGCGAACACGGAGGGGTACAGCCTGTCCGGGTCCAGGCCCACCCATTCCGGGCTGGTCAGGAATTCCCAGGCCCAGGGGATGGCCTCTTTTTTGAAGTAATCGCCGAAGGAGAAGTTGCCCAGCATCTCGAAATAGGTGCCGTGGCGGGCGGTCTTGCCGATGTTCTCGATGTCCCCGGTGCGGATGCACTTCTGGCAGGTGCAGACCCGGTGACGGGGCGGCTCCTGCTCGCCGGTGAAATAGGGCTTCATGGGCGCCATACCGGAGTTAATGAGCAGAAGGCTCGCGTCGTTCTGGGGTATCAGGGAGAAGCTTGGCAGACGCAAATGGCCCTTTGTCTCAAAGAAGGCCAGAAACATCTCCCGCAGTTCGTTCACGCCGTACTTTTTCATTCTTTCTACCTCGTGTATGCTCAAATATGGTTTGCTCAGTTGGGGTTGGCCGCGGCAAAGGCCGCGTGCTCGTCGCTGGAGGCGAAGAAATAGGTCTCGCCGTCCACGGAGTACCAGTAATAATATCCCGTCTCCGCCGGGGCCACCACCGCCTCGATGGAGGCCAGACCCGGATTGCAGATAGGTCCGGGGGGCAGGCCCTGGTAGAGATAGGTGTTATAGGGGCTGTCCGTCTGCAGGTCCTCCGCCGTCAGGTCCAGGGTGCTCTTGCCCAGGACATAGTTGACGGTGGCGTCTATCTGCAGGGGCATACCGGCCGCCAGACGGTTATAGATGGCCGAGGCCATATTCTCCCGCTCGCCCTCCGCGCCGGCGGCCTCCTTTTCGATGAGGGAAGCCATGGTCATAAGCTGGCTCACGTTCAGGCCTCTCGCCGCGGCGGTGTCCTGTATCTCCTGGGTCAGCTTGCTTTCCGTATTGCGCAGGAACCGGTTGATGGCCACCGAGGCGGACTCGCCCTGGTAAAAGTCGTAGGTGTCCGGGAACAAAAAGCCCTCCAACCGGGTAGCGTCCCCCAGGGGCAGGTCCGCCAGGAAGTCGTAGTCGAAGTCGTAGTTGGCCGCCGCCTCGTAAAGGTCGGCCTTCTTGCAGACGTAGTTCTGCTCCAAAAGAGTAAATATCTGGTCCATGGAGAACCCCTCCGGGAAGGTGACGCGGGTGATCTCCTGGCTGTCCGAGCCGAAGCGCATTTTCGTCACCAGGGCCCGGTAGTCATAGGAGGTGTTCAGGTCGTAGGTACCAGGGTCTATCTTCACGTTGGCGTGGGAAAATCCGGCGAAGATCTTGAAAAGCCACTTGTACTCGATGATGCCGCCACGCTTCAGCTCGTCGGCCACCTGGTCGATGTCCACCTTTATCTCCACGTCCTCCATCTGGCCCTCGGAGTTTTCCATCTGGACCGTGGCGGGCATGTCCCCGGTGGGCTCATAGGGCAATATGGTGACGATGGCGCTGGCGTCTTCCTTGTTCAGGGCCAGCACGTCCACCGCGCACATCCAGGCAAAGCAGGCCAGAATGATGCTGACGCTTATGACGAACAGCGCGTACAGCACCCCGCCGCTGACGCCCAGGCGGCCATAGCGCCGGAAGCGTATGGGCAGATAGTCCCGGCCCTCGGGCAGGTCCTCCGGGTCGGTGTAGTCCACCTCGTCCAGCTCGGAGTCGTAGACAAGCATCTTGCTCCCAGGCAGGTCCCGGCCCTGGGTGGGCGCTTCCCGGACCACCTGCTCCGGCAGCGCGTCCAGGGCCTTTTTCTCCCGCCGGGAGAGCTTCTTCACGTCCACGATCTCCCGCCGGGGCTCGTCCGTCAACGCCTCGGTCCGCTCCTGGTCCGGAAGATCGTATTCGTCATGGGTGTTCTTATCTGCCATAGATCGCTCCTTAAAATTACCCGTCACGCCATCGGGCACAGCCACATAGTATGACACGGATGACAACGCGCTGTCCGCCCCGCCGCGCAGGCCGCAGTCACGCACAGTAAAGCGCGGAGAAAGGGATAAAAACCATGTTCTACAACAATTCCTATAGCTGGCTCTGGCTCATCATCATCCTGATCCTTCTGTTCTCCGTGGCCGGCGGCTGCGGCTGCGGCTGCAACAACGACAATGGCTGCGGGTGCGGCTGCAACAACGGCTGCGGCTGCGGCAACTGATCCTTTGCCGTCAGAGAGAAAACCAGCATATCCACCTGGGGCTCATATGAGCCCCGCTTTTTTTATCTTCTCGCCCAGCACCGCCAGCACGAACAGGGGCAGACACAGCTGCCGGCCCAGGCGGGCCGGCTCGTGCAGGAGCCGGTAGAGCCACTCCAGCTTCAGCCGTATCCAGCGCTCCGGCGCACGGCGCTTGCGCCCGCTGAGCACGTCCAGGCACCCGCCCAGACCCGCCATCAGGCATCCGCCCAGCGCGCCCCGGTTCCGGGCCATCCAAAGCTCCTGTTTGGGGCTTCCCAGGCACGCCAGCACCAGCTCCGCGCCCGACGCCCTTATGGCCTCCGCCACGGGGCCGTCGTCGGTGAAATACCCGTCCAGGCAGCCGCAGACGGTCACGTCCGGGAATTGCCGTACAATGGCCTCGGCGGCCTCGGCCGCCACGCCGGGTTCGCCGCCCAGCAGGAACACCCGGCCCTTGAACCGGGCCAGCAGGGCCAGCAGGAAGTCATATCCGCTCACCCGCTCCGGTACGGGACAGCCCAGCGTCCGGGCGGCCCAGACGATGCCCACGCCGTCCGCCAGGGTCATGTCCGCACCGGCGACGGCGTCCGCAAGCGCCTCGTTTTTCCGGCAGCGCCAGACGATCTCCGGGTTGGGCGTGCAGATATAGGCGTCCTTTTTCGCCGCCAGCAGCGCCAGGGCCCGGTCCGCCGCCTGGTCCACGGTAAGGGCGTCGAACCGCACGCCCAGGACCGAGGCGCTCATACCTGGGAAAACACCTGGCCGATGTTGCCCCGGACGATCAGGTCCGCTTCGGCGTCTCTTGGGGTGGCCCCCCGGTTCACCAGCACCAGTTTGTGGCCCCGGTAGTAGTTGATGAGGCCCGCCGCCGGGTACACGGCCAGACTGGTCCCGCCGATGATCAGCATGTCCGCGTGGCGGATATAGTGGACGCTCCGCTGCAGGATGTCCTCGTCCAGGGGTTCCTCGTACAGCACCACGTCCGGCCGCAAAATGCCGCCGCAGTCACACCGCGGCACCCCAGACCCCTCGTTGATGGCGCTGGGCGGGTAGGGCTTGCCGCACCGGGAACAGTAGCACCGCAAGGTGGACCCGTGCAGCTCCAGTACCTCACGGCTGCCCGCCGCCTGGTGGAGCCCGTCGATGTTCTGGGTCAGGATGGCCTTCAGCTTGCCCTCCCGCTCCAATTCGGCAAGGCGCAGGTGGGCCTGGTTGGGCTTGGCCCCGTGTATCACCAGCTTTTCCCGATAAAACCTATAAAACTCCGCCGGGTCCCGCTCAAAAAACGAGTGGGACAATATCGTCTCCGGCGGGTAGGCCCACTTCTGGTTATACAGCCCGTCCACGCTGCGGAAATCCGGTATGCCGCTCTCCGTGCTCACGCCCGCGCCGCCAAAAAACACGATGTTGTCGCTTTCGGCTATCCACTGGCGCAGCGTCTCGATCGCAGAGGCCATATTGCCGCTCCTTTCCCGCCCTGCCGGACGCGTCTGGAAAAATTCGCCCCCATTATACCATGTCGTGCGGTTCCGGCATCAGCCGGGAGCACGACCGGTATTTTGATAATTATATAATATCCACTTTGGAAATTCAATAAAAACCGAAAAAACGGGGGTGCGCCGTATGGCACGGCTCACCCCCTTCATCTAAAAGGGTCCGTTATTTTTTGCCCTTGGCCCGGGCGTTGGTGTTGATGGAATTTCCAAACACCACGAACCGGTCAAAGAGAAATTCCAGAACGAAATTGCTGAGCATGGTCAGCGCCAGGACCAGATAGTCCGGCCAGCCGGCCGACTCTGTCAGCCAGTCGCCCAGCCAGGTGGACAGGGGCGTGAACACCAGGTAAAACCCCGCCACTTTCGCCATCGCCACCGGCACGTTGGCCGCGGACTTGAAGGTGAACTCCCGGTTCAGGGTGAAGTTCCACAGCACGGATAAGATAAGCGCCGTCAAATAGGCCGGCCAGTATTTCAGGTCCAGCAGCTCGTGCAGCAGCGCGAAAGCCCCCGCCTCGATCACCCCGGCGGAGATGGAGAACAGCGTGAATTTCACGCCCTGGATGATGTTTTCCCGTTTCGACAGCTTTGCTATGACCGCCGCCCCCTCGCTTTGCCGATGTTTGAAAAATTATAGTGCCGGCCCGCTTGTTTGTCAAGGCCGGGACCACACGCTCCGTTGTACGCTTTCGTCATTTTCACCGCAGGAAAACACTAAATATTGGTAAAATCGACAAAACGGCGTTTTTGCTCTGAAATCTTAAAGTTTTATTTGAAAAAACGCCCGGTAAAGTATATTATAGAGGGTAGCGGCTTAACATTGTAAATCTTTTTAAGGAGTGATCGACGCTATGTTTGAAAACCTGTTTTGGATAGGCTTCGCGGGCGCTGCCGTCGCTCTCATCTTCGCCTGGCTTCAGAAGACAAAGGTCATGAAAGCCTCCGAAGGCAATGAGAAGATGGTGAAGCTGGCCTCCGCCATCCGCGAGGGCGCTAACGCCTATCTGAAAGCGCAGTACACCACGGTCGCCAAGGTGTTCTGCGTCGTGTTCGTGATCCTTGTGGTCATCGCCTTTGCCTCCGACGGCAAGATGATCCCCAAGGTGACCCCCATCGCCTACCTGACCGGCGGCATCTGGTCCGTCCTGGCGGGCTTTATCGGCATGAAGATCGCCACCAACGCCAACGCCCGCACCGCCAACGCGGCCAGCGAGAGCCTGAACAAGGGCCTGAA
>CANQKA010000104.1 GCA_947624395.1 uncultured Oscillospiraceae bacterium
AGAAGACCTATGAGCTACGAAATGAAAAACATCCGCAACATCGCCCTGCTGGGCCACGGCGGAAACGGCAAGACCTCGTTCGCCGAGAATCTGCTGTCCGTGGCGGGCATGACCGACCGTCAGGGCAAGGTCACCGACGGCAACACCGTCTCTGACTTCGACCCGGAAGAAATTCGCCGCCAAATCAGCATCTCCGCCGCCACCATGAACCTGAAGTGGGGCAATTGCAAGATCAATCTCATCGACACGCCGGGATTCTTCGACTTCGTGGGCGAGGTCTACCAGGCCCTGCGCGCAGCCGACATCGGCGTCATCTGCGTGGCCGCCAAGGAAGGCGTCAACGTGGGCGCGGAGAAGAGCTGGAAGTATCTGAAGGACGCGGGCAAGCCCCGGGCCTTCTATATCTCCAAGCTGGACGAGGAGCACGCCGACTTCGACAAGACCTTCGACGGCCTGCGCGAGCGCTTCGGAAACTCCGTCTGCGCCATGACCGCCCCCATCAAGGACGGGGACAAGTATATCGGCGTGGCGGACGTGATCACCCGCAAGGCCTATAAGATGGACGGCAAAAAGCGGGTGGAGATCCCCGTGCCCGACGCCATGAGCGGCCGGCTGGACGAGCTTTACACCGAGCTGGCCGAGTCCGCGGCCGAGACCAGCGAGGAGCTGATGGAGAAGTACTTCGAGACCATGGAGCTGTCCCCGGAGGAGATCTCCGGCGCGCTGAGCTCCGGCGTGGCCGACGGGACCATCTGCCCGGTGTACTGCGGCAGCGCCTTTACCGGCATGGGCACCCAGATCTTCCTGGACGCGGTGTGCTCCGTCTTCCCCGCGCCCGCCGAGGGCGGCAAGCCCTGCGACCCCAACGGCCCGGTCAAGGCCATCGTGTACAAGACCGTGTCCGACCAGTTCGGCAAGTTCTCCCTGTTCAAGGTCGTCTCCGGTAAAGTGACGCCGGACCTGACCCTGACCAACGCCCGCAGCGGCGCGCAGGAAAAGCTGGGCCATATCTATTCCATGCAGGGCAAGAAGAACACGGAAGTGACCGAGATCGCCTGCGGCGATATTGGCGCGGTGAGCAAGCTCAGCGACACCAAGACCGGCGACACGCTCTGCGCCGCCGGGGCCGTGGAGGCTCTGCCCGGTATCACCTTCGACATCCCCTGCTACCAGATGGCCATCGCCCCCAAGGTGAAGGGCCAGGACGATAAAGTGGCCCAGGGCCTCGCCCGTCTGTCCGAGGAGGACCCCGCCTTCACCGTCACCCTGAACGCCGAGACCCACCAGCAGGTGGTGGCCGGCGCGGGCGACATGCATATCGACGTGCTGTGCTCCAAGCTGAAGAGCAAGTTCGGCGTGGAAGTGGAGCTGAACCCCGCCCGGGTGGCCTATCGGGAGAAGATCCGCAAGACGCTGGACACCCACGGCCGGCACAAGAAGCAGACCGGCGGCCACGGCCAGTTCGCCGACGTGAAGATCCGCTTCGAGCCCCAGGAGGAGCAGGAGGACATGATCTTCGCCGAGGAAGTGTTCGGCGGCAGCGTGCCCAAGAACTTCTTCCCCGCCGTGGAAAAGGGCCTGCGGGAGTGCTGCCTGAAGGGCGTGCTGGCGGGCTATCCCATGGTGTATCTGAAGGCCGTGCTGTACGACGGCGACTTCCACCCCGTGGACTCCTCCGAAATGGCCTTCAAGACCGCCGCCGGCCTGGCCTATAAGGAGCTGGTCAACGCCAACCCCGTCATCATGGAGCCCATCGGCCTTTTGAAGGTCACCGTGCCCGACGCCAACCTGGGCGACATCATGAGCGACATCCCCTCCAAGCGGCGCGGCACCGTGCTGGGCATGAACGCCCACGACGGCATGCAGGTCGTGGAGGCCGAGGTCCCCATGGCGGAGATGACCACCTACGCCATCGACCTGCGCTCCATCACCCAGGGCCGCGGTTCCTTCACCCTGGACTTCATCCGCTACGACGAGACGCCTATGAACGTCCAGCAGAAGATCATCGAGGAAGCCAAGGCTATGGCGGCCGCTGCGGAGTAAACACAACAAACAGAATTTACGCAAGGGGAAGCTGCTGTGCTTCCCCTTGGGCTTACAGACAGGGAGAGAAAGATATGGACCGATCTTCCAGGGGCTTTCTGCCTCGGGTGATACTGGCCGTGCTGATCGTGCTGGTGCTGGCCGCGGCGGCTGTGCTGGTGTGGCTGCTGGCGTCGCCCAAGAGCGCGTCGCAGGTATCGGAGCGCTTCGCGCCCGTTGCCACGGCGGAGCCTTTGCCCACCCAGGCGCCTACGGCCGTGCCCACGCCTACCGCCACGCCGGAACCCACGGCGGAGCCTACCGCCACGCCGGAGCCCACGGCCGTGCCCGTGATGCTGGGCGAGACGCCGGACGCCGGCCAGGAGTACATTGACAAGATCGTATTTCTTGGCGACAGCACGACTTTTGGCCTGTCCGCCTACGGCCTGGTGCCCGCCACCCAGGTGTGGACCGATTCTATCGGCACCATGAGCCTGTTCAACTGGGAGCTCGACCCGATAGCCTACTATGACCCGGCCAGCCCCTACACCGCCGAGAGCCTCATGATACCCGACTGCGCCGCCCGGCGCCAGCCGGAATACCTCATCATCACCCTGGGCATCAACGGCATCGCCCTGCTGGACGAGGGGCAGTTCCGGGACTATTACGTGCGCATGGTCCAGGCCATACAAGAGGCCAGCCCCAACACGAAAATCATTTTACAGTCCGTATTCCCCGTCATCGACCGGTATGTCCCCAACGGCATCAGCAGCGAGAAGGTCAACGCCGCCAACGTGTGGATATACGACATGGCGGGCCAGCTGGGCGTGCGGTATCTGAACACCCACGACGCGCTCATGGACGAGACCGGCCAGATGCGCGCCGATTACTGCGACGACACCGCCATGGGCATCCACATGAACACCACCGGCCTCAACGCGCTGCTGGACTTCATCCGCACCCACGCATACCAGTGACCGGCAAGGAGGGCATCACATGAACGCAAGGACCAGAGAGGGCTTTTATACGCTCTGGACCATCGCCATATTGGTCTGTCTGGCCGCCAGTATATTCCTGCTGGCCTTCGTGTCCCTGTCGGGCGGCGATTCGGCGGACACCGCGCCTACGGCGGAGCCGGTGGCGACAGATATACCCGCCCAGGACCAGACGGCCGTGACCGACGTGCCCGCCGAGGGCCAGACCGCCGTCGATGGCCAGACCGATGACACCCAGACCGTCCCCACCGACGTGCCCGCCGTGAATGACCCCACCGTCCTGGCGGAGACCATGGACCTGGGCCAGGAATACCAGGACAAGCTGGTGTTTCTCGGCGACAGCACCACCTATGGCTTTTTGGCCTATGGGGTGCTGCCCAAGACCCAGGTGTGGACCCCGGCCAGCGGCACCCTGTCCCTGTTCAACTGGGCCGTGGAGACCATCGACTATTGCGCCCCCGAGTCCCCGGACACCTCCCAGACCCTGTCCATCGCGGACACCGCCGCCGCCCGGAAGCCGGAATATCTGGTGATAACCCTGGGCGTCAACGGCGTGGCCATACTGAACGAGGAACAGTTCAAGGGCTATTACCGCGATCTGGTCCAGGCCATCCAGGCCGCCAGCCCCGACACCCGCATCATGTGCCAGTCCATTTATCCCGTCATCGACGGTCAGGCCCCCGCGGGCATCGACAACGCGGGCATCAACGCCGCCAACCAGTGGATATTGGACGTGGCGGAGGAGCTGGGCGTGCGCTATCTCAACACCCATGACTCGTTGATGGACAGCTCCGGCAACCTCATCAGCAGCTATAACTCCGGCGACGGGCTGCACCTGACGCCGGACGGGCTGAACTCCATCCTGCAATATATCCGTACCCACGCCTATCAATAAAAGGTGACGCGGATGAAAAGAGCCCTTTGCGCGGTGCTGGCCGCGCTTGTCCTGTTAAGCGGCGGCGCTTTTGCCTTGGCGGACAGTTCCGCCGAGCCTGCCGGGACCGAGCCGCCTGTCACCCAGCGCCCCACGGCCACGCCTAAACCGACGCCGACGCCTAAACCGTCGCCTACGCCCGCACCAACGCCCACGCCACGCCGGACCTACGGCGGCAAGACGGTGGACGAAAACACGACCAGGGTCACGGTCCCGTCCCACGGCAGCATCGCGAGACTTGCGGCGCTGGCGGACTATATGCCAAATCTCCGGGCCATCTACTTTGGCGACCGGGAGCCCACCGCCGAGGATCTGGCGCTTTTGACCGGCGCCTTCCCCAATGCGCGGCTGGTGTACCGCGTGCGCATCGGGCGGCAGAGCTTTTCCTGTTCCGACAAACAGCTGGACCTGGACCTGCGCCACCAGGATGTGGACCAGGCGGCGGAAAAGCTGGCGCTGCTGCCAAAGGTGCAGCGGGTCGTGCTGCCCGCCCAGAGGGAGATACCCATGACGACCGACCTTACACTGGAGGACGTGGGAAAGCTCCAGCGGGCAAGGCCGGAAGCCGTGTTCGACTATCAGTTCACCCGCTGGGATAAGACCATCTCCACCGCAGACGAGGTACTGGACCTGACATGCGTGACCATGGACGACAATGGCGCGGGTGTGCGGGAGATATTGCCATACATGACGGCGCTGAAGACCCTGAACATGGACCGGTGCGGCGTGTCCAACGAGGATATGGCCGCCATCCGGGACGACTACCCCGACATCGACGTGATATGGCGCATCTGGTTCGGCCCCTATTACACCTGCAAGACCGACGTGGAGATGATACTGGCGTCTCTGGCCGGGGTGAGCATCAAAAACGAAAACGGCGCGCAAAACCTCAAATACTGCACCAAGGTCCGGTATCTGGACCTGGGCCACAACCCGGA
>CANQKA010000105.1 GCA_947624395.1 uncultured Oscillospiraceae bacterium
GCCCCGCCGTAGCCGCCCATGGGGTGGCCCTTGAAGTGGCTCAGGACCAGCACGGAGTCATAGTTTTTGATGTTCTTGCCCACGAAGTTTTTCTTGATTTTCTTCCCGTTGGGGATAGCCAGCTCCATGTCCGGCCCCTGGCCGTCCAGCAGGTCCACGGTGAAATACCGGCTCCAGCCGTGCAGCTCCATGGTCTTCCAGTGTTTGTCGGTGGTGTTGCGCGCCCCCTCATAGGCGGTGTTGCACTCCACCACCGTGCCGTGCACGTGCTCCACGATGGGCTTGCAGAAGTCCGGCCGGAGGAAGTTCTGGTTGCCCACCTCGCCGGAGTGGAGCTTGACGGCCACTTTACCGGGCAGCGTCACGCCCAGCGCGTCATAGAGCCGGATGGCCCCTTCCGGGGTCAGGTCTTTGGTGAAATACACAACAGACTTTGCCATACGAATGCCTCCTGTATCGGTATATATAATGTAGTATATCCAAATCTATTAAGCCAGCTTCCGGCCCATGAGCACGCCCATGACCGAGCTCATCATCAGCCCCCGTGTCCAGCCAGAGCTGTCCCCCAAACAGTGCAGCCCCGCCACGTTGGTGTTGAAGTCCTCGTCCATGCGGATGCGGTTGGAGTAGAACTTCAGTTCCGGGGAGTACAAAAGCGTCTCGTAGGCGGCGAAGCCGGGGACCACCTGGTCCATGGCCTTGATGAAGTTGATGATGTTGATCATGGCCCGGTAGGGCATGGCGGCGGTGATGTCCCCGGCCACGGCGTCGGGCAGGGTGGGGCGGACGTTGGACTGGTCCAGCTCCCGCTGCCAGGTGCGCTTGCCGTCCAGTATATCCCCGAACCGCTGGACCAGAAGCTGCCCGTTCGCCAGCATATTGGTCAGCTCCCCCACCTTTTGCGCGTAGGCGATGGGCTGATTGAACGGCACGGAGAAGTTGTGGGAGCACAGGATCGCCAGATTCGTATTCTCGCTCTTAAGTTCTTTATAAGAGTGGCCGTTGACCACCGCCAGACCGTCGTCGTAGTTCTCCTGGGCCACGAACCCGCCGGGATTCTGGCAGAAGGTGCGGACCTTGTTCTTGAAGGGAGGGGGGTAGCCAATGAGCTTGGACTCGTAAAAGGCCCGGTTCACCGTCTCCATGACCTCGTTGCGTACCTCCACCCGCACGCCGATGTCCACGGTGCTGGGCACGTGGTCGATGCCGTAGGTGGAGCACATGCCCTCCAGCCAGTCCGCGCCCCGGCGGCCCGTGGCCACCACCGTCTCGTCCGCCAGAAGCTCATGCTCGGCGTGGCCGTCGGAGTATACCACGCCCCGGCACCGGCCGTTTTCGATAAGAAGCCCCGTGCACTCGGTGTCGAACAGTATCTCCACGCCCCGGTCCAGCAGCCAGTGCTCGATGTCCGTATAGATCTGCTGGGCCCGCTCGGTGCCCATGTGGCGGATGGGGCAGGACACCAGCTTTAACCCCGCCTGGATGGCCCGTGTGCGGATGCGCTTGACCTCTTCCGTCTCCTCCTGGCCCTCCACGTGCTCGTCCGCGCCAAACTCCAGATAAATTTTGTCGGCGTAATCTATCGTGTCCTGGGCCAGCCGCTCGCCGATGAGCTGGGGCAGCTCCCCGCCCACCTCGCAGCTGAGGCTCAGTTTGCCGTCGGAGAAAGCCCCCGCGCCGGAAAAGCCCGTGGTGATGGCGCAGTAGGGCTTGCAGTTCATGCACCGGCCCGTCTCCGCCTTGGGGCAGTGGCGCTTTTCCACCCGCTTGCCCTTTTCCAGGATGGTTATCTTCTTTTTGCTTCCCCGGCGGAGCATCTCGATGGCCGTGAAGATGCCGGCGGGCCCCGCGCCCACGATGGCGATGTTCGTGTTCAATGCTCTCTCCCCGCTGTCTTGTGAAAAGTGGTGCGAAGTTGAAAAAACTGTGCTATACTGAATTTAATACCGATATTAAATCACAGCTGATTCATTTCTGTCAAGAGGACCCGGGCCCATGGACCTTTATCTGATCGGACACGACTATAAATACGCCGTGGAGCAAATGCTCCTGACCCTGTACCCGGACCGGCGGCCCGTTTACCCGGACCACGCCCCGGAGGGGGACAGGGCGGAGGTGGCCCTTGCAAAGGGCGCGGCGGTGTGCCGCCTGGTGGAAAACGGCGCGGCGTACGTTGGCCGGGCGGACGTGCGCCCCTGGCACAGCGAGCGGGAGCGGGTGCGGATGGAGCAGCAGGCGGTGAAGCTGAGCTTTTACCGTGCGGCCCTGGCCGCGGGGGCCAAAAAGCCCGTGTGGGGCGCGCTCACCGGCGTCAAACCGGGCAAGCTCATGGCCCGGTATCTGGGTTCTGGAATGTCCGCCGCGGACTTTGCACGGGACTTTGACGTTGCCCCGGACCGGGCGGCGCTGTGCGAAAAGACCGCCCGTGCGGCTTTGACGGCCAAGGCCAGCTTGTCCCGGCGGGACATTGGCCTTTACGTGGGTATCCCCTTTTGTCCCACCCGGTGCGCCTACTGCTCGTTCATATCCAGCGACGTGGCCGCGGCCGGGAAGCTGGTGGAGCCCTATTTGCACGCGCTGCTGCGGGAGATAGCCCGGACCGGCGCGGCCGTCCAGGCCGCCGGGGAGCGGCCCGTGGCCCTGTATCTGGGCGGCGGCACGCCCACCACCCTGTCGGCGGAGCAGCTGGACCGGCTCTGCACGGCGCTGGAAACGCACTTTGACCTTTCAGCCCTGCGGGAGTACACGGTGGAGGCCGGCCGGCCCGACACGATAACCCGTGAGAAGCTGCAAGCGCTCAAGGCCCGCGGGGTGAGCCGGGTTTCGGTGAACCCCCAGACCATGTCCGACGAGGTCTTGCAGGCCATTGGCCGGCGGCACACGGCCAGGGACGTGCTGGACGCGCTGGCCCTGGTGCGGGACGTGGGCGGTTTTGCGGTGAACATGGACCTGATCGCTGGCCTTCCCAAGGACACGCCGGCTGGCTTTCGCGCCACGGTGGAACAGGTGCTGGCTCTCGGACCGGAGAACGTGACGGTACACACCCTGGCCATCAAAAACGGGTCCTATCTGGCCCAGCAAAAAGCGGACCTGCCCGACGGGACCGCCGTGGGCGAAATGCTGGACTATGCCGGCCAAGCCTTGGGCGCTGCGGGGTACGAGCCCTATTACCTCTACCGCCAGAAGTACATGTCCGGCGGCTTTGAAAACGTGGGCTGGACAAAACCGGGCATGGGCAGCCTTTACAACATCCTGATGATGGAGGAACTGGCCCCGGTGCTGGCCATGGGGGCCGGCGGGTCCACCAAGCGCACCGGGCCGGACGGGTCCGTGACCCGGCACATCAATCCCAAATACCCCAGGGAGTACATAGAAAGGGAGGAAGAAAATGGCATTTGATCTGGAGGACATCAACCGCGCCGTCACCGACGACCCGGCGGGATTCGTCGCCGCGTGCGACAGCATTTACAACGACCGCATCGCCAAGACGGCGGAGAGGATCATCGCCAATATGGCCCACAGTCCCATCGTGCTGCTGTCCGGACCATCCGGCAGCGGCAAAACGACCACGGCCATGAAGCTCCGGGACGAGCTGAGCCGTCGTGGCGTGAACAGCCACAGCATCTCCATGGACAACTACTTCAAGACCGTCCGGCCCGAGACCGTGCCCCGCACGGCGGAGGGGGAGCCGGACCTGGAAAGCCCCCTGTGCATGGACATGGACCTTTTGAACGAGCACTTCTCCCAGCTCAGCCGTGGGGAGCGCATATTCGTACCCAAGTACGAGTTTGCGCGGCAGATGCGCTCCATCAAGTTCAGCATGAGCCTGAAGCTGGGCAAAAACGAGATCGTCATTTTCGAGGGCATCCACGCCCTGAACAGCTCCATCACCGACGTGCACCCGGAGGCCTTCAAGCTCTATGTGAGCGCCCGGTCCAACGTGGTGGACGACGCCGGGGAGTACGCCTTCAAGGGCACCTGGCTGCGCCTGACCCGCCGTGTTGTCCGGGACGAGCTTTTCCGGGGCTGCGACCCGGCGGACACCATGCGCATGTGGGAGAACGTGCGCCACGGGGAGATACGCAACATCTCACCGTTTAAGAACAAGGCGGACGTGCAGCTGGACACCGCCTTTGGCTATGAGCCCTGCGTCATGCGGCCCATCGCCGAGCCCCTTTTCGCCAAAGCCCCCCGGGACATCCCCTATCAGGAGCTTTTGCAGGTGGGACCGGCCTTTGCAAAATTCGTGCCCCTGGACCTGCAATACCTGCCCGCGGACGCCATGCTCCGGGAGTTCACCGGCGGCGGCATATACGAATATTGACGGGCCCGCCAAAGGCCCGACCGTTCCGGTGGGAAACTTTGGCGGCTCTGGCAGACGAAATATGTTGCATTCCGGCGCCGGCGGTTATATAATCGTTTCTAATAATAAGGGCGCGGATAGGAAAAATTTTTTCAGTTTTTTTGCAAAAAACATGAGCCGTTTTTCCGCATTTCCCGTCTTTATAGGCAGAGAGGTCGTGAAAAGCGCGATCTGCGCCGTATCCAAACCACTTTTCCCCTTGAAAGGAGAAACACCATGAAGATGAAGAAGACGCTCTGCATGCTGCTTGCGCTGGTGATGGCGCTGGGCGCGCTGTCCGGCTGCGCCGAGGCTGTGCAGATGGAGGAACATACGGTCCCCCAGGGCGATCTGCCCGAGGG
>CANQKA010000106.1 GCA_947624395.1 uncultured Oscillospiraceae bacterium
TGCCTTGGAGGGATACGTTGTGGACAGCATCTATGAGGATATTGCCCGCAGGACGGACGGTGACATCTATCTTGGTGTCGTCGGGCCGGTGCGGACGGGGAAATCGACCTTTATCAAGCGGTTCATGGAGACCCAGGTCATCCCCAACATCGACAATATGTACCGAAAGGAACGGGCCCGCGACGAGCTGCCCCAGTCCGGTTCCGGCCGGACCGTCATGACCGCCGAGCCGAAATTCGTCCCGGAGGAGGCCGCCGAGCTCGCCTTCGGGGACGAGACAAAGGCGTCCGTGCGGCTCATCGACTGCGTGGGCTACATGGTGCCGGGGGTAGAGGGCCTTTACGAGGACGGCGCGGAGCGCATGGTCACCACGCCCTGGTACGACCATGAGATCCCCATGACCCAGGCGGCGGAGGAGGGGACCCGTAAGGTCATCGCCGAGCACTCCACTATCGGCCTTGTCGTCACCACCGACGGCAGCTTCGGGGAG
Organism: uncultured Oscillospiraceae bacterium; assembly: GCA_947624395.1. Classification (GTDB taxonomy): domain Bacteria; phylum Bacillota; class Clostridia; order Oscillospirales; family Oscillospiraceae; genus CAJOIG01. The sequence goes on from CANQKA010000106.1 coordinate 491, forward strand.
ATACCCCGGGAGAACTATCTGCAGGCGGAGGAACGGGTCATACGGGAGCTGCTGGACATCGGCAAGCCCTTTGCCGTGGTGATAAACTCCGCCGAGCCGGAGGGAGCTGCGGCCACGGCCCTGGCGTCGGAGCTTTCCGAGCGCTATCGGGTACCCTGCATGCCGCTCAACTGTCTGGAAATGGGCGAGGCGGACATCCACGCGGTGATGAAAGCGGTGCTGTTCCAGTTCCCGCTGGGAGAACTGAGCCTGTGGCTGCCGGCCTGGGCGGAGGCTTTGCCGGAGGACAGCGAGTTAAAACGCACCCTTTACGACATGCTCCTGACGGCGGGGAAGAAGATGAACGCCCTGCAGGACGCCTATACCGGCGTGCAGAGCCTGACCGAGAGCGAGCTCATAAGCTCCGCCCGTATCACCGCCGCCCAGGCAGGCTGCGGCACGGCCACCGCCGTGATCGAGCTGGAACAGTCGCTCTACTATAAGACGATCAGCGACCAGTCCGGCTTTGAGATACACGACGACGGGGACCTGATGGAGCTGCTGCGCAGTCTGAAAAGCGTTAAGACCGAGTACGACCACGTGCACGAGGCGCTGGAACAGGCCCGCCAGACGGGCTACGGTATCATCATGCCAAGTCCCGAGGAAATGGAGCTGCAGGAGCCCCAGATCGTGAGCAAGGGCGGGCGGTACAGCGTGCGCCTGAAGGCCAGCGCACCCGCCATCCATCTTTTCCGCACCCAGGTGGAGACAGAAGTCTCCCCGGCGGTGGGCGGTGAAAAGGCGTCGGAGCAGATCGTGAGCTTCCTTCTGCAGGGCTTTGATGGGGACATCAACCGGATATGGGAGTCCAACATCTTCGGCAAGTCCCTGTACGACATCGCGGAAGAAGGGCTGACCGGCAAGCTGCAGCGCATGCCCCCCAATATCCGCAAGCGCCTGCAAGGCACCATCCAACGCCTGGTGAACGACGGCGGGTACAGCCTTATCTGCATCATCATATAAGACCTTGCGTCAGCGGTCCTGTTAGGGGTATAATGGCACGGGAAACGCCATTATACCTCTTTTTTCCATCCGCCGCATACGGGCCTGGCCCGCCGCATAGATTGCACCGAGGTGGTGCAGATGGGGAAGGGGCCGAGGCACAACAGGTCGGTATTCATATTCAAATGGTGGTATCCGCTGGCGGCGGCAGTTTTATTGGCGCTGGCGGCGCTGGTGCAGCAGTCTAAGTCGCTGCATACTAACGCGCCTGTGCAGACGCCGGTGCTGGTCATCGACGCGGGCCACGGCGGCGCCGACGGTGGCGCGTCCGCTGCGGACGGGACGCTGGAAAGCGACATCAACCTGGACATCGCCCTGCGCCTGGAGGCGCTGGCCCGGTTCTGGGGCGTACAGACGGTCATGACCCGCACGGGTCCGGACATCGCCTACCCGTCGGACGCTGATTCTATCGCGGCGAAAAAGATCGCGGACCAGCACGCCCGTGTGGGACTTGTGAACAACACGGCCGGGGCCGTGCTGCTGAGCATCCACCAGAACAACTATCCCGCCGCCTCGCCACACGGCATCCAGGTGTTTTTCGGTCCCGCCGCCGGCAGCGACGCACTGGCGGAGCTTGCCCAGAGCAATCTGACGGCGCTGCTGTGCCCGGACAACCGGCGGGTGGCATCCAAGGCGGACAAGGGCGTGTATCTCATGAAAAACGCCAACTGCACCGCCGTACTGGTGGAGTGCGGATTTCTGTCCAACCCCGGCGACCTGGCGAAGCTTCAGGACGGCGGCTACCGGGAGAAGCTGGCGGCCGTGCTGCTGGGGAGCTATCTGCAATACATACGAGGAGTTGCCACATGAAAGAGAAAACGGTATTTTTCTGCTCCGCCTGCGGGTATGAGACCTCCCGCTGGCAGGGTCAGTGCCCCAGCTGTCGGGCCTGGAACACCCTGACGGAGGCGCCTGCGGCCCCAAAAGCGGCGGAGAAGGTCCGGCCCCTGCGCCGGGCGCTGCCCAAAAAGCTGGCGGAGCTGGACGACCGGGACGAACTGCGCTTTTCCACCGGCATCGACGAGTTGGACCGGGTGCTGGGCGGCGGCGCGGTGCGCGGCTCCATCGTCCTGTTTGGCGGCGCGCCGGGCATCGGAAAATCCACCATGCTCTTGCAGGCATGCGGCAGCATCGACGCCGGCGAGAGCATTTTATACGTCACCGGCGAGGAGAGCGAGCACCAGCTCAAAATGCGGGCCCAGCGCCTGGGCGTGGACCAGGCGGACCTGCACGTGCTGGCCGGGACCGATATCAACGACGTGATCGCCGCCATCGAGGATCTGACGCCGGACGTGGTCATCATCGACTCGATACAGACCGTGTACGACCCCAGCCAGAGCACCGCCCCCGGCAGCGTGGGCCAGGTGAAGCAGTGCGCCATGGAGATCATGCAGCTTGCCAAGACAAGCGGCTTCACCGCCTTTGTGGTGGGCCACGTGAACAAGGAAGGCGCCATCGCGGGGCCCAAGGTGCTGGAGCACATGGTGGACTGCGTGCTCTATTTCGAGGGCGACGGCAGCCTGAGCTACCGCATTTTGCGGGCGGAGAAGAACCGTTTCGGCTCCACCAACGAGATCGGCGTATTTGAAATGTGCCGGGAGGGTCTGCGGGAGGTACCGAACCCCTCAGAGGTCATGTTGGCCGGCCGGCCCACGGGGGTGCCCGGTACCTGCGTGGCGTGCGTGATGGAGGGCAGCCGACCCATTCTGGCGGAGGTCCAGGCGCTTGTCACACCCACCGGCTTTTCCTCCGCCAGACGGACCTCCAACGGCTTTGACTATAACCGGCTGTACCTGCTGCTGGCGGTGCTGGAAAAGCGGGGCGGCATGAACGTGAACGCCTGTGACGCCTACATGAACGTGGTGGGCGGTCTGACGCTGGACGAGCCCGCCGCCGACCTGGCCGCGTGTCTGGCCATCGCGTCCAGCTTCCGGGACGCGCCCTTGCCGGACAAGCTGGCCGCCGTGGGAGAAGTTGGCCTGACCGGGGAGATACGCTCTGTCCAGGCATTGGACCAGCGCCTATCGGAGATCGCCCGCCTGGGCTTCACCCAGTGCGTGATACCTGCCCGTATCCGCGGTGAGCTGAAAACGCCCAAGGGCCTGGAACTCATTCGCGTGCGGACCCTGCGGGAGGCTGTGGAGAAGACGCTGTGACGGTCCTGATAGGGGAGAAATACCGGCCCAAACTGGCCCAAAGCCTTGCGGCCCAAGGGATAGACGTGTTTTGGCTGCCCGATAATGCCGCGCTGGACCCAAGACTATCCGGCCACGGGGACTTAAACGTTTTCGTCTGCGGCAAAAACGCCGTCGTTGCCAGGGCGCTGTACGCCGCCGACTTTGTGAAGTATTTAACTAACAGGGGATACGCCGTCCGACCGTCCGCTGAACAGGGCGCGGACTATCCCCGTGACGCGGGCTTGTGCGCGTGTTGGACAGGCAAGTACGCGATTTATGACCCGAAAACGGCGGACCCGGCCGTCTTGGACATCATGGCCGGCATTCCGGTGACCGTATCCCAGGGTTATACAAAATGCGCTGCACTGGTCGTGGACGACCATTCCATCGTCACGGCGGACGCTGGCGTCTCCAGAGCCGCGAAAAACGCCGGGATGGACGTGCTGGAGATAACGCCGGGATACATTCGCTTAGACGGATATGATTATGGCTTCATCGGCGGCGCGTCATTTACAATAGATGCACACACGGTCGCGTTCACCGGAACATTGAACGCCCACCCGGACAGGGACCGTATTATGGACTTTCTGGCCGCACACGGCAAAAAGCCGGTTTTCCTCACGGACGAGCCCATATTTGACATAGGCGGGGCCATATCGGTCTAGTCCTCCCCTAAATTCGGCATAATATTAATTATGCCGAATTATTTGTGTATTTTGCCACTTTACAAGGCTTTCCTCCTCTGCTATTATTAACATAATTCGGAGGATGTGCCTATGAGCTATCGGGACGAGGCCCCCCAGGTGCTGCGGGAATTTCTCGTGTACCACGACACCATCAAAGGCCAATCGGAAAA
>CANQKA010000107.1 GCA_947624395.1 uncultured Oscillospiraceae bacterium
CGCCGCAGGGAGTTGCCAAGGGTCGTACCGTAGCCCCGCTCCAGCGGTTCCACGATGAACTTTCCATAGCTCTCATCCGTCGGGCTTTCCACACTTTCGATGCGCGGCTTTTCGATCTCTATCATGTGTTGTTACCCTCCTTTGAAATGTGCGCGCCAATAGACGCTGCGTGATTTGCAGCTTACCAATCTGTGAGGGCTTACTTGGAATACAGCTCGACGATCAGATGCTCCTCGATGGGCAGGTCGATGTCCTCCTTCGCGGGGACGCCGGTCACCTTGGCCAGCATGTTGGCCGCGTCATAGTCCAGCCACTTGGGCGGCTGGCGGGAGGCGTTGGCCTCCACATTGGCCTTGAGCTTTTCCAAATCACGGCTGGAGGGTTTGACAGAGATCACCATGCCGGGTTTGACCAGGAAGCTGGGGATGTCCACCTTGCGGCCGTCCACGGTGAAGTGGCCGTGGCTGACAAGCTGGCGGGCCTCCGGGCGGCTCATGGCAAAGCCCAGACGGTACACCACGTTGTCCAGACGGGACTCCAGGATGCTGAGCAGGTTCTCGCCCGCCTGACCCTGCCGGCGCTCGGCCATGTCGAAATACTTGCGGAACTGGGCTTCCAGCACGCCGTAGTAGCGCTTGGCCTTCTGCTTCTCACGCAGCTGCAGGCCGTACTCGGAGGTCTTGCTCCGGCCCTGGCCGTGCATCCCGGGGGGATAGGCGCGGGTGGCGAGGGAGCACTTTTCCGTATAGCACCGGTCGCCCTTCAGAAACAGCTTCTGGTTCTCGCGGCGGCACATGCGGCACACCGCATTCGTATATCTTGCCATAGTTTCTTATCCTCCCTTTCCGTCAGACACGGCGGCGCTTGGGCGGACGGCATCCGTTGTGGGGGATGGGCGTCACGTCCTTAATCATGGTGACTTCCAGGCCGGCGGTCTGCAGGGCGCGGATGGCGGCTTCACGGCCGCTGCCGGGACCCTTGACGAACACTTCCACGGTCTTCAGGCCGTGCTCCATGGCGGCGCGGGCCGCGGTCTCCGCGGCGGTGGACGCGGCGAAGGGGGTGGATTTCCGGCTGCCCCGGAAGCCCATTCCGCCCGCGCTGGCCCAGCTGATGGCGTTGCCGTTGGGGTCGGTCACGGTGACCATGGTGTTGTTGAAGGAAGAGCTGATATGGACCTGGCCCTTCTCGATGTTCTTCCGCTCTCTGCGGCGGGTGCGAACGACTTTCTTGCCCTTCTGAGCTGTTGCCATTTTTCTCTTACCTCCTTACTTCTTCTTATTGGCGATGGTGCGCTTCGGGCCCTTGCGGGTGCGGGCGTTGGTCTTCGTCCGCTGGCCGCGCACGGGCAGGCCCTTCCGGTGGCGGGTGCCGCGGTAAGAGCCGATCTCCATCAGCCGCTTGATGTCCAAGGCGTTCTGCCGGCGGAGGTCGCCCTCCACCACATACTCCTTGTCGATGCACTCACGGAGCTTGGCCTCGTCCGCCTCGGAGAGGTCCTTCACGCGGGTGTCCGGGTTTATCCTGGTTTCGTCCAGTATCTTCTTTGCGGATGTCCTGCCGATGCCGTAGACGTAGGTCAAGCCTATTTCCACGCGCTTGTCCTTAGGCAGGTCAACGCCGGCGATTCGTGCCATTTTTTCTGACCAGTCCTTTCTTCCTCAAGATAGGCGTCTCAGCCTTGTCTCTGCTTGTGCTTCGGGTTGGAGCAGATCACCATGACCCGGCCATGGCGCTTGATGACCTTGCATTTCTCGCACATGGGCTTTACGCTGGGTCTGACTTTCATGTTATAAGCCTCCTTCAGGTTCTAACGCAGTTGTTTACTTCGTGCGCCAGGTGATGCGGCCTCGGGTGAGGTCGTAGGGCGACATCTGCACAGTGACTTTGTCCCCGGGCAGGATGCGGATGAAGTTCATCCGGAGCTTGCCGGAGATGTGGGCCAGAATGGTGTGTCCGCCGCCGATGTCCACCTGGAACATGGTGTTGGGCAGGGACTCGACCACCGTGCCCTCCAGCTCGATCATGTCATCTTTCGCCAAGAAGTTTTCCCTCCTTCGCCGCGGCGTCTCGCGCCGCCTGTGCCAATGTCCGCCTGATGAAACTGTCCGTTGCCGGAGGAGCGTTCCCCTCAGCCACGAGACGCACATGCTTGGGGCTTTTGCATTTTGGGTTCGATTCTCTGCGGAGCTTCCCGTCCCGCAGGAGCAGCCGCTCTCCTGCGGCGCCGGTGACCATGTAGAGCTTCCCGGCGTCATGCCCCGCCAGGGACACGACGATGTCGTAAGGCTTGGGTCGCTGCATTACAGGTCCTCCGCCCAGGTCAGGATCTCCGGCTCCCCGTCGGTGATGAGGATGGTGTTCTCGTAATGGGCCGAAAGGCTTCCGTCCGCCGTCTTGACGGTCCAGCCGTCAGGCAGGACTTTGACCTCCCATGTGCCCGCGTTCACCATCGGCTCCACCGCGATGGTCATGCCCTTTACAAGGGTGGGACCACGTCCGGGCCGGCCGAAATTCGGGACCTCCGGCGCCTCGTGCATCTCGCTGCCAACGCCGTGCCCCACGTATTCCCGTACCACGGAATAGCCATTCTTCTCAGCATATTCCTGCACGGCGTGGGATATGTCGCCGACGCGATTGCCCGCACGGGCGTATTTTATCCCCTCGAAAAAGCTCTGCCGCGTGGCGGCGATGAGGTTCTTCGCCGCCTCTGAGCCGGTTCCTGCAACGTAGGTCCCGGCGCAGTCGCCCACATAGCCCTTCCAGGTGGCCCCCACGTCCACGGAGACGATGTCGCCCTCGTGTATGACGCGGTGGCTGGGGATGCCGTGGATCACTTCATCGTTGATGGACAGGCACACGCTGGCGGGAAATCCGCCGTATCCCAGAAAGGTGGGGGTGGCGCCGCTCTTCTCGATGAAGTGTCGCACTTCCCGGTCGATGTGAGCCGTTGTGACGCCGGGGGCTACCATTTCCCGGGCCAGGGTCCGGGCAGCCGCGGTAATACGCCCCGCCTGTCGCATCAGCTCGATCTCCCGGGGGGATTTGACAATGATGTTGCTCATTATCAGATCCCCAGGGCTTTCATTATCTCCGCCGTGTTCTCCTCGATAGAGGGTTTGTTATGCACGGTTTTGAGCTTTCCGCGTTCCTGATAGAACGCCAGCAGAGGCTCGGTCTGCTCGTGATAGGTGCGCAGGCGGTCCTTCACGGTCTCCGGAGCGTCGTCCGCCCGGATGATCAGGTCCGCGCCGCACTTGTCGCACACGCCCTCCTTCGCGGGAGGGGCGTTGACAATGTGGTAGGTGGCGCCGCACACGGGGCACACCCGCCGGCCGCCCATACGGGCGACGATGTCCTCGTCCGCCACGGCCAGGTCCAGGGCCACGTCGATGTCCACGCCCTGCTGTTCCATGGCCTCGGCCTGGGGAATGGTCCGGGGCACGCCGTCCAGGATATAGCCCTTGGCGCACTCGGGGCCTTTCAGAGCCTCGGCCAGGATGCCGATGATCACGTCGTCAGGGACCAGCTTGCCCGCGTCCATGTAGCTCTTGGCCTGCAGGCCCACGGGGGTGCCGGCCTTGACGGCCGCACGGAGAATGTTGCCGGTAGAGATGGTGGGAATGCCAAGCTTTTTGGAGATGATCTCCGCCTGGGTGCCCTTTCCGGCGCCGGGGGCGCCAAGCATAATAATTTTCATGATTTAGTGCCCTCCTGACTTATTCTTATTCGAGGAAGCCCTTGTAGTGCCGCATGAGCATCTGGCTCTCCAGGGCCTGCACCGTCTCCAGAGCCACGCCGACCACGATGATGATGGACGTGCCGCCCAGGGAGATGCCCAGGGTGGAAGCCGTCTCGGAGTACTTGCTCACGATATAGGGCACCGTGGCGATGATGCACAGATACACGCTGCCGAACAGTGTGATCTTGTTGAGCACACGCTGGATGAACTCGCTGGTGGGCTTGCCGGGGCGATAGCCGGGGACAAAGCCGCCGTTCTTACGCAGGTTGTTGCTGATCTCGATGGGGTTGAACTGAATCGTGGAATAAAAGTACCCAAAGAAGACTATCAGCAGCGCGTAGCCAATGATGAACGTCCAGGTGGTCTGCTTGGAGATATAGCTCCAGAAGCTGCCGTGCCAGCCGGCAAGCTGAGCGATGGTGCCGGGCAGGGTGGCGATGGACTGGGCGAAGATGATGGGCATGACGCCGGACATGTTCACCTTCATGGGCAGATGTGTGCTCTGGCCGCCGTACATCTTCCGGCCCACCACGCGCTTGGCATACTGCACCGGGATGCGCCGCTCGGCGTCGTTCACGAACACGATCAGCACGATGATGGCAAGCGCTCCCAGGAACGTGAGCGCGGCCGCCCACCAGGCAACAGTGCCGCCGGCCACGTTGGTGACGGTGCTGATGATGCTGGAGGGGAAACGGCTGACGATGCTGGCAAACAGGATGATGGAGATGCCGTTGCCAATGCCGAATTCCGTGATCTGCTCGCCCAGCCACATGATGAGGGCGGAGCCGGCCACG
>CANQKA010000108.1 GCA_947624395.1 uncultured Oscillospiraceae bacterium
TCCGGGCCACGGCGGACACCTGCAACCTCACGGCGGGCTGCTGCAAGAAGTTCGACCGGGAGGAGATATTCCAGCTTCTGAAGGAGTGCCTGTAAAAACAAAACCGTTGCTATTTCCCGGTGGTATGGTACAATGCCTGCCAGACAGGAGGTTAGCGCCAGATGGAGTTTATCGACGTAGAGACATGGCCCCGGCGAGAGGTTTTCCAGCACTTTTCCTCGGTGTCTGACCCGTTCTATGCGATCTGCTTTGAGGAAGATGTAACGGAAGTATATCGCTATGTGAAGCAGCGGGGACTGTCCTTTTATCTGGGGATGGTCTGGCTGTGCAACGAGGCGATCAACGACGTAGAAAATTTCCGCTACGCCATCCGGGATGGGCGCGTGGCCTTATTGGACCGGCGCGAACCCAGCTTCACGGATATGCACCCCGGCAGCGAGATCTTTCATATCGTGACCTTGCCCGCCGGGCCTTCTCTGGACGCATTTTGCCGCGCCGCGGCGGAAAAGAGCCGCGCACAGAAGGCGTTTCTGGACCAAAAGAGCGAAACGGACGAGCTGGTCTATTTTTCCAGCACGCCGGGTCTGGCTTTGACGGCGCTGACCAACGAGTTCGATCGGGCGGACCCCAACATGAAGGACGACACCGTTCCCCGCGTCGCCTGGGGGCGCTTCGCAGACCGGGACGGCCGCAAGTATCTGACCCTGTGCCTGGAAGTGAACCACCGTTTCATCGACGGTCTGCACGTCACCCGATTTGCCCAGGCTCTGGAGCGGCGGATCGCGGCGCTGAACACCGGCCTGTGACGGGTCCGCACCCGGAGGCATAAACCTTATACTGAGACGGCACGATTCCAGAGATTCGCCTCCCTCATCAGAGGGAGGCGTTCAATATTGTGTCGCTTTCCGTTGGTTTACCAGACTCACCGCTCAAACAATAATGTCAGGATCGCTTACGCCCGACGGCGTCCTGTATCATCTGCCGCTTTGCGGCGTTTTGTTCCGTTTCCATGCGCCGCTTCTCTTTCTTCTTCGCCTTTTTCAAAAGGCGGTGTTTCCACGATAAATCGGTCCCTGCGTTTGGTTCTACGAGGTCTTTTTGATCCTTTGGATGACCGAACATGATAGACCCTCCTGTTCTTTAGCTTTTATTGCTTATAACCGTGCCAATACTTCTTCTACTTTGGAACAATGCTTTGGGAACATCCGGCGAAGGGGCGGGGCCGCGCTGTCCATGATATATGCGGTCCCCGCCAGCTCCAGCATGGGAACATCGTTATAATTATCCCCGAAAGCCATGACCTCGTCCGGGGCGGTCCGCAGGGCATCACACAGGTTTTTTAAGCCGATGCCCTTGTCGGCTATGGTAAAGTCCAGCCACGGTCCGCCTCCCAAAGCCATATGAAATGTATCTTTCCAGCGGGACAACGCGCCGTGTTCTTCTTCCCGCGCATCGTGACGGCAATAAGCGGACACCTTAATGATCTGCTCAGGTATATCCTCCGGGCAAGCTATAACGGAGACATTATTGCCCACAAAATCTCTGACCAGCTCCACCATGTCGCTGTGCTTCGGGCAAAGATAACTGGTGTCCACGCCGGAGATCATCACCTCACAGTCGCTGGCGGCTATGATCTCCCGTGACAGCTTGAGAGCAGACTGCTGATCCATAGCTTCCTTTGCCAGCACCGCTCCGTGTGCGCCGGGGCCAAACACTACGGCTCCGTTATCACAGAGATAATAGAGGCTGTCCGCCACGGGTGCAAAGAGTCTCCTGAGACTGCTGTACTGCCTGCCGCTGGCGGGGCAGAATTGGATACCGCGCCTCTGCAGCCTGGTGATCTCGTGAAAAACAGCGTTGGCGATGGCCTCGTCCTCACCCTGGAGCAACGTACCATCAATATCGCAGGCGACCAATTTGATCACAGTCCGCCACCTTCTTCTAAATCCTTTGTGCCGCACAGTGTTTGGGCGACATAGCGCGTGAAAAAAGCGATGAATGGCCCCAAGCCCAACGCACAGACAAGCGTACCCGATCCCAAAGTGCCGCCAAGCAAGAAAGTGACTGCCGTACAAAAAGAATCGGTGCATATGCGGCACCAGAAATAGGGTATCGGTGTCCGCTCGGCCAAGACGATGGAGACGGAATCGTATGGACTTACGCCCAAATCAGCGGTCTGATATAGCGAGGTGGCAAGGCTCAAAATAAGGACGCCACACCCCATGACCATCAGGCGGGAGAAAAACGTCTGCGGAACGGACCAATGAGAATAGAGCCATTCTGAAAAAAACGTGATCAGCGGCCCCACGGCAAACCAATTCACGAATGTGCCGACGCCGATATATTTTCGTCCGAAAAGAACTTCCAGGCAAAACCAAACCGTGTTGACAAGGATCAGAACGACCGACAATTTGACCCCAGTGCGGTCGCTTGCGGCGATGACCATGGCCGTGGCCGGATCATTTCCCATACATGAGAATCGAAAAAGAGCAACGCCAAGGCCCATGATAAAGATCCCGCCGAGCATAGCGATAGTTCGGCGTACTAAATTTGAGCGCATATCGTTTTCCTCACCTCGTTTCTACTGAAACGTATTTTCCACAACGCCTGGGAGAAGGTCATAGATCGAGCATCCGATCTTGTTTTCAAAATGAGCCTTGATCTCCAATGTCCGTTTCCAACGGGGAGCTGTAGCGGGATGCGTCCCGTATCGGAGTGCTACATCTACAAACCGCTTTTCCAAAAGGCAAAAGCCGGTGGGCATAGCCAGTCCGTCACATAGCTGAACGAGCAGGTCATAATCGTCGTAGACCGCTTTTTTTATGAACTTTTCCATAAATTCGTATTCTTCCTTGGTTACGTCGAACGCGCCAATAGAGGCGGAGATGTCCTGTATCACAAAAGCATGGGAAATGCAGATCTGCGCCGCTTTTTTCCATCCTCTCGCCATGCAGTATGTATAGCCGTCGATCAAATGCTTCTCCGAACTGACGCCAGCGTAACGGCCAATGTCATGCAGCAGGCCATAGCAATAGGCGTCATTGAGGTCCAATCCCCCGTAGTAGTATGCGATCACCTCACAGGCTTGCGCAACGTAGCGGCTATGATCTCCCCAGGGTCCGGGATTGGATCGAAGCGCCGCGCAAAGCGATGCCTCTGCCGCGTTCCAATCCATCGTCATCTTCGTACCGCCTCCCCATGGTCAATGGTAGAGCACGCAAAGAGAAAAATATGTAACAGAAACTTTTATAAAAGAATACCGTCAATTGCATCTTGATTCAAGCTGTATATGGACATATAATATAATAAAACCGCCAAAGCGAGGGGAACGGCATGGCACTACAAGTGTGTGGACTGACGTTGAACAGCACAAGACGCGAATTGAAAGCGCACGGAACGGTCGATTTTCCATGTGCCGGTTATTCAAAGCTGTATACAGCGAGAGCAGACGATGTGGTCTTTTGGCATTGGCATGACGAGATGGAGATCATGTATGTACGGCGAGGACGCTTGATCGTCCGTGTCCCCCAAAAGACGTATCTTCTCCATGAGGGAGAGGCCGTTGTGGTGAACGCCGACGTTCTGCACTATGCGGCCGCCGACCCGCTGTGCAGGTTGGATTCCTTGGTCTTTTCCCCAGCGCTGATCACCGGGAACGACCAAACCGTGTACGCGCAAAAATATATCCTTCCGTTGATAGCCTGTTCCTCATTTGATGGGGTTGTACTCAGACGCGAGACGAATGAACTGGCGCTGCGGGCCTTTGTCTGTGCCTTTGACGCGCTGGCCAACGATACGTCCGGCTTTGAATTTATAGTCAGGGACGAGCTGTCGAAACTATGTTTTGTTTTGTATCAACAGCTGAAACCGCGCCCTGGAGGCAATACGGGACCAAGCCAAAACGATCTTCGTATTCACGAGATGCTCTCATTCATCCAGGATAATTATTCCCGCGATATCACACTGACGGACATTGCCAGAGCGGCAGACGTCAGCGAAAGAGAATGTCTGCGCTGCTTTCAGAGATCGATCCAGACCTCTCCTATGCAATATCTTTTGAAGTATAGGATCATGCAGGGCGCGGCGCAGCTTGCAGAACATCCATCCAGCACGATCTCCGAGATCGCCATCTCGTGCGGGTTCAACAGCCCAAGCAATTTTACAAAGCTGTTCCGGCGGTTTTATAATTGCACCCCCAGAGAATATAGAAACATGGCAAGGAATTTTGAAAAGTGATCTGCGCCTTAAGTCCGCACCCGGAGGTATAAACCTTATAACATTTCGAGACTTCTGTTTTCCGCGACTTGCCGGTACAATGGGACCATCAAATAACGACAAAGGAGCGCGGAACAATGAGCGAGAAAAAGACCATCACCCTTAATAACGGCGTGGAGATGCCCCTGGTGGGTATCGGCACCTTTATGATGAGCCCGGACGACGCGGAGGCCGCGGCCCTGAG
>CANQKA010000109.1 GCA_947624395.1 uncultured Oscillospiraceae bacterium
CCCCGGAGCGGGTGTGTATGGCGGTGCTGAACGACGATGAAAAGGCCCTCACCGCCGCCCAGGGCGTGGGCAAGCGTCTTGCCCAGCGTATCATTCTGGAACTGAAGGACAAGATGGGCAAGCAGGCGGAGGGCCTGACGCCCAGCGGCGTGACCATGCCCACGGCGGCTGTAGCCGGGGACGGGACAAAGCTGGCGGACGTGATGAGCGCGCTGACCGTGCTTGGATACAGCCGCGCCGAGTGCAGCGCGGCGCTCAAAGGGGTGGACCTGGACGCCCTCAGCTTGGAGGACGCCATTCGGGCCGCCCTGCGCAATATGATGCAGTAAGCGGGAAGGGGGTACGCATTCCATGAGCATCAATTTTTCCTCGGAGGAACCTGAACAGGTCCTGACCACCGCCACGTTCCAGCCGGAGGACGCCACGGAGGCGTCCCTGCGTCCCAAGCGGCTGGAGGACTATACGGGCCAGACAAAGGCCAAAGAAAACCTGGCGGTATTCATCCAGGCCGCAAAGCTCAGAAACGAGCCGCTGGACCACGTGCTGCTTCACGGCCCTCCGGGTCTGGGCAAGACCACTCTGGCCGGCGTTATCGCCAATGAGATGGGCGTCAACATGCGCATCACCTCCGGCCCCGCCATCGAAAAACCGGGCGATCTTGTGGCGCTGCTGACCAATTTACAGGAAAACGACATCTTGTTCCTGGATGAGATACACCGGCTGAACCGCTCCGTGGAGGAGATTTTGTACCCCGCCATGGAGGATTACGCCATCGACATCATCCTGGGCAAGGGTCCCTCGGCCAACTCCATCCGTCTGGACCTGCCCCACTTCACGCTCATCGGCGCCACCACCCGCTCCGGCCAGCTCTCCGCGCCCCTGCGGGACAGGTTCGGCGTGGTGCTCCGGCTGGAGCTTTACAGCACCGATGACCTGCGGGCCATCGTGGAGCGCAGCGCCGGCATTTTGAACGTGGCCATCGAGCCCGACGGCGCCACGGAGATCGCCTCCCGCAGCCGTGGCACGCCCCGTATCGCCAACCGCATGCTCCGCCGGGTCCGTGACTTTGCCCAGGTGAAAGGGGAGGGTGTCATCACCAAGCCCATTGCCGACGAGGCCCTGAGCCGTCTGGAAGTGGACAAGGAGGGCCTGGACAACGTGGACCGGCGCATGCTCCGGGCCATCATCGAGCTGTATAACGGCGGACCGGTGGGCCTGGAAGCCCTGGCCGCCACCATCAACGAGGAAGCCGTCACGCTGGAGGATGTCTACGAGCCGTTTTTGCTGCAGCAGGGATTTTTGACCCGCACGCTCCGGGGCCGGTGCGTCACGCAAAAAGCATACGAGCACCTGGGCCTGGAATATCTGGGCCAGCAGCGGCTGGACTTGTGAAAAACGTGTCGGCAAATGTCAAATTTTCCTGGAAATTCGCAACATATTTTGTAAAAAGTGCTTGACTTCCTGTTGTAAAGCGATATAATGTTTGGTGTGTGATTTGGATTATAAAAACCGATCGGATGAACAGCTGCAAGCCCTCGCCAAACAGCAGATAGCCTCGGCGGAGGAAGAGCTGGTGCAGCGCTATGTGCGCGAGGTGCGCATGTGTTCGCGCCCGTATTTCCTGATCGGCGGCGACAACGAAGACCTGATCCAGGAAGGCATGATCGGGCTTCTGTCCGCCGTGCGGGAGTACGAGCCGGACAAGGGCGCTTCTTTCAGAACGTTCGCGCAGGCCTGTATCCACAACCGCATCCGATCCGCAGTCCGCAGTGCCCAGCGTAGAAAAAACGCGCCGCTCAACGACGGCGTACCGTTGGATGAAGTCCTCTCAGATGGTTCCCAAGCCCTAGGCGCCCACTTTTATCAGCGCAGTCCCGAGGAGCAGGTTCTGGCCAGAGAGACCGAAAAAGAGTTTATTTCCACCTATTCGCGGTGCTTGTCAAAATTGGAAGCCGAGATATTGCGGCTGTATTTGGACGGCCTTTCCTATGGGGAGATCGCCGCCAGTACGGGACGCGACGTCAAGGCGGTGGACAACGCCGTGCAGCGCATACGGCACAAGCTGGCCAAGCTGACCCCCGGCGATAACAGCGCAAGCTGATCGCAATAAACTGCCCGATATGGGAAAACTATCAAAAGAGAGGAACCACAATGTACGAAGACAAGACCCTTGTATGCAAGGAATGCGGACAGGAGTTCGTGTTCACCGCCGGTGAGCAGGAGTTTTACGCGGAGCGCGGCTTCCAGAACGAGCCCCAGCGCTGCAAGGCCTGCCGTGACGCCCGCAAGGCCGCGGCCCGCGGTCCCCGGGAGTACTTCACCGCTACCTGCGCCGCCTGCGGCGGAGAGGCTCGCGTTCCCTTCGAGCCCAAGAGCGACCGTCCTGTGTATTGCAGCGATTGCTTCGCCAAGATCCGCGCCGGTGAGCTTTGATCTGACCGGCCGTCAAAAATAGAGGAAGCGACGCCGCTTCCTCTATTTTTATGTTGAAATTTGCGGCACGGTCGCATATAATAATGCCATCGTGAATTTGCGTTAGGAGGAATCATCAATGTATCAGATCACGAAAGATACCATCGTCTACGATATCATGGTCAACGCCCCCCAGACCCAGCCCCTGTTCCAGCGCATCGGCATGCACTGCCTGGGTTGCGCCTTTGCCACGGGGGAGAGCGTGGAGCAGGCATGCCGCGCCCACGGCGTGGAGGTCGAGCCCTTTGTGAAAGAGGTCAACGACTTCATCGCCGCGAACGCCACCGCGTAAGGACCCACACACCGGCGGGATATTCCCGCCGTTTTTTTATTTTTTATGATACATCTATCATCGCGCCTCATGGCCGTGGCGGAGCAGGTGCCGGCCGGCGCACGGGTTGCCGACGTGGGCACGGACCACGCCATGGTCCCCGTGTGGCTTGTCCAGTCCGGCAGGGCGGACAGCGTGCTGGCCACGGACATACGCTCAGGGCCACTGCAAAGCGCCGCCGCCCTGGTGGAAAAGACCGGCACAGGCGGGCATATACGCCTCATGCAGACCGACGGCCTTGCCGGCATCGGCCCAGCGGACGCCGATACGATCATCCTGGCCGGCATGGGCGGGGAGACGATGCTCGCCATTTTATCCGCCGCGCCTTGGACAAAGCGAGACACGCTGCTCATTTTGCAGCCCCAGAGCAAGCGTGCGGCGCTGCGCCGGTGGCTCACTGACAATGGCTATTTAATTGAAGCGGAGCGCCTGGTGGAGGACGCGGGGCGCGTCTATCCCATCATGCGCGTCCGGGGCGGCGTCAGCCCCGCCTATACCGCGGCGGAGCTGCGCCTGGGACGGCTGGACCAGATTGGAACAGACCCGCTGTTCGCCCGTTACCTGAACGCTGCCTGGGCCAGCGCCGCAAAGGCCGCGCCATACGATGGGGAAGCTGCCGCGCTGCTGGGGGAATACGACGAGATAAAAAGGAGGCTGGACCATGCCGACGGTAGGGGAGATATTTGAGCTTTTGAACGAAAAGGCCCCGGTGGCCGGGAAGATGGACTTTGACAACGTGGGGCTGCTGGTGGGCCACAGCAGCGCGCCGGTGCGACGTGTGCTTGTGGCGCTGGACATCACGGACGAGGTCATAGACGAGGCTGCAAAAATCGGCGCGGAGCTGATCGTGAGTCACCACCCGCTGTTTTTCGACTTAAAAACCGTTTCCGACGCTACCTGGGAAGGGCAGAAGGCCCTGGCCCTGGCGGAGAGGCATATGGCCGCCATCTGCATGCACACCAACCTGGACGCCGCCCAAGGCGGCGTGAACGACGCGCTGATGGAAGCGCTGGGCGGCGTTGCCGACGGCATTTTGGAGCCTGACACCGGCATCGGCCGCGTGGGAACGCTGCCCGAGCCCATGGACTTTTACAAGTTCCTGGCTCATGTAAAATCGGCCCTTGACTGTAACGGTCTGCGCTATCACGACGCGGGCCGAAGCGTGAACCGTCTGGCCGTCTGCGGCGGCTCCGGCGGGGGCGAGCTGGACCTGGCGGCCGCCGCCGGGTGCGACACCTATGTGACGGCGGACATCAAGTACCACCAGTTCCTGGAGGCCAAGCACCTGGGGCTGAACCTCATCGACGCGGACCATTTCTGCACGGAGAACGTGGTGGTCCCGGTGCTGGCCGGTTGGTTGCTGGAGGCATTTCCGGACCTGGACGTGACCGTCAGCCAGGTCCACTGCCAGACGGTGCAGTTTCTTTGAATTTGTCATAAACCATCCCTCCTGGGCGTATGTTTTACCAAACATGCCTTGGAGGGATACGTTGTGGACAGCATCTATGAGGATATTGCCCGCAGGACGGACGGCGACATCTATCTGGGGGTCGTCGGGCCGGTGCGGACGGGGAAATCGACGTTCATCAAGCGGTTCATGGAATCGCCGGTCATCCCCA
>CANQKA010000110.1 GCA_947624395.1 uncultured Oscillospiraceae bacterium
TTGGGGTCCAGGCCGTTGAGCCGGGAGGAGTTGGCGTTGATGCCCACCGCCTGGGTGTACAGGCCCAGGTTGGTGAACTTCAGCACCAGCCAGAACGCCAGGATCATGAACAGGGTGATGAAAACAGGCGTGGGGACCGGGATACCGGGCAGGAAAGTACCGGCGTATTTAAAGGCCACGTCGTTGATGAAGGGGAGCTGGTTGTTGTTGATCCAGGCGGCGATGGAGCGGCCGGCTGTGAACATGATAAGCGTGGCCACCATGGGCTGGATCTTGAAGTAGGCCACCAGCGTGCCGTTGAAAGCGCCGAAGGCCATGGTCACCACGATGCCCGCCAGAACGGCCAGGATCAGGGGCGTCTGCATGGTGTCAGCGCTGACCTGCCCGCCGCAGACCAGCCGGAGGATAACGCTGCCGGCGATGGCCATCGTGGCGCCCACGGAGATGTCCTGTCCGCCGGAGGACGCCGTCACCAGCGTCATGCCGATGGCCAGGAGCACCAGCTCGGAGGCGTTATCCAGCACGGAGATGATATTGCCGCTGAGGACCGGGTTGCCCAGGCTGTTCTCCTTCAGGCTGACCGAGAAGAAAGACGGGTCGGCGATCAGGTTGAACACCACCAGCGCCAGCAGCGCGGCCACGGGGATGAAAAGCTGGTGGCGGGTGATCCGCCGGAAAAAGCTCTCATTGGACTGTTTCTTCTTCACTGCTTATCACCTCCTGCGATAGTCGCCATGATCTTGCTCTGGGTCAGGTCCTCTCCGGACAGCTCGCCCACCGCCTTGCGGTCGCGCATGACGATGAGCCGGGAGCAGGTGCGCAGCATCTCGTCGGTCTCGGAGGATATGAACGTGACGCTCTTGCCCTCGCTGGCCAGCTGCAGGACCAGTTTCTGTATCTCGATCTTGGTGCCGATGTCGATGCCGCGGGTGGGTTCGTCCAGTATCAGGTATTTCGGGTCGGTGAGCAGCCACCGGGCCACGATGCACTTTTGCTGGTTGCCGCCGCTGAGGGAGTTGATGGGGGTATCCGAGGACGCGGTCTTGATCTCCAGCTTCTTGATGTACTCGTCGGCGAAGGCCTCCGCCTGGGCCCGGGAGAAGGGCTTGAAGAATCCCTTCATGACCTGCAGCGCCAGGATGATGTTCTCCCGCACGGACAGGTCGCCCACGATGCCGTCGCCCTTGCGGTCCTCGGGCAGATAGCCGATGCCGCATTTCATGGCGTCCAAGGGCTTGTGGATCTGCACGTCCTTTCCGTCCATCTTCACGGTGCCGCCGGTGACCCGGTCCGCGCCGAAGATGGCCCGGACGCACTCGCTGCGGCCGGAGCCCAGCAGGCCGGTGAAGCCGTTGACCTCGCCCTTGTGGATGGAGAAGTCAAAGGGCTTGATGCCCGCGTTGCTGCAAAGGTCATGGGCCTCCAGCACAGGCGTGCCGCTCATGTCGGCGGTAGCGCCGGACTCGCTCTTGATGTCGGCCATGTCGTCCAGGTCCTTGCCCAGCATCTTGCTGACCAGCTGGACCCTGGGCATATCCTCGATGACGTACTCGCCCACAAGCTGGCCGTCCCGCAGGACCGTGATGCGGTCGCTGATCTCATAGACCTGGTCCAGGAAGTGGGTGACGAAGATGATGCCAACGCCCCGGGCCTTCAGGTCACGCATGAGCTTGAAGAGCTTTGCCACCTCCGACTCGTCCAGGGAAGAGGTGGGCTCGTCAAGGATAAGTACCTTGCAGTCCATATCCACCGCCCGGGCAATGGCCACCATCTGCTGCACCGCGATGGAGCAGCTGGAAAGCTGCTGGTTGGGCGCGGCGGGGATGCCAAGCTCCTGTAAGATCTTGCCGGCCCCCTTGTTCATCTGCTTCCAGTGGGTGACAGCGCCCTTGGTGCGGCCGATGTACATGTTCTCCGCCACCGTCAGGTTGGGGCAGAGGGTGATCTCCTGATAGACCGTGCTGATGCCGATGTTCTGCGCGTCCTGGGGGGAGCGGATGGAAACGGGACCCTCGTGGCCGACCATGAAGATCTCGCCCTCGTCCTTGGGATAGACGCCGGTCAGACACTTGATCAGCGTGGATTTACCGGCGCCGTTCTCGCCCATGAGCGCGTGGACCTCTCCGGCTCGGAGCGTAAAGTCCACGTTCTGCAGGGCCTTGACGCCGGGGAAGAATTTGCTGATCCCGCGCATTTGCAATATTGCGCCTTCCTGCATAGTTCGTACCTCCATTCCTCTGAGAAATTCACACGCGGCGCGGCAAGTAGCCGCGCCGCGTGCTTATTATGCGAAGTGTTTTATTGGACGGTCACGGTATCAGGTACCGAAGGTGTCCACGTCCTCCTGGGTGATGGTCTCGCAGTCGAAGCCCGGCTCGTCGGAGTAGATGATCTTCTCCTCGGGCTCAACACCCTCCATCAGGTCCTTGATGATCTGGTCGACCTTCTCAGCCTGCATGGGGTTGCACAGGCCCATGTAGTTCCACTCGCCGTTCAGCACGGACTCCATGGCCCACTTGTCGGAGTCGAAGCCGATGACGATGACGTCGCCGTCCTTGCCGTGGGTGATGCCGTTGGCGTCCAGAGCGGCAACAGCGCCGCGGGCCATGCCGTTGTTCTCAGCATAGATGACGTTGAAGGACTCGCCGGAGTCGATGACGGACTGCACGATGGTGCGGGCGGTCTCCTCGTTCCAGTCGGCGGTCTGCTGGGTCACGTAGTTCCAGTTGTCCTCAGCCTCGACCTTCTCGTCCAGAGCGCCGGTGCGGCCCAGCTGGGCGTCAGAGCCCATGTGGCCCTGAATGTGGATGATGTTGTACTCTTCCAGTTCCTGATCGGCCAGCCAGCTCACAGCGGTCTCGCCCTCGGCGGCCATGTCGGACACGACGGCGGCAACATACATGCTGTCGTCAGCCTCCAGCATACGGTCGAAGAGGATGACCTGGGTGCCGGCAGCCTGGGCGTCTTCCAGAACGGTGTCCCAACCGGTGGTGGAGCCGGGGGAGAGGAGAAGGAAGTCCACCTCGTCCTGGATCATCTGCTGGGCAGTGGCGATCTGCTGCGCGGCGTCGTTGTTGTTGTAGAAGGTGGCGTCATAGCCATTCTCCTCGCAGAACATCTCACGCATGGCAGCGTCGTTGGCGGTGCGGTAGCCGGACTCGTTGGGGTCGTTGTTGATGATGCCGACCTTGATGAGGTCCTCGTCCGCGAAAGCGATGGCGCCCAGGCTCAGGATCATAGCCAGGGCAAGAACAAGCGCAAGGATCTTCTTCATGTTTGGATTGCTCCTTCCTAAAATTATCCGGACTGGCCGGACTTGTGATACTCGTATTAAAGCAAAAAAGAGGGAAGAAGTCAACGGGATATTCGTTTATTTCGCCAAATTCGTGCCAATTAATAAGACAAATTATCGACGGTTTGCATAATTATGAAACAACTTTTGGAAAAGTCTTCCGAAATGCCTGACAAGTGGTATAATAATTTTAGATTTTTCCTAAAATCGGTGTGCAAATTTAAGGTTACTGGTCCGCGCCGTCCACGGGAAAGCATTGGGCAAATTGCTCATTTCCCGGTCATTCGCCGGGTCCGTTTTGGGTGTTTCGCGGACTGTAGGGCAGGATTTGTATTCTTTTTAGCCGAAAAAAGGACAAATTCACCAAATTTGTATCTTTTGCGCGGAAATTGTACGGTTTTTATGACATCCGGGCTTGACTGTGCTATAATGCCTATATTAAATGTTGTGAACAGGGGACGGTACAATGGCGCTGAAATACAGGCTCCTGGCGGACAGGCTCCGGGAGGAAATCTATGTGCAGGGCTGGAAGGGCGGGCACAAGCTGCCCACGGAGGCGGAGCTCTCGGCCAGCTACTCCGTCAGCCGCCAGACGGTGCGTCGGGCCATCCGCATTTTGACGGAGGAGGGCCTGGTGGCGTCCCGCCACGGCAGCGGCACCTATACCACCGGCATGACCCAGAGCGCCGGCACCCGCCAGGTGGCGGTGGTCTCGTCGTTTCTGGACGACTATATCTTCCCCACGGTCCTGCACGACGCGCAAAGCGTCTTTTCCCGCCACGGCTATTCCGTGCTCATATTCGCCACGGAAAACCAGGTCAGCCGGGAGCGTGAGATATTGCAGACGCTGCTGGACCGGCCCGTGGCCGGGATATTGGTGGAGGGGTCCAAGACGGCCCTGCCCAGTCCCAACGCGGACCT
>CANQKA010000111.1 GCA_947624395.1 uncultured Oscillospiraceae bacterium
GCGGCGTTTTTTGCGGCGGCTCGCCGCCGGGAAAAACACGGCGTTTTCAGGCCGTCAAAAACCTTTTTTGACGGCCTGAAGGCCCTCCGGCAAGCGCCGGAGGGCCGTTTTTTGTGCGCCGCGCTATTGCAGCGTAATGCCGTAGATATGCTGGTCGCGGGTGCCGATGACCACGGTGTTGTTGTACACGATGGGGGTGGCCTCCATGGTGCAGTTGAACTCGAAGGTGTCCTGCAGTTCGCCGGTCTTGCCGTTGAACAGGTACATCACGCCGTTGATGCCGCTGGTGTACAGCACGTAGCCGTACCCGTCGGTGTCATAGAACGTGACGGGGGTGGACCAGCCGTAACTCTCGGAGTGGAAGGTCCAGAGCTCCTCGCCCGTTTCCGTGTCCAGGGCCAGCAGGTGGCCGTCGTTCAGGTCGGGATACCGGGCCATGGACACGTACAAAATGCCTTCCAGCGGGCCGGTACCCAGGCTGAGAGAGCCCTGGCAGCCGCCGGACAGGTCGGTGATGGAGTGGCACTCGTAGCTGTGGTGCCAGACCTCCTTGCCCGTCACGGCGTCGATCTTCCAGACCGGTATCTCGGCGGTGGTGGAACTGCGCCAGCCGTTGTGGAAGGACGTGCTCATATAGATGTAGGGGTGTCCCGTCTCGTCCAGCTCCATCACGCCGGTGCAGTTGGTGTCGTCCAAACAGTCAAAGCGCCACTCGATCTCCAGCGTGTTCAGGTCGATGCACAGGAAGCTGGCGCCGTTGTCCGCGATGAACAGATGACCACGCCAGGCGATGGCGCTGTCCTCCATGCCGTAGTACCACTTCTCCCCCGTCTTGGTGTAATAGGCGAATTTCACCACGTCCGGGCGGACCTCGATGGTCCCGGCCGCCGGGTCGTAATAGGTGTTCAGGTCGATGAGATAGAGAACGCCGTTCTCACCGGGATAGATGAGCTGGTCGGTCTCGGCGTCCAGCAGCGGCGCGCTGTCCCACGCGGACCAGCCGCGAGGGGCGAACTTGTCGCTGTTGCCGGTCTCAAAGAGGACCTCTCCGTCGATGAGACTGACCACGAGAATGCGGGGCGTGCCGTCCCCGGCCACGCCGCCGCCAAGGTACATCAGCGGATAGCCACGGGGGTCCAGGGACCCGGCGCCCTTGAAGGGATAGCCCAGATAGAGGCTGTCACGGGTCTGCTGGCCGGTCTCAAGGTCGATGAAGTATACCCGTCCGGCCAGGGTGGCGTAGATCACCTCCACCAGGTCCTGCTTCTGCTTGGCCCAGTCCTTCATGTTCATGATCTGCTTCGTCTCCTGGGGCCACTTGACGGCCAGGGGCTGACCTGTCCAGCCGCTGCCGCCCCAGCCGCCCATGGCGCCGGTCTCCACGGTCCAGTAGTCCCCAAAGCCCGCCGTGTCCAGCGCAGCCGTGCCATAGCTGGACGTGTTGCGGAAATTGTTGCCCCGGAAGGTGACGATGCCCTCCAGCTGGGTATAATCATCGGGGCCGGAAAAGTCGATGATATGGCTCTCGTCGGCCTTGTAATGGTCCGTCTCCTCCCCGTCCACCATGTACTTGGTCCGGGTGATCTCCGGGTCGGTGCGATGCTCCGGCACAAATTCCGGCAGCGCCGTGGGCTCCGGCTCCGGCGTAGGGGCCTGGTCAGGCTGCTCCCCCTCCGCCGTGTCGGCGACGAACTCGCCGGAAACAGCGCCGGCCGTCACGGCTCCCTCTCCCCCGGCGGCGCGCTTCACGCCCCGGACGAGGAACACGAGCCCTATCACCAGCGCCAGCAGCGCGGCGCCCTCCAGAAGCGTCCTGGTCGGCAGCTCCGGAAACTGCTTTGACCGCGGCGCCTGCCGCCGTCCTTTGTCTTTTGGATACCGTTCCATGATGGCTCACTCCGTGAAATGGACATGGTTGTTGATGTGGTCGATGCAGAAGCAGTGATAGCCGGCGCAGCGGCTGCAATAGCGAAATTCCAGGTCCGGATAGTCCCGGTCCGTCCGGCCGCACACGGCGCACTTGCGGGTGTACCCCTGGGCCTGCTGCTGGGCCTGGGTCTTTTTGGCCGCCTGCTTGAACTGGATGGTCCTGGCCCGCTGCTGGGCGCGGTTTTTGACCCGGCTCGGCCGGATGCGGTCAAAGAGCCAGTCCCCGCAAAAGAGAAGATAGTTGCCCACCGCCACCACCGGGATGAGCGCCAGCCCCAGGGCGTAGGTGAACAGCATCCCTCGCGCTCCGGAGAACAAAAGGCGGAAAAAGTCCACCGCGAACAGCGCCACGTCCGCCCAGGCCAGCCACTTCATCTTCAGCGGGATGAAGAAAAACAGCAGCACCATCTGGTCCGGCCACAGCGTCGCAAAGGCGAAAAACAGGCTCATGTTCAGGTAATACCCCGACGTGACCGGCACCGGCAGCTTCGTTATCCAGTAGAAGAGCAGCGAGTAAAGACATGTCAGGAGCATGCCGGTGAGATAATATATCGTGAACCGGCCCGCGCCCCAGGCGTTTTCCAGGCTGGAGCCGATGAAATAGTAAAAGTACAGCGAGATGGCCAGCCACAAAATACCGCTGGTGTTGGGCACGAACACGAACGTGACCAGCCGCCAGATCTGCCCCCGGCAAAAAAGCGCCGGCTGGAAGCTCAAAAGCCCCGCGAACGTGCCTGTCCGGTCCATCATGGAGATGAGATAGACCAAAATGTTGCCGCCGATGATGAACAGCATCAGCCGGGGAATGCCAAACCGGGGATGGTCCCAGCAGAACCGGTCGATCTTCTGATTCAGCCGTCTCATATCCGTCACCTCTTTCCATTCATGCTAATCATACCCTTTTTTGCCGCCAAAGTCCACATTAAATTTGTTACGACGGCCTGTGACCCATATTTTTCACGCAAAAGCCAAATTATGTCTTCCAAAACGCAAAGCGTTGTGGTATAGTACAATCTGTATGAATATGTCGGAAGAAAACGTAATAGAGGGAAAAAACGCGGTCATGGAGGCCATTCGCGCCGGCCGGCCGCTGGACAAGGTGTTTCTCGTCCGGGGAAGCGGCGATAAGGCCCTGGCCTTTATCGCGTCCAGCGCCAAAAATGCCGGGGCCGTGGTGACGGAGTGCGACAGGCGTAAGCTGGACGGCATGAGCAAGACCGGCGCCCACCAGGGCGTCATCGCCGTCGCCGCCGCACGGGAGTACTGCGACCCGGAGGATATCCTGGCCCACGCGCAAGAGCTGGGGCAGGACCCGTTCGTGGTGGTGTGCGACGGCATCGAGGACCCACGAAATCTGGGGGCCATCATCCGATGCGCCGAGTGCGCCGGGGCCCACGGGGTCATCATCCCCAAGCACCGCAGCGCCGGTATCACCGCCGCCGCGGACAAGACCAGCGCCGGCGCCGCCGAGCATATGCTCATCGCACGGGTGCCCAATCTGGCCGCCGCCTTGCAGACGCTGAAGGACCGGGGCCTTTGGATATACGGCGCGGAGGCCGGCGGGGAAAGCCCCCTTTGGAGCACCGATATGAAAGGTCCCATATGCCTGGTGATAGGCTCCGAGGGCGCGGGCATGAGCCGCCTGGTCCGGGAAAGCTGCGACTTTGTCATGAGCATCCCGCTCATGGGCAGGGTCAACTCCCTGAACGCCTCCGC
>CANQKA010000112.1 GCA_947624395.1 uncultured Oscillospiraceae bacterium
ACGGAAAGGACGGGCGGCATGGGCGAGGCGGCAAAAAAGATCATGGTCCTGGACGGCAACTCCATCGTCAACCGGGCGTTTTTCGGTATCCATATGCTCAACGCCCCGGACGGCACGCCGACCAACGGCGTGTACGGCTTCATCGCCATCTTGCAGCGGCTGTTGGAGCTGGAATCGCCGGAGGCGGTGTGCGTGACCTTCGACGTGCACGCGCCCACCTTCCGCCATGAGATGAGCGCGGCCTATAAGGCCCAGCGCAAGCCCATGCCGGAGGAGCTGCGGACCCAGATACCGCTTTTGAAGGAGCTTTTGGACGCCATGGGCATCCGCCGGTACGAGCTGGCCGGGTGGGAGGCGGACGACCTGCTGGGGACCATGGCGGCGGTCTGTGAAAAAGCCGGGTGGGACTGCCGGCTCGTCACCGGCGACAAGGATGCTTTTCAGCTCATTACGGACGCCACCCACGTGGTACACATCAAGACCCGCATGGGCCAGACCGAGACGATAGAGTACGACCCGGCCCGCTTCCGGGAGGAATACGGCCTGGAACCGGTGGGGATGGTGGATCTGAAGGCCCTCATGGGGGACAGCTCCGACAACATCCCCGGCGTGCCCGGTATCGGCGAAAAAACCGCCCTGGACCTGCTGCACCGGTTCGGAAGCCTGGACGGGGTGTATGAGAATCTGGATGACCCGTCTATTAAGGCGGGGCAAAAAAAGAAGCTGGAAGAGGGCGCGGGCAGCGCCCGGTTGAGCTATACCCTGGCGACCATACGCCGGGACGCGCCCATAGAATTTGACCCGGCGGACGCGCTTTGGACCCTGCGGCCCAGCGGGGCGCTGTACGCCCTGTGCCGCCGGCTGGGGTTCGGCCGGTTCATCGAGCGCTGGGGCCTTACCCCGGACGACAACGCGCCGGAAAATGCTGCGCCTGCCCTGCCCCATGTGGCCGGAGACGCGTCCGCGGCGCTGGCGGCTGTCCGGACGGCGGAGGTCGTGGCCGTGGTGACCCATGACGGGCTGGACGGCCTGAGCCTGTGCGACGGCAAGACGGTGTACGACTTGGACTGGTCCAGCGGCGGCGAGGGGTACAACGAGCTGCTGCGAACCGTATTTTCCCCGGAAATAAAAAAGCTGGGCCATCATATAAAAGAGCTGATGGCGCTATTGCTGGCGGAGGGGCTTTCCACAGAGGGCTTCCAGTTCGACACGGCCCTGGCCGGGTATTTGCTGGACGCGCTGGCGTCGGACTACGCGCTGGAAAAACTGACCGTGCGGTACCTGGGCCGGGAGCTGGACGGGGCCGAGGCGGTGTACGCCCTGTACGCCGTGCTGCCGGGGAAGCTGGATGAGCTTGGCATGCGCGGGCTCTATTACGACATTGAACTGCCCCTTTGCCCGGTGCTGGCGGAAATGGAGCGGACCGGATTTCTGGCGGACAGGAAGGCGCTGTACGACTTCGGCCAGGAACTGAGCGGGGGCATCGCGGAGCTGCAGCAGCGCATATGGGACGCGGCGGGCTGCCAGTTCAACATCAACTCCCCCAAGCAGTTGGGGGACGTGCTGTTCGAGCAGCTGAAGCTTCCCGGCGGCAAGCGGTATGCCCGGGGCTGGTCCACCAACGCGGACGTGCTGGACCGGCTGAAGGATAAGCACCCCATCGTGCCCCTGGTGCTGGAATACCGGGAGATGACAAAGCTCAAGAGCACCTACACCGACGGCCTGCAAAAGGCCATCGGTCCCGACGGTCGCATTCACACGACTTTCCAGATGACCGTCACGGACACGGGGCGGCTGTCCTCACGGGACCCGAATTTGCAGAATATCCCCGTGCGGCGCAAGCTGGGCGCGGGCATCCGGCGCATGTTCGTGGCCGGACCGGGAAACGTCCTGGTGGACGCGGACTACAGCCAGATAGAATTGCGGCTGCTGGCCCATATCTCCGGCGACGAGACCATGCGGGAGGCGTTTTTGTCCGGCGAGGACATCCACGCCGTCACCGCCAGCCAGGTGTTCGGTCTGCCCCTGGACCAGGTGACCTATGAGATACGGGGCAGAGCCAAGGCCGTGAACTTCGGCATCGTGTACGGCATCTCCGCCTTCTCTCTGGCCCAGGACATCGGCGTGACCCAGGCCGAGGCCAAACAGTACATCGACGCCTATCTTGCCAAGTACCACGGCATAAGGGAATATATGGAAAATACCATCGCCCAGGCCAAAGAGCGGGGCTATGTGTCCACCCTGTTCGGCCGGCGGCGGGCCATGCCGGAGCTGACCGCCTCCAACTATAACCTGCGCTCTTTCGGCGAGCGGGTGGCCCGAAATATGCCCATCCAGGGCACGGCGGCGGATATCATAAAGCTGGCCATGATACGGGTGCACGCGAGGCTTTCCAAAGAGCTGCCGGAGGCAAAGCTGCTGTTGCAGGTCCACGACGAGCTGATCGTGGAGTGCCCCCGGGCGCTGGCCGATAAGGCGGCGGCGATATTGAAGGAAGAGATGGAACACACGGCGGATTATAGCGTGCCGCTGACCGCCGACGCCCACGCGGGCCACAGTTGGGCCGACGCCCATTGACGACGATGAAGCTCTTACTGACAGGATTTGAACCATTTGGCGGGCAGACGGTCAATCCCTCCTGGGAGGCTGTGCGCCTTCTGCCGGAGCGGGTAGATGGCGTGGAGCTGGTGAAGCTGCTGGTGCCCACCACCTTCGCCGGGTCCGTGGCCGCGCTGCGCCGCGCCCTGGACCGGGAGCGGCCAAACGCGGTGCTGTGCCTGGGTCAGGCCGGAGGCCGGGAGGGCCTGACGCCGGAGCGGGTGGCGATCAATGTGGACGACGCGTCCATCCCGGACAACGACGGGGCCCAGCCCACAGACGCGCCCATCGTGCCGGACGGACCGGCGGCCTATTTTGCCACCCTGCCCGTGAAGGCGATGGCGGAGGCCATTCGGGCCTCTGGCGTGCCGGCCAGCGCGTCCAACACCGCGGGGACATTCGTGTGCAACCACCTGATGTACTCTCTGCTGCACATACTGGCAAGAGAATATCCCGGCGTGCGGGGCGGGTTCATGCACGTGCCCTACATGTCCGGCCAGGGCACGCCCTGCCTTCCGCTGGAAGAAATAGTGCGAGGAATAATTGAGGCGATAAAGGCAATATGACCATCCGCAACGCGAGACAAGAGGATATGCCGGCGGTGGCGGCGCTGGAGGCGATGTGCTTCCCGGAGGAGCCCTGGCCGGAGCGGCTGTTTGCCGAGGCGACCGAGCGGCTGCTGGTGGCCGAGGAGGACGGCACAGTGCTGGGCTACGCGGTGCTGTTTTCCGTGCTGGACGAGGGCAGCCTGGACAACATCGCCGTGGACCCGACCCACCGGCGCCAGGGCGTGGCCGACGCGCTGCTGGACGCGGTGGTCGGTCGGGCCATGGAAAAGGAGCTGTCCTTCGTCACGCTGGAGGTCCGGCAGGGCAATACCGCGGCCATCGCGCTGTACGAAAAGCACGGCTTTGTCCAGGTGGGCCGCCGGACCAATTACTATGAAAGACCGAGAGAGGACGCCATTTTGATGACGCTGGTGCTGTGAGAGATGCTGAT
>CANQKA010000113.1 GCA_947624395.1 uncultured Oscillospiraceae bacterium
TTGAGCCGGAAGTCGAAGGTCTGCAAAAACCACACCACGATGGAGGCCAGGAAGATGATGGTGAAGGCCCGCTGGAGGAAGTCCTTGGCCTTGTCCCACATCAGGCGCAGCACGTTTTTCGCCCCCGGCATGCGGTAGTTGGGAAGCTCCATCACAAACGGCACCGCCTCGCCCTTGAACACCGTGCCCTTTAAGAGGAAAGCGAACAAAATGCCCAGGGCTATGCCCAGGATGTAAAGCCCGACCATCACCAGGCCCCGGTAGGCCGGGAAGAAGGCGGCGGTGAAAAAGGCGTACACGGGCAGCTTGGCGCTGCAGCTCATGAAGGGCGTGAGCATGATGGTCAATTTCCGGTCCCGCTCCGACGGCAGGGTCCGGGTGGCCATGATGCCGGGGACGGTGCAGCCAAAGCCCAGCAGCATGGGCACGATGCTCCGGCCGGAAAGGCCAAGCTTGCGCAGAAGCTTATCCATCACGAAGGCCACCCGGGCGATATAGCCGCTGTCCTCCATCAAGGACAGGAAGAAAAACAGCACCACGATCACCGGCAGGAAGCTGAGCACGCTGCCAACGCCGGCGAAGATGCCGTCTATCACCAGCGAGCGCAAAATGTCCCCCGCCTGTATGGTCACCAGCAGCGCGTCCACCTGCCCCGACAGGGCGGTGATGCCCATGTCCAGCAGGTCCTGCAAGCCGGCGCCTATCAGGTCGAAAGTCAGCCAGAACACCAGGGCCATGATGGCGATGAAGCAGGGAATGGCGGTGTACTTGCCCGTGAGTATCCTGTCCACGGCCTCGCTCCGGGCCCGCTCACGGCTCTCGTGGGGCTTTACCACCGTCTCGGCGCACACGTCCTTGATGAAAGCAAAGCGCATGTCCGCGATGGCGGCGGCCCGGTCCATGCCGCTCTCCGTCTCCATCTGGCAGACGATGTGCTCCACCATCTCCGTCTCGTTCTGGTCCAGGTCCAGGGCCTTTGCGATGCTCTCGTCACCCTCCGCCAGCTTGGACGCGGCGAAGCGCACGGGGATACCGGCCCGGACGGCGTGGTCCTCGATCAGGTGCATGAGCGCGTGCAGGCACCGATGGACCGCGCCGCCGTTTTTGTCCTCCCGGCAAAAGTCTATCCGCCGGGGCGGCTCCTGGAATTTTGCCACATGCAGGGCGTGGCTCACCAGCTCGTCGATGCCCTCGTTTTTCGCCGCAGAAATGGGCACCACGGGGATGCCCAGAAGCTGCTCCATCTCGTTTATTTTCACGGACCCGCCGTTTCCCCGCACCTCGTCCATCATGTTCAGCGCCAGCACCATGGGCACGTCCAGCTCCATCAGCTGCACGGTCAGGTAGAGGTTGCGCTCGATGTTGGACGCGTCTACGATGTTGATGATGCCCCGGGGCTTTTCGTCCAGGATGAACGAGCGGGTGACGATCTCCTCGCTGGTGTAGGGCGACAGGGAGTAGATGCCGGGCAGGTCCGTTATCACCGTGTCGGCGTGGTCCCGGATAACGCCGTCTTTCCGGTCCACCGTCACGCCGGGGAAGTTGCCCACGTGCTGGTTGGAGCCGGTGAGCTGGTTGAAGAGCGTGGTCTTGCCGGAATTTTGGTTCCCGGCCAGGGCAAAGGTGAGAACGGTGCCGTCCGGCAGGGGATTTTCCGTGGCCTTTTCGTGGTACTTGCCCGGTTCGCCCAGGCCGGGGTGCTCTATGCGCCGGCCGCCGTATTCAACGCGTCCGGGCCGGCCATTGTCGGCCGGGTCCCGGACGTTTTCGATCTCTATCTTCTCCGCCTCCGCCAGACGCAGCGTCAGCTCGTACCCGTGGAGCATGAACTCCATGGGGTCGCCCATGGGGGCGTATTTGACCAGGGTGATGTCGGAGCCGGGGATGACGCCCATGTCCAGAAAATGCTGGCGCAGAGCGCCCTCGCCGCCGACCGTGGCGATGGTGGCTTTTTTGCCGATGGGAAGCTCCCGCAAGGTCATAGGTCGTTTTGCCTCTTTTTTTGCGAAATTCCGCCTGTGGCGGAGCAGTGCCTATTATATTGCATCGGCCCGGTGGATTCAACACCTGTCCGGGTGAATTTTTGTGCGTGGTTCAGAAATACCGCCCCAGCGCCTCTTGCACCGCGCCGGCGTCCAGCTGGCCGATGGGCGTTACCGGGGCGGGGGGCACGTCGTACGCGCCCAGGGGTTTTTCGTACCAGAGCACGTCGTGCCACCGGCCGTTTTTGTACCCGGAGCATTGGGACGTGCCGACGAGCGTAAAGCCAAGACTTGCGTGCAATGCCTCGCTGGCCGGGTTGGGCGCGGCCACGCAGCCCATGGCGGTTTTGATGCCCTGCATGGTCAGCAGGTCCAGAAGCAGGGCGTAGAGCCGCTTGCCCAGCCCCCGGCCTGTGTGCGCCGGGTGCAAATAAACGCTCAGCTCCGCCAGCCAGTCGTAGGCCGCCCGCTCGCGGGCCCGGTGGGCGTAGGCGTAGCCGATGATATGGCCCTCCGATTCCAGGACCAGGTAGGGGTACACGGCGCTTATCTCCCGGATACGTGCGGCAAATTCCGCCGCCGTGGGGCAGGTGTACTCGAACGTCACGGGGGTCTCTATGTACGGGGCGTAGACCGAGAGCAGCTCATCTGCGTCCGATCCAGACGCGAAGCGCACGGTGGCGTCGTCGTATTGGATACGCAGCGCGGCGTTGTCCCCGGCGGCGTCCAGAAGCGTGTCCAGTATTTTTTCGCCGTAGCCGTGCTCCCGGCGAAGCGCCTCCGCGCCGGACAGCACCAGCGCGCAGGGGCCAAGCGCCGTCAGGCAGTCGTACAGCGCGTCCAGATTGCGGCCATAGTACGCAGGCAGGGCCAGGGTCCGGGCCAGATACTCGTGGGCCGCGGCCTTATCCCGCAGCTGGGAGCAGTCAATATAAAACGTCTTCACCATATCACCTCGTAGTCCTCCGTGACGGTCACCTCATCGAAGCTCTCGTAGTGGTCGGAAGAATAAAAATACAGCCCGTCGCTGGAAAACACCAGCCGCCGTGCGCCCCTTGAGCCGTACCCGTCGGTGTCGATGTCGCACTCGGTGTAGCTCCGTCCGGGCGCTTCCGGCAAAAGGCCCTCCCGGTTGCCGAACCTATCCCCGCCGATGGCGGCGCCGTCCATGTAGTCCTCCACGGACCCGCCCTGCCAGCCCAGGTCCCGGGCCTCGGATTTGGTGATGTAGTTGGGGGGCAGCTCGTCGTATATGTAAAGATACAGCACCACGTTTTCCAGGTCGTAGTAATATTCGCCGTATTCCGGCAGGTCCGCGTCCGCCGTGTCGGCCTGCGTGGGCCCGTCCGCGCCGCCGATGATGCTCGTATTCGCGCACCCGGCCAGCAGCATCAGCAGCGCCAGCAGCAGGGCCAATAACCGCTTTTTCATCCTGTGTCTCCCATGTGTGTTTTTCCAATTGTAGCATAACGCCGCCGCCGGGACAAGACAGGCAGCGGCGTTATTTTGTTACCCAAGCGCGATGTCCGTCACCGCGCCGA
>CANQKA010000114.1 GCA_947624395.1 uncultured Oscillospiraceae bacterium
CACAGAAATATGTAAAGTACATAGTGTGACTATAAGCCATGTGATGCAATATATAACGTAGGTGATACAATAACTTACAGGATAAACACATGAAAAATAGCAATCAAATGTGAAAAAATCACATAAAACGCTTGAAAAATACAAAAAAATATGTATAATAATCTACACAAATGAGAAAAATTATAATATAATGTAATAGAATAGGATAGGAGGAACATTAATGTTAATAGGTTTTAAGGTGAAAAATTTTAGATCTTTTAAAGATTTACAACATTTTTCTCTATTAGCTGGTAAAGTTAGGAATAATGATAGTCACATTGTGGAAATTGGAAAGCACAAAGTATTAAAATTCTCTGGAATGTTTGGTGCTAATGGTTCCGGGAAATCAAATTTTATTTTGGCATTAAGCATGGTACAAACTATTATGAGTAAGGGTATTGAAGCATTAATAAATAATTTATATTATAGGGGCTCAGAAACCTTAAAAGATGAAGATTCATATTTTGAATATGAAATCGCCTTAAATGATAAGATGTATTCATATGGATTTGAAATTAATATTTCAAAAAAAGAAGTTATATCTGAATGGCTTATTGATATGACTAAAAACACTGAAAAAATTATTTTTGAGCGTGATTTAAAAATGAATTTAAGTAATACAGGCTATAAAAAAACCAATAGTATATTTTCAAATTGTCTAGCGGAGATGAAAAGTAACAGATCAGAATTGTTTTTAAAGGAAATAATAAGAAGAATTTCAATGTCTAAAAATGATGATGAGTTTTTTGATGATATTCTTAGTGTATACAGATTTTTAATGTTTGATATGATTATCGTTAAACCACAAACTCATAAATTATTTGATATTGATTATTATAAAAGAAAAGAAAAGATACTTAAAATACTAGAAGCATTAGACATTAATATAACTGATATTGATAATGAGCAGACAGATATAAAAAATATTCAAGCGAAATTACCAGATAATGTTTATGTAGATTTAATGCATGATATAGATTTAATGACATCAAGATTTAATAAAATTAGTTGTACTTTAAGAATTGAAAATGACTTATATACAATAAAAAAACTTTCAGATGGAAGATATGATGTAAATACACTAAAATTTAAACATAAAAATAGTAATAGTTCTTTTGGAACATATGAAGAATCTGATGGAACCATTAGAATACTTGAATTAATTGATATTTTACTTTCAAAAAATAAATTGTTTTTAATAGATGAATTAGATAGTAGTTTACATCCAGTTTTGGTTGATGGATTATTAAAAATATTTTTGAAAGCCAATACTACTAACCAATTGATAATTACGACGCATGAATTAAAAACTTTAGATTTTGATTTAGTAAGAAGAGATGAAATTTGGTTTGCTGAAAAATCAGAAAATGGAGATTCGAAAATATATTCATTAGAGGAATTTAAAGATGTTGCAAGATTTGATAGAAAAATTGATAAAGCATACATGGAAGGTAGATTTGGTGCAATAGCCACTATAAATACTGATTATGAGAATTAAAGAACCCTTTGCACAAGAAAGACTATCAGAAGAAAAGAGTTATAGAGCAAAATATTTTATTGCTTCTGAAGGCCAAACCACAGAACCTAGATATTTTGAAAAATTAAATCAATCAATTATATCAGAAAATGTAACAATTATTAATATATTAAGAGATTATGCTAATTTAGGAAATAGCAATCCAACATATTTGATAAAATTACTACAGGAATTCCTAAACAACAAAGATTCAGAAGTTTCTGTTGCAGAGTTAAAAAATAAAATTTCAAATTGGGATCATGAAAATCCTAGCAAAATAGATTTAAATATAATAAATGACAAATTGGATAAAATTTATAAATCAAATGATTATAAAATACCGTATGTTGAATTAGAAAATTTGTTTATGCATTTGTTTAAAAGCGACGTTTATAAAGATTTAGCTTCTCATTTTTCTTTATACTTTATTGCACAAGATGTTACTTATTCACCAACTACAGATTCGTTAAATATGGTAATAGATCGTGATAAAGATAGCTTTACCGAGAAACAGTATGATGAAGTAATAAAATTTTGTGATGAGAATAAAGTTAATTTATATGTTAGCAATCCTAATTTTGAATTTTGGTTATTACTGCATTTTAAAGAAATTGAATCTGAAGATAATCAAAAAATGCTAGAAAATCCAAAAATTAATAATTCTCGAAGATATCTTGAAAAAAGATTACATGACATTTGTAAATATACAAAAACAAGATTTTCATTTGAACCATTTGAAAAAAATATACATGATGCAATATTAAGAGAAAAAAATTATGAAGAAAATGTTCATAGATTAAAAAATAATTTAGGCACAAATATTGGAAAACTTGTTGACCATATAATAAAAGACGAAAATGAAAAGTAGTGTTTAAGAAAATAGCACTACTTTTTTAATTAACGCGTTGTGCTAGTTAAATTGGAAACATAGAAAAATCATTCATAATATGGTACTCTATAGTTAGAAAGAATAAAGAGGTACCAATATGAATGATCAATTAAATAATATCACAAAACCAAAAAATATAATAGAAATTTTCAATACATTTTTAAAAATAGTAGAACCTTTATACAATGCAGTAGTTCCTATTACAGTACAAGAAAGAAAAAATAAAAAGAAAGCTAAGATGAGCGATGCTGAAATCATAACAATTTATTTGATTGTTCAGTGTCTAAATTATAGTTTAAACAAAGGATATAACTTTTTAAAACAAACGTATCCAAATCTTGTAAACTATGTAGAACGTTCAAGATTTAATAGATTAGTAAATTCTCTTATGACAGTAATTAGAGCTATAAGAAAGCACTTCATAAAATTTCAATATTCTGTCTATAAGATTGTTGATAGTTTTCCTTTAACAACAAGTAAATTCGGAAGAGCTTTCTTTTCAAAATTATTTAAAGGAATTGCTTCCTATGGATACTGTGCAAGTAAAAAAGAAAAATATTTTGGTTTTAAAGTTCATGTAGTTACTGATTTAAAAGGAAATATTTATGATTACGTATTAACCCCAGCCAATATAGATGATAGAGATGCTCTGTTTGAATTAGCAGATTTAACAGACATAGATATACTATTTGGAGACAAAGGATATATTGGAAACATTGAACAAGAGATAAGGATAGAAAAAGGAATCAAGTTATATGCATTAAAACGTAGTAATAGTAAAAATCCTCTTCCTAAAGATTTTCGAAATAAAATTTCTAAATTAAGACGTCGAATAGAATCAACTTTTAATCAACTAATAGAACATTTTGATATAGAACGCGTAAGATCAAAAAATATGCTTGGACTCCAAACTAATTTAGAAAGCAAAATACTTTGTTTCAATTTACTTACCTATTTAAATGGTGGAAATACACACATTTCTGATATCTTATCTTTCAACTAGCACAATGCGTTA
>CANQKA010000115.1 GCA_947624395.1 uncultured Oscillospiraceae bacterium
ATGGGCGTCATTCTTGCCATCGTCATCGCTGTCCTGAGCGCCATCCAGTTCAAGGTGATGAGCAAGGACGTATCGTATTAAGGAGGCAGCGCTATGACACTCAGAAAAAGATCGGTTTATCGGATCGTGTCGATCCTGCTCCTTTTTGTGATCGCATTCACATTTATCTTCCCGTTTTACTGGATACTGACCGGGTCGCTGAAAAAACAGAACGTGGCCATCAAGCTGCCGCCTGAATGGTTCCCTCTGCACCCGACGCTTGAGAACTTCCAGAAGCTGTTCAGAAACCCGGCCGGGAACTGGATGTTCAACACGGTGTTCATCTCCCTGTGCAGTATGGTGCTGGTGTGTGTCACGGCCTCTATGGCCGGGTATGTGCTGGCGAAGAAGCGGTTTTACGGCCGGGGGATCATGTTCAGCATCATCATCTGCGCGATGGCCCTGCCCAAGCAGGTGGTCCTGGTGCCGCTGGTGCGCATCATGGCCCGCCTGAAGCTGGCAGATACGCTGTGGGCGGTCATCCTGCCTACGGTGGGCTGGCCCTTCGGCATATTCCTGATGAAGCAGTTTTCCGAGACGGTACCGACGGAAATACTGGAAGCCGCCCGGATCGACGGCGCCGGGGAGGCAAGGGTGTTTCTGCGGGTCGTCTGCCCCATCATCAAGCCCGCTTTCGGCGCGCTGGCTATCTTTACGTTCATCAATACCTGGAACGACTATTTCCTGCAACTCATCATGCTCCAATCCCGGGCGAATCTGACGATTTCCCTGGGCATCGCCACGCTCCAGGCGGAATTTGCCACGAACTACGGCCTGTTGATGGCCGGCGCGGCGCTGGGAGCGGTGCCGATCGTGACGGTGTTTTTGGTCTTCCAGAAGTTCTTCACCCAAGGCATCACCATGGGTGCGGTAAAAGGTTAATTATTCGCAGGAGGTCACAATTATGCAGATCGTTATCACCAAGGATTATGAGGCTATGAGCCGCAGCGCGGCGGCGGTCATCGCCGCCCAGGTCATCGCCAAGCCCGACGCCATTCTGGGTCTGGCCACGGGCTCCACGCCGGTGGGGCTTTACCGGAATCTGGTGGCCGGGTGCGCGGCGGGAGATCTGGATTTTTCCCATATCACCACCGTGAACCTGGACGAGTACGCCGGTCTGGACGGGACCCATGACCAGAGCTACCGGTATTTCATGAACCACAATCTGTTCGACCACGTGAACATCGACAAGGCCAACACCAACGTCCCCAACGGCAAGGCGGAGGACCCGGACGCCGAGTGCGCACGGTACGAGGCGCTGCTCAAAAAGCTGGGCCCCGCGGACATCCAGCTTTTGGGCATGGGCCACAACGGTCACATCGGCTTCAACGAACCCGGCGACGCCTTTATCGCTCCCACCCACGTGGTGGAGCTGACCGAGTCCACGATAAACG
The DNA here is from genome assembly GCA_947624395.1 of uncultured Oscillospiraceae bacterium. GTDB lineage: Bacteria > Bacillota > Clostridia > Oscillospirales > Oscillospiraceae > CAJOIG01. The sequence continues at coordinate 1,434 of CANQKA010000115.1, forward strand.
CCAACGCCCGGTTCTTTGCCAGCCGGGACGAGGTGCCCAAAAAGGCTCTGACCATGGGCATGGGCGCCATCATGCGCGCCAGACGTGTGCTGGTGGTCGTCAGCGGCCACGACAAGGCCCGGGCCGTGAAGGACGCCTTTGCCGGTCCCATTACGCCCAAGTGCCCCGCCTCTATTTTGCAGCTGCACCCTGACGTGGTCCTGGTGGGCGACGAGGCGGCGCTGTCCGGTTTGCTGGAAGCGGGGGTACAGGTATGAGGTTGACCGGCGGGCGGGTCTTTGACCCGCATAAGGGCTTCGTCCTCCGGGACGTGTGCGTAGAAGGGGACAAGATCGTTCCCGACGCCGGCGGCGAGACGGTGGACGTGACGGACTGCTACGTGATACCGGGCCTTACGGACCTGCACTTTCACGGCTGCATGGGCGCGGACTTCTCCGACGGGGACGCCGCGGGCCTGCAGACCATGGCGGACTATGAGCTGAGCCGGGGCGTGACCCAGATATGCCCCGCGGGCATGACCTTGGACGTGCCGGCGCTGGAGCTCATCTGCAAAACGGCGGCGGCGCACAGGGCCAACGCCGCCTCTGGCGCGGACCTGGTGGGCGTGAACCTGGAAGGGCCGTTTTTGTCCCAGGCCAAGAAGGGTGCGCAAAACGGCGCCTGGATACGGGACCCGGACCCGGAGCTGCTGCTGCGGCTGAAGGAGCTGTCCGGCGGGCTTGTGAAGCTGGTGAGTCTGGCCCCGGAGGCGCCCGGCGCCATCGACTTTATCCGTAAGGTCAAGGACCAGGTGCGCGTCAGCGTGGCCCACACCGCCTGCGACTACGACCAGGCGCTGGCGGCCTTTGACGCGGGGGCCAAACAGGCCACCCACCTGTTCAACGCCATGAACCCCCTGGGCCACCGGGCCCCGGGCCCCATCGGCGCGGCGTCGGATTCCGACTGCATGGTGGAGCTGATTTGCGACGGCGTACACATCCACCCCGCCGTCATCCGGGCGGTGTTCAAGCTGTTCCGGGACCGGGTCATCATCATCAGCGACTCCCTGCGGGCCTGCGGCATGCCGGACGGCCAGTACACCCTGGGCGGGCAGGACATTTTCGTGAAGGGCCCTCTGGCCACTCTCGCGGACGGAACGATCGCCGGGTCCATCACGGACCTGATGGGCGGCATGGTCCGGGCGGTGGGCTTTGGCGTGGACCTGCACACGGCGGTGACAGCCGCGGCGGTCCATCCGGCCCAGGCCCTGGGCATTTATGACCGGTACGGCAGCCTGGACGTGGGCAAAGAGGCGAATATTGTTGTATTAAATGCGAATTTGTCCTTGCAATCTGTCATATTCCATGGTAATATAATTTCGTAATTTTGGGCAAATCGCCTACTTCATCAAAAAGGCCCTTCGCCGTTACTCCTCTACCATAACGGCGCGGGACCATAAAAAAAGGAGGAATTATCTTTCCGCGTAGCTCGCGGTGCGGCAGTGTGGAGACCTGTCGTAATGCGGCGCGCCCCCTGCGGGCGGTCGTGAGGCAGCAGGGCGGAGGCCCGGCTGTCAGAGCTGAGAAGTATGTCCGAAGTCATCATCAAAGGTCTGAAGAAGGTGTACGAGGGCGGTGTCACGGCGGTACACGACGTGAACCTGGACATCGCGGACAAGGAGTTCATCGTACTGGTCGGCCCCTCCGGCTGCGGCAAGTCCACCACCCTGCGCATGGTTGCCGGCCTGGAGGACATCACGGACGGCGAGCTGTACATCGACGGCAAGCTCTGCAACAATGTGGAGCCCAAGGACCGGGATATCGCGATGGTGTTCCAGTCCTACGCGCTGTACCCCCACATGACCGTGTACGACAACATGGCCTTCGCCCTGAAGCTGAAGAAGGTCCCCAAGCCCGAGATCGACAAGAAGGTCCGTGAGGTCGCTGAGATCCTGGACATCACCCAGTATCTGGACAGAAAGCCCAAGGCGCTGTCCGGCGGCCAGCGGCAGCGTGTGGCCATCGGCCGCGCTATGGTCCG
>CANQKA010000116.1 GCA_947624395.1 uncultured Oscillospiraceae bacterium
TTGTTGAGCACGTTCCAGTACACCTTGCCGGTGGTCAGGTTGGACCACTTGTTCAGGTCCTCGTCGATGAACCGCTCGTAGTGGCCCAGGTCCAGGTCCGTCTCGGCCCCGTCCTCGGTCACGTAGACCTCCCCGTGCTGGTAGGGGCTCATGGTGCCGGGGTCCACGTTGATGTACGGGTCCAGCTTCTGTGCGGCCACCTTCAGCCCACGGGACTTCAACAGCCGGCCCAGGCTGGCCGCGGTGATGCCCTTGCCCAGTCCGGAGACCACGCCGCCGGTCACGAAAATGTACTTTGTCATGCTCAGTTCCTCGTTTTTCTGTATGTGATATGCGCACAAAAACACAAAATACACTATACACTTTTCAAGGGCGAATTGCAAGACGTACTTGTCCGGACAGAAATCGGAAAAATTTGCGCGGATAGCCGTCCAGCGCTTCCCTTTGGAGGCAAAATCGGTTATAATGGCTTGATATCTGCAAAAAACGAGGCAAGTTTATGGAAGACATGATTTATAAATTTCAAACCGAGGGGACGCCGGTGACCTGCGCGCCCTACGGTTGCGGACACATCAACCGGACCTTTCTCATCGTGACGGACACGGGACGGCGATACATACTGCAAATGCTCAACGGCGCGGTCTTCCCGGACCCTCGGGGCCTGATGGAGAACGTGATCGCCATCGTCCGGCACATCGCCGCGAAGTCGGATGACCCACGCGCCGCCCTGCGGCTGAACCCCACTACAGACGGCAAGCTCTACGCGGAGGATGAAAAGGGCCGGGTCTGGCGGCTTTACGATTTCGTGGAGGGGAGCATCTGCTTACAGGCGCCGGAGACGCCGGAGGATTTTTACCAGAGCGCCATCGCCTTTGGCACTTTCCAGCAGCAGCTGGCCGATTTCCCGGCGGCAACGCTGCACGAGACCATCCCCAACTTCCACAACACCCCGGACCGGTACCGCATCTTCCGCGACGCTCTGGCGGCGGACGCGCTGGGCAGGGCCAAGGACGTGCAGCCGGAGATCGAATTCGTTTTGTCCCATGAGACGGAGGCGGGCGAATTGCAGCGCATGCGGGAAAGCGGCGCGCTTCCCACCCGCGTGACCCACAACGACACCAAGCTCAACAACGTCATGCTGGACGAGAAGACCCGCAAGCCCCTGTGCGTCATCGACCTGGACACGGTGATGCCCGGTCTGGCGGCCTACGATTTCGGCGACTCCATCCGCTTTGGCGCGGCCACCGCCGCCGAGGATGAGAAAGATTTGTCAAAGATGGAGATGGACCTGGCCGCGTTTGAGACGTATACCCGGGGCTTTCTCACCGCCTGTCCGGGCCTGACGGAGCTGGAAAAGCAGACCTTGCCCCTGGGGGCGAAGCTGATGACCCTTGAATGCGGCGTACGCTTCCTGACGGACTATCTGGCCGGGGACGTGTACTTCTCCATCGACCGGCCCGAGCACAACCTGGACCGGGCCCGGACCCAGTTCAAGCTGGTGGCGGACATGGAGCGCAAGTGGGACGATATGCGCGCCGTCGTGGCCCGTCTGGCAAAGTGATAACAAAAACCGCCTCGCTCATGGCAGCGAGGCGGTCCTCATATCCTGAAAAAATTCCCGCAGCAGCTCGGCGCACTCGCCGGCCAGCACGCCGCCGTAAATGGCGGGGCGAAAGCCGTAGTGTTCCTCAAAGAGATTGATGACGCTGCCGCAGGAGCCGGTGACGGGCTCTTTCGCCCCGTAGACCACCGTGGGGATGCGGGCGTTTATGATGGCCCCGGCGCACATGGGGCAGGGCTCCAGCGTCACGTACAGCGCGCAGCCGTCCAGCCGCCATGAGCCCACCGCGGCGCAGGCCTGTTCGATGGCCTCGATCTCCGCGTGGCGGACGGCGCTTTTGCGTTCCTCCCGCCGGTTACGGCCCCGGCCGATGATGGTCCCGGCGCTGTCCGCGATCACGCACCCCACCGGCACGTCCCCGGTCAAAACAGCCTCCCGCGCCAGCTCCACCGCCGCACGCATATACTCCTCCCGCTCCATGGGCATCACCTCACAAGTTCCAGCATGATAATCGCCCCGATAAATGGGAAGTTACACACCGTAGCGTACTAAAAACCCAAACACGACGATCACCAATACGCTGCCGATCCGTACACCCTTTTTTAACTCAGCGTGATTTTTCCAATCCACAGCTCTTGGCCATACAGGGTTTATGCAAAAGAGAAGCCCGATGATGATCCATGCGATATTATGGAATATACCCATCTTAAAAAACTGCGCGAGGGCAGAGAAGCATACGATCACAGCCAACGAAATATACATTTGCGTTTTGAATGACAGGCGTTTCAAAGCGATCACCTCCAACGTGCCCACTCTGTGACGTCTATTATATTACGCCCATCACCCCATGACAAGCACCATTTGACATAGCATCGCCCCCGGACAAACTGTCCGGGGGCGCGTTTCGTGTTATATCGGCTTATGCCATTCTGTCTTTCCTTCTCAGCGTCAGGGAATCGGCTATCATGGCGATGAATTCCGAATTCGTGGGCTTGCCTTTGATGTTGCTCACGGTGTAGCCAAAGAACTTTTGCAGTGTTTCCAGATCGCCGCGGTCCCAGGCCACCTCGATGGCGTGGCGGATGGCCCGTTCCACCCGGCTGGGGGTGGTGCCGAACTTCTTGGCCACGGCGGGGTAGAGGACCTTCGTCACGGCGTTGATAGCGTCCATGTCGTTCACCGTCAGGATGATGGCCTCCCGCAGGTATTGATAGCCCTTGATATGGGCCGGCACGCCGATCTCATGGATGATGTCGGTGACCACGGCTTCCAGGCTGGGTTCCTTGGGCATGGGCGCGATGGCCACGCCCTGGCTCGCCGGCGCGCTTTCCCGACCGCGCTCGGCAGCCACCTGCCGGATGTGGGTGAGCAGATTGGAGATGTCGCAGGGCTTGGGCATGAAGTAATAGACCCCCAGCTCGGAGCAGGCCGTCACCACCCGGTCGTTGAAAAAACCGGACAGGACGATGGCCGCCGGCGCTTTCTCCTTCTCCGCCAGCGCTGCCAGCAGCCCCAGCCCGTCCAGACGTGCCAGCACCAGGTCTGTCAGCAGGATGTCAGGCCGCAGCGACTCCGCCAGCGCCAGCGCCTCCTGTCCGTCACCCGCCGTGCCCGCCACTTCCAGGTCCTCCTCGGCGTTGATGGCCTCCGCCAGCATGTTCCGAAATTCCTCACTGGTGTCGGCAATGATGATACGTGTTTTCGCGTCCATTTTTGCATTATCCTCCCTGTATCAGTTTTCGGACCGCCTTTCTCTCTCTTTCACCGGTTCCGGTGTCAGCTTTTACAATTTACCATAACGCCTGTTCTTTTGCAACAAAAAACAGGATAAACAGCGGGATTTTTTGTTGACATAAAATT
>CANQKA010000117.1 GCA_947624395.1 uncultured Oscillospiraceae bacterium
TTACAATTTACCATAACGCCTGTTCTTTTGCAACAAAAAACAGGATAAACAGCGGGATTTTTTGTTGACATAAAATTACACTCTTCGACATCATTCGACACTTTAAAGGGAAAAAGAGTCGAAATAAGGACCGCGCCCGCTCCAAACGGAGCGGGCGTTGATAGGGATGATACGGGTTCAGGCTTTCCGGCACACGAACGCGTGCCATTCCTCCAATGTGTTGTGTTCCAGAATGGCCAGACCCGCTTTTTCCAGCGCGTCAGCCACCTCGTCCTGTCGGCCGTCTATCACGCCGGAGCAGACGAACGCCCCGTCCGGGGCCATGAACGCCGGGACATATGGCGCCAGGGGGATGATCACGTCGGCCACGATATTGGCCAGCACCAGCGCGTAGTCCCCGCCCAGCTTCGCCCGGAGGCTGCCCGAGCCGATCACGTCTCCCACGTGGACGGTGAAGGCGTCCGCCACGCCGTTCAATTCGGCGTTGGCGCGCACGATGTCCGGAGCCTTTTCGTCCACGTCGGCGGCCACGATGGGTCCGGCCCCCAGCACCGCGGCGGCGATGCCCAGAATGCCGCTGCCGCAGCCCAGGTCCAGCACGCTCCCGCCGGGGCGGGCGTACTTCTCTACCGCGGCCAGACACATGCGGGTGGTGGGGTGGTCACCGGTGCCGAACAGCAGACCAGGGTCCAGCTTCACCGGGGTGCGGTCCCCGCCGTAGTTCTGCCATTTGGGCACGATGACCAGATGCTCCCCGGCCTCCACGGGCTGGTAATAGTCCCGCCAGTTGTTTTCCCAATCGGCGTCGGCCACGGGGCGGCTCTCGGGGCTGAGGCCCTTTTTGTGCAGTTCCGCGATGATGGCACGGCCCTGGTCGTCGTCCGACACCCAGAGCTTGACCCGGCTGGCGCCTGTCATGGAGCGGGTCAGTTTTTCGTCCACGAAGTCCCAATATTGGGTGTTGTTTTCCAGGAAGCTTTGAAAGTCCCGCTCGTCCTCTATCACGAAACCCTCCAGCCCCATGCCGGTGAGCTGGTCGCACAGCGCCTCCGGGTCCCCGTGTGCGGGGATGGTAACTTCCAACCAATTCGCCATATAAAATCACTCCAACATTATTGAAAGCCCCCCTTGTCAAAGGGGGGTGGGCGCCGCATGCGGCGCTCGGGGGGATTGTCGTTCGTCAAACAGCAATCCCCCAGTCAGCGCTTCGCGCTGCCAGCCCCCTTTCACAAGGGGGCCGTAAGAAGTGCGGCTTCGCCGCCTGTTTACTTCTCCTTCGCGGGGGTCCACTTCCATTCGGCGATCTCGGGCAGGTCCACCCCGTATTTGTTGATATACTGCCGATGCTCCACCAGCTTGTCCTTCATCTGCTGGGCCAGGGCCGCGCTGCGGTTGCCCAGGCAGTCCAGGTTCTGGATGGCGGTCAGCACCAGGTGGTACCGGTCGATGTTGTTCAGCACCCGCATGTCGAAGGGCGTGGTGATGGTGCCCTCCTCGATATAGCCCCGCACGTGCAGGTTCTTGTTCTTGCGCCGGTAGGTGAACTCATGGATCAGGCTGGGATAGCCGTGGAAGGCGAACACGATGGGCTTATCCACGGTGAACAGCATGTCGTAGTCCCGGTCGGACAGGCCGTGGGGGTGCTGGGTGTCGGCCTGCAGCCGCATCAGGTCCACCACGTTGATGACCCGGATCTTCAGCTCCGGGAACGCATCGCGCAGGATGGTGACGGCAGCCAGCGTCTCCAGCGTCGGCGTGTCACCGCAGCAGGCCATGATGATGTCCGGCTCCTGGTAGGCGTCGGTGCTGGCCCACTGCCAGATGCCGATACCCTCGGTGCAGTGCTTGACGGCCTGTTCCATGGTCAGCCACTGTGGCCTTGGGTGCTTGGACGCCACGACCACATTTACATAATCCCGGCTGCGGATGCAGTGGTCGAACACGCTCAGCAGGCAGTTGGCATCAGGCGGCAGGTACAGGCGCACCACGTCCGCTTTCTTGTTGGCCACGTGGTCCAGGAAGCCCGGGTCCTGGTGGGTGAAGCCGTTGTGGTCCTGCTGCCAGACGTTGGAGGCCAGCACATAGTTGAGGCTGGCGATTTTTTGCCGCCAGGGCAGCTGGTTGCAGACCTTCAGCCACTTGGCGTGCTGGCTGACCATGCTGTCCACGATACGGATGAACGCCTCGTAGGAGTTGAAGAAGCCGTGCCGCCCGGTGAGCAGATAGCCCTCCAACATACCCTCGCACACGTGCTCGGAGAGCATGGAGTCCATGACCCGCCCGTCCTGGGACAGAAATTCATCGTCGTCCTCCACCTCGGCGTTCCAGTCACGGCCGGTGACCTCGAACACGGGGCTGAGCCGGTTGGACATGGTCTCGTCGGGACCGAACACCCGGAAGTTGCGGGTCTCTTCATTCATGGCGTAGATATCCCGGACGAACTCGCCCAGCTTGCGCATATCCTCGGCCTCCACCGCGCCGGGGGCGGGCAGGTCCACGCCGTAGTTGCGGAAATCGGGCATGCGCAGGTCCTTCAAGAGCAGACCGCCGTTGGCATTGGGGTTGGCGCCCATGCGGGCCTCGCCCACGGGAGGCAGGTCCAGCAGGGCCTGTACGGGCACGCCGTTGTCGTCAAAGAGCTCCTCCGGGTGATAGCTCTTCAGCCAGTCCTCGATCATGCGCCGGTGTTCCTCGCTGTCGGCGGAGATGGGCACTTGGTGGGCCCGGAAGGACCCCTCCACCTTGCTGCCGTCCACCATCTTGGGACCGGTCCAGCCCTTGGGCGTGCGCAGCACGATCATGGGCCAGTGTACCCGCTCGGTAGCGCCGTGCACCCGGGCGTTTTCCTGAATACGCAGGATGGCGCGGATGGCGGTGTCCAGCGCCTTGGCCATTTTCGGGTGCATGACGGCGGGATCGTCCCCCTCCACGAAGATGGGGTCCCAGCCGCAGCCCTCGAAGAACTTCTTCAGCTCGTCGTGGGGGATACGGGCCAGAACGGTGGGGTTGGCGATCTTAAAGCCGTTCAGGTGCAAAATAGGCAGCACCGCCCCGTCGGTGCGGGGGTCGTTGAATTTATTGAGATGCCAGCAGGTGGCCAGCGGGCCGGTCTCGGCCTCGCCGTCGCCCACCACGCACGCCGCGATCAGGGTGGGGTTATCGCTGACCGCGCCGAAGGCGTGGGCCAGGGAATAGCCCAGCTCGCCGCCCTCATGGATGGAACCCGGCGTCTCCGGCGCCACGTGGGAGGGGATGCCGCCGGGGAAGGAGAACTGGCGGAAGAGCTTTTCCATGCCGGCCTCGTCCCGTGTGATGTTGGGATAGACCTCGGTGTAGCTGCCGTCCAGCCAGTCCTGGGCCACCATGGCGTTGCCCCCGTGGCCGGGACCGGACAGGTAGATCATGTTCAG
>CANQKA010000118.1 GCA_947624395.1 uncultured Oscillospiraceae bacterium
GACCGGGACCAGGTGCTCATAGTTATCCTTTTTCAGGGACGTATCCATGATGCTATCGCTCCTTGCATGATTTTCTAAGCAAGGATATGTCCCCGTGAGCGCGCATATGACAACATCAGCACTTCAATAGCCATATCCCGCCGCCGATAAGCAGCGCCGCGCCCACCAGCCACCAGAACCAACCCGGCAGTATCAGCGCCAGCACGATCACCGTCCCCGCGCATATGGCCGCGTAGGCGCAGAAGCTGCCATGTCCGTTTTTCCGCATAAAGACCGCCTCCCACCCATTATATGGGCAGGAGGCGAAACTTGTGCGGTTCATGTGGTTTCCAGCGTCCAGCGGTCCAGCTTTTCCGCTTCTTCGTATAGCCGCAGATAGGACGCGTACCGGCTCTGGGCGATCGAGCCCCGGTCCACCGCGTCGCGCACAGCACACCCCGGCTCCGCCCGGTGGGTGCAGTCGTCAAAGCGGCAGCGGCCTAAATAGGGCCCAAACTCCGGGAAAAGCGCCGCCAGCTCCTCCGGCAGGATGGGCGTTTCCGTCTCGTCCCCAAAAGACGCAAAACCCGGCGTGTCGGCCAAAAGCGTGCCATCCCCAATGTCGAACAGCTCCACATGCCTGGTCGTGTGCCGGCCCCGGCCCAGCTTTTCGCTGACCTCGCCGGTAGGAATGGAAAGCCCCGGCGCCAGGGCGTTGATGAGGCTGCTCTTGCCCACGCCGGAGTTGCCGGTGAAGCAGCATATCTTGCCCCGTATGGCTTCCCGTAAGGCCTCGACGCCCTGCCCGGTCACGGCGCTGACAGGATAGACGCCGTACCCGGTGGTCCGGTAGATATCCAAGAGCTTCTCGCCCGGGTCCAGGTCGCATTTATTGACCACCAGCAGCACACCGCAGCGATTCTTCTCGCACCGGACCGTGACCCGGTCGGCGAGATAGGGATCCGTCACCGGCAGCGCGGCGGACAGCAGCATGACCAGATAGTCCACGTTGGCCACCGCCGGACGGCCGAATGCGTTTTTGCGGGGCAGTATCTCATCCACCGCGCCGGTACCGTCCGGATTTTCCGCGATACGTACCCTGTCGCCCACCAGCGGCACAAGTCCCTCCCGGCGAAAGCGGCCTCTGGCGCGGCATTGGACCAGCGCGTCGGGCGTGCGGACATAGTAAAATCCGCTGAGCGCCCGCATGATGACGCCTTCCGTCACTCCGTGCCGCCATCCTGGGCGGGGGCCGTCGTGGCCGCCGTGCGTGCGTTGGCCGGACCGGTGCCGATGGTCAGGTACACCTGCGCGCCGCTGACGATCTGGGTGTTGGGTTCATAGTTCTGCCACAGGACCTGGCCGTTCTGTTCGGCGGTGGAGCTGGTATAGGTGATCTGGTCCTCGGTGCAGATAAGCCCCTTGCGCTGCAATGCCAGCAGCGCCGCGGATTTTGTCAGTCCCACCACGTTCGGCACGTCCGTGTACGTCACCACCGGGCCGGCGCTGACGTACAGCGTCACGGTGCTGCCGCTGACCACGCTCTGACCGGGGGCCGGGTCGGAGCTGACCACATAGTTCTCGGTTATGGTGTCGGACTGCTGGCGGGTGACGATCACGTTCATGCCCATGCCCTCCAGCTGCACCTGCGCCTCCGTGAAGGGCTTGTTCACGATGTCGGCCGGCATGTTCTCCATCTGGATGCCGGAGCTGACCGTCAGCGTCAGGTCGATGCCGTCGGTGACCTTCATGCGGTTGGAGTTGGCCGGCGGGTCCTGGTCCATGATGACGCCCTTTTCATAGGACGGGTCCGCCTTATAAACCACCCTGATGTCGTAGGTGGCATTGACGTCCTCGTCTGCCGTAACGGTCTCGATGTTCTCCCCCACAAAGCTGGGCAGGATCACACGCTCGGCGTCGGAGAAGATATCCGCCAGCCAGTACCGCCACACGAATATGAACAGCCCCAGTGCGAATATCCCCACCAGCGCGAAGCCCAGCAGTGTGCTTATCTTGTTAGCCCTCGTCCGCCGGCGGACATAGCCCTCCCGGGACAGCTCCCCCGCCTTGCTGATGCGGGGCACGTTCTTGCGTATGACGTGCACCTCGTCGTGCACGATACGCACCGGCGTACCTTCTCCGCCGGCCGCGCCATATTCCGGCGCGTCGGCGGCTTTGCCACGGGTCTTTTTCTCCTGCACCGGCGCCGGCGAGTCCGTGATGCTCTCACGGGCAAAGTCCTCCAGGTCGGCCAGCATCTCGTCCGCGCTGGGATAGCGCTCGTCCGGGTCAGGCTCCATGGCGTGGAGCGTGATGTCCTCCAGCTCCTCCGGTATTTTCGGGTTGAACTGGCTGGGCGCGTCGGGAATGACGGAGTACTGCTGCACCGCCACCTGCTCCACCGTCTTGCCGTCGAATGGCAGCTTGCCGGTGAGCATCTCATACATGACCACGCCCATGGAGTATATATCGGACCTGGCGTCCACCGTCTCGCCGTGGGCCTGTTCGGGGGAGATATAGTGGATGCTGCCCACCGCCTCAGCGGACGCCTGCTCGGACACGACGGCTTCCTCTATCTGCGCGATGCCGAAGTCGGCGATCTTCACCCCGCCGTCGGGCAGGATCATGATGTTCTGGGGCTTGATGTCCATGTGGATGATGCCCCGGCTGTGGGCGTGGGACAGAGCCCGGACCACCTGTGTGGACAGGCGCAGTACCTCCTGCCATGGCAGGACGAGCTTTTTGCGCATGTACTGCTTCAGGTTGATGCCGTCCACGTACTCCATGACGATATACTCCGTGTCGCCGGATACCACCACGTCATAGACCGCCCGGATATTGGGGTGGCTGAGCATGCCAACCGCCTGGTATTCCTTGCGGAACTGGCGGCGGCTCTCCGCGTCCATGGCCACGTCGTCCCTGAGCACCTTCACGGCCACGTCCCGCTGCAGCTGCTGGTCATAGGCCTTGTACACCACGGCCATACCGCCGATACCCAGAACAGAGTCGATCCTGTACCGGTCATCCAGTATTTTTCCAAGACGCCAGTTGACCTTATTTTCCATGTTCGGCGCCGCCTTTCTTCGGATAGATCACGATCGCAGTCACATTGTCCCGGGCGTCATTTTCGATGGCCTCCCGTATCAGCACCTGGCAGGCTGTCTCTGCGTCCTGCTCCGCCAGGAGCACGCGGTGGAGCTCTGCGTCCTCCAGCGCTTTTGTCAGCCCGTCCGAGCACAGGAGGAACCGGTCGCCCTCCCGGATGGGCACGGAAAACACGTCGCTTTTCACGAACCTGTCGCTTCCAACGGCGCGGGTGATATATCGCCGGCCGGGGTGCCGCCGGCCCTGGGCCTGGGTGATCTCCCCCCGGTCGATCATCTCCTGGACCACGGAGTGGTCCTTGGTGAT
>CANQKA010000119.1 GCA_947624395.1 uncultured Oscillospiraceae bacterium
TTCCAGGCCCGGAAAAACACCCTGGAATACGACGACGTGATGAACGTGCAGCGCAACATCATCTACGAACAGCGCCGGAAGGTGCTGGACGGGGAGGACCTGCGCGAGTATGTCCACAACATGATCGCGGACGTGATACGCTCCGACGTGGCCAGCGGCCTGGGCCATGTGGGCCATCCGGAGAGCCCGGAGCAGCTGGAGCAGGTGCTGGAGCCGTTCTATCAGACCTTCCTCGTGAAGGGCCAGATCGCTGTGCCGGACAAGGGCCTCGCCGCGCTGACCGTGGACGCGCTGACGGAGCAGCTGCAGACCATCGCCGACGCGGTCTACCAGCGCCGGGAGCAGGAATTTGGCAACATGCCCGACGGTACCTCCGTCATGCGGGAGCTGGAGCGTGTGGTGATGCTCCGGGTGGTGGACGAGTACTGGATGGAGCACATCGACGCCATGGACGACCTGCGCCAGGGCATCGGTCTGCGGGCCTACGGCAACGTCAAACCCGTGGACGCCTATAAGCAGGAGGGCTTCGAGATGTTCGAGGCCATGATCGAGGGCATCAAGAACGAGGTCGTCCGGCGCATCTACACCGTCCGGGTCCGCAAGGAGCAGACCATCGAGCGCAAGGCCGCCGCCAAGGCCAACGTGAACAACGTGGGCGGGGACAGCTCCGTGAAGCGCCAGCCCGTCAAGAAGATAAAGAAACCCGGCCGCAACGACCCCTGCCCCTGCGGCAAGTGGAAGGCCGACGGCAGCAGACCTTTAAAATATAAGGAATGCTGCGGCCGCAACGCGTGATGGCGGATATTGAAGTCATAAAATCAAAGCTGCTGACCTGCCGGCATGGGTTTTCCACCCGGACCGGCGGGGTTAGCTTGGGCATATTTGCCAGCCTGAACCTGGGCGCTGGCCGGGGCGACAGCATGGAAAACGTGCGGGAGAACTGGCGGCGCTTTGGCGCAGTGATAGGCTTTGACGGCGCTCTTACCGTCCACGGCTATCAGAGCCACGGCGCGACTGTTCGCGTGGCACGGCGGGCCGACATGCACGGCATCGACCAACCGGCCACCTGGTCTGAGGCGGACGGGTACGTGACGGCGGAGCCGGACGTGCCCCTGGTGATATTCACCGCCGACTGTACGCCGCTTCTCATGCAAGACCCTGTTGCCGGCGTGATCGCCGCGGTGCACTGCGGCTGGCGCAGCACGGTGGCGGACATCGAGAAAAACGCCGTGGAGGCCATGGTTTCTCTGGGCGCAAAGCCCCGGAATATCCGGGCGGCCATCGGCCCCGGCATCCGCCGGTGCTGTTTCCAGACCGGGCCGGAGGTACCCGCCGCCATCGACGCCCTGCTGGGCGGGGACGCCAAGGACCTGTACGGGCCGGACGCCGCCGCGCCGGGAAAGTTCCGGGTGGACCTGCCGGGTACGGTGCGGCGCAGGCTCACACAGCTTGGCGTGCCGGAGGAAAATATCGACGAGCTGGGCATCTGCACCATGTGCGAGCCGGACCGGTTCTGGTCCCACCGCGCCATGGGGGCGGAGCGGGGGTCCCAGGCCAATGTGATCGTACTATGAATCGAACGATGAGAAAACGCATATGTTTATTGCTGGCCCTGACGCTGGCCCTTTCCCTGACCGGGTGCGACTTCCCCTTTGGGGGCAAGCCAAAGGTGTCGGAGCAGGTGGGTGAGACTGAGCAACCCGCCGAGACGGAGCAGCCCTCTGACGACCCGGAGGGGTCTGCCGCCACGGAGGAGCCGGAAGCGACGGAGGCCCCGCCGGCCGACGGCGAGACCCAGAGCGGCACCGGCCGGGAGCTGCAAGCCACCTATCAGGCGGACCATGTCTTCTCCATCAACTCCGCGGCGGGGGAGTCCTTTGACCCCTATACCACGGCCAGCGCCTGGAACCGGGTGGCGGCCATGCTGGTGTATGAGACGCTGGTGGCCGCCGACGAGGATTTCGAGGCCCAGCCCAACCTCATCACCAGCTGGGACAGCCAGGACGGCATGACCTGGACGTTCCATGTGGATACCTCCCGGATGTTTCACAACGGCGGGACCATGACGGCGGGGGACGCGGTGTATTCCATCGAGCTTGGCACCAACGGCTATTCCCAGTATGGCAAGCGGTTTTCCCACGTGACGGACGTTTACACCGTGGACGCTTCCACTTTCGTGGTGCAGCTGAACGCGCCCAACTGGCGGTTTTATGAGCTTTTGAACATCCCCTGCATCGAGATAGGTACCGCCGGTATCGCCCACCCACCGGGCACGGGACCGTATATGTTCAACACCCGCGGCACGGCCCTGGTGCGCTTTGACGGCTATCCCAACGCCGACAAGCTGCCTCTGAAGACCATCTACCTGAAGCGGTACTCGGACTCGGAGGATATCCTGCAGGCCTTCGAGGACTCGCTTCTGGATATGGTCACGAATAACCCGGCGGACATGTCCAGCCTGGGCTATTCCAGCGCCAACCTTATCAAGTACGTGGACACCACCAACATGCACTTTTTGGGCTACAATTACCGCAGCGCCATCTTCTCCCAGCCCATATACCGCGCTCTGGTGACGTACGCCATCGACAGGGACTCCATCATCTCCACCAGCTATCAGGGCTCGGCCGAGGCTGCCACCCTGCCCATCCACCCCAGCAGCGCCCTGTACCCCCGCTCTTTCGCCCGGACCCTGAGCTATTCGCCGGAGAACCTGGCCACGTCGCTGGAAAACGCCGGCGCACGGGATGAGGACGGGGACGGCATTCTGGACCTGGGCCAGACCCATGGGCAGCTCACCCTGCTTGTCTGCTCCGACAGCGCCGCCAAGGTGGCCGCCGCCCGCCAGATAGGCAACCAGCTGCACGCCGCGGGCTTTCAGGTCACCATGCTGGAAATGGAATACGAGGACTATCTCAAGGCCCTGGAAGAGGGCAATTACGACATATACTACGGCGAGGTCAAGATTTGCAACGATTGGGACATCTCCGAGCTGGTGGCCGCCAGCGGCACCCTGAACTACGGCGGCGTCCGGGACCCGAATCTGGAGGGGTATATCCAGGCGTTCCTGGCCAGCACCGATGACGCCGTGCAGGCAAACGCCGACACGCTCTACAATTACCTGGCTCAGTGCGCGCCCATCACGACCATATGCTTCGAGCGGCAGCAGGTGCTCTATCACCGGGGGGTGCTGACCACCATCAGCCCCACCCAGGACAACATCTTCAACCGCATCGAGGACTGGACCGTGGACCTGGGCGGCAAAGAGAAGTGATACCTATATAAATTACAGGACGGGGGATAATACGACCATGACGGACCGGGATCTTCTCAATATGGCGCGGGAGGCCGCGCAAAACGCCTATGTGCCCTATTCCCAC
>CANQKA010000120.1 GCA_947624395.1 uncultured Oscillospiraceae bacterium
CTGGGCGCGCTGTCCGGCTGCGCCGAGGCTGTGCAGATGGAGGAACATACGGTCCCCCAGGGCGATCTGCCCGAGGGGCTTGAGGTCCTGTCCGAAGAGGCACCTTTGGAAGAGCCCGCGGCGGAAGAACCCGCTGAGGAGCCCGCCGAGGAGGCCCCTGTGGAAGAACCCGCCGAGGAGGCCACCGAGGCCCCCGTGGAGGAGCCCGCGGCGGAAGAGCCCGCCGAGGAACCCGCGGAAGAGGCTGCGGACGAGACCGCCTCCATCGCGGCGGACGCCCCCGTGACCGTCAGCACCGAGGCTGAGACCAAGGCCAAGGTGCAGTTCGCCCTCAACAGCAACGGCATCGGCGGCAAGGCCGGTTCCCTGTACGTCAGCCGGATCTGCGACGCAGGAAACGGTTACACGCTCAACGCCGCGGACCTGCTGGTCCAGAGCATGAGCTGGGACGGCACGAAAATCAGCGAACAGTACAAAGGCGAGACAATCAACGGTGTGGATAAGTTAACTATGTCCCAGTCTGACCTGGAGGCCTATTGGGCCAGCCACCCGGTGAGCGGCTATACGTTCAAGGGCTGGTCTACCGACAAGGCCGCCGCCTCCGGCAACGTGACCGTCGGCCAGACCGTCACCAACGGCGCGATCCTCTACGCCGTCTGGCAAAAGGGCGGCGAGAGCAACGTCACCTATTGGCAGAAGCCCTCGCCCACGCCCGCCGTGCTGAATGGGGCGCGCATCACGGGCGACCTGAACACCGCCAATACCGGCAAGGTCCACGGCACGAAGAACGCCAGCTTCTCTCTGGAGCTGTTCTGCACCCCCACCGAAGCCAAGGTGGACAGCGTCACCTGGACCCTGGAGGTCCGCAAGGGCGGCGACATGAACGCCACGGGCGAGGACCTGGCCTATGTGTTCGCCAAGCCCGAGACCCTGACGGTGGAGGCCGGTAAGACTGTCAAGTCCGAGGGAGGCCGCATCACGGCCAAGGCCGACGGCCTGACCCTGACCATCACCTGCGACGGCGATACCTCTTACGGCGTGACCGTCACCGCCAAGGCTGTCGGTTCCGGCAAGACGGTCACCTGCGACGCGCCCGCCACGGTCAATTTCTACCATGATTGGGGCGCTGAGAAGGTGGCAAAGGAAGCCACCACCGAGGCGGAAGGGCTCATGACCCGCGCCTGCACGATGTGCAGCGCGGTGGAGTCCAAGCCCATCGCCAAGCTTGCGGCTGCGCCCGCGCCCAAGGCCACGGCCACGCCCGCGCCTACGGCTGCGCCCACCGCTACGCCCGCGCTCACCGCAACGCCTGCTCCTACGGCGACCCCGGCCCCTGCTGCTCCTGCGGCCCCTGCCGCTCCGGCTGCGCCCGCGCCCGCGGCCCCCGCGAAGCCCGAGGCGACGCCCGCGGCCAAGCCCACCGAGGCCCCGGCTGAGAAGCACGACGACGCCCCCGAGGCAACGGACGCCCCCGAGGCAACGGACGCGCCCGCGGTGACGGACGCCCCGGCCGCTCCCACCGAAAAGCCCGCGGCGAGCCAGAGCACCAAGCCCTCGACGAGCCAGAAGGCGCCCGCCAGCGAGCCCACGAAAGCGCCGGTCAGCAAGCCCACGGAAGAGCCGGCCAGCGAGCCCACGGAAGAGCCCGCGCCCGCTGAGACCGCCGAGCCCGTCCAGCTGGACGTGCCCGAGGTATCCATCAGCGTCACCGCCGCCGGCGGCATCAAGGTGACCTGGGACAAGATCGACGACGCCCCCCTGTACATGGTCTACTACCGTGAGAACGGCGGGTCCTGGCACAGGATCGGCACCACCGCCGCCACCAGCTACACCCGCGCTGCTTCCAAGCTGACCAGCGGCAAGACATACGAGTTCACGGTCCGCTGCGTGGACAAGGACAAGACGACCATGCTCAGCGGCTATGAGGCCAGCAACAGCCTGAAGTATCTGGCCACCCCCGAGGTGACCATCGCCAAGGCGTCCAACGGCGGCATCAAGGTGACCTGGGACAAGATCGCCGGCGCCTCCCGCTACCTGGTCTATTACCGTGAAAACGGCGGCTCCTGGCACAAGATCGGCACCACCACCGCCGTCAGCTACACCCGTGCGGCCAAGGCCCTCAAGTCCGGCGTCAACTACCAGTTCACGGTCCGGTGCGTCATGAACGACAAGAAGACTGTGCTCAGCGGCTATGAGGCCAGCAATTCCCTGAAGTACACCAAGTAAGATAACATCTGACCAACGCTCCCGGCTCTCACGAGCCGGGGGCTTTCTTTTGCCTTTCAGGTGTGTTATAATACAGTGATTATTTATGCGCTTGCCGTGATACTGCGGTCAACGGAAAGGAAAACCACGATGTTTTTAGATAAGATATTCGGCTCCCATTCCTCCCGGGAGGTCAAAAAGCTCCAGCCGCTGGTGGACAAGATCGAGGCGCTGGAAGATGAATACAAGGCCCTGACGGACGAGCAGCTCCGGGCCAAGACGGACGAATTTAAAGAGCGCCTGGCCCAGGGCGAGACCACGGACGATATTCTGCCGGAGGCATTTGCCGCCGTGCGGGAGGCGGCCGACCGGGTGCTGGGCATGCGGCCGTTCCGGGTGCAGCTGCTGGGCGGCATCGTGCTGCACCAGGGGCGCATCGCGGAGATGAAGACCGGCGAGGGCAAGACGCTTGTGGCCGTGCTGCCAAGCTACCTGAACGCCCTGGAGGGCCAGGGCGTACACATCGTCACGGTCAACGACTACCTGGCCCGGCGCGACTCGGAGTGGATGGGCAAGGTCCACCGCTTCATGGGCCTGAGCGTGGGACTGATCGTCCATGGCCTTACCCGCGAGGAACGCCAGGCGGCCTACAACGCCGACATCACCTACGGCACCAACAACGAGATGGGCTTTGACTACCTGCGGGACAATATGGCCCTGTATAAGCGGGACACGGTCCAGCGGGGCCACTTCTTCGCCATCGTGGACGAGGTGGACTCCATCCTCATCGACGAGGCCCGCACGCCGCTGATCATCTCCGGCCAGGGGGACGAGAGCACCGACATGTACCGCCAGGCGGACGATTTCGTCCGTCGGCTGCGCAAGGGCGTGGTCGTTTCCGCGGAGGAAAAGGAGGAGTTCGAGACCGCCGACGAGAACGCCGACTATCTGGTGGACGAAAAGGCCCGCACCGCCACCCTGACCGCCAGCGGCATCGCCAAGGCGGAGCAGTACTTCGGCGTGGACAACCTGTCCGACCTGGAGAATACGACCCTGACCCACCACATCAACCAGGCCATCAAGGCCCACGGCATCATGAAGCGGGACATCGACTATGTGGTGAAGGACAACGAGGTCATCATCGTGGACGAGTTCACCGG
>CANQKA010000121.1 GCA_947624395.1 uncultured Oscillospiraceae bacterium
ATGGGCATGACGCCGGACATGTTCACCTTCATGGGAAGGTGGGTGCTCTGGCCGCCGTACATCTTCCGGCCCACCACGCGCTTGGCGTACTGCACCGGGATGCGCCGCTCGGCGTCGTTCACGAACACGATGAGCACGATGATGGCCAGCGCGCCCAGGAACGTGAGGGCCGCCGCCCACCAGGCCACCGTGCCGCCCGCTACGTTGGTGACGGTGCTGATGATGCTGGAGGGAAAACGGCTGACGATGCTGGCAAACAGGATGATGGAGATGCCGTTGCCGATGCCGAATTCCGTGATCTGCTCGCCCAGCCACATGATGAGGGCGGAGCCGGCCACGAAGGTAGCCACGATGATGATAGCCGCCCAGGTGCCCGTGCCGTCCGCGGTCAGAAGGCTGCCGGACTTGATGAGCATATAGTAGGCGAAGCCCTGGATGAGGGCGATGCCCACGGTGGCGTAACGGGTGATGGAGGCTATCTTCTTCCGGCCTTCCTCGCCCTCGTCCTTGCTCATCCGCTCCAGGGCGGGGATAGCCACGCACAGGAGCTGGATGATGATGGAGGAGTTGATGTAGGGCTGGATGCTCAGGGCGAAGATGGTCGCCTGGGAGAACGCGCCGCCCGACATGACGTTATAAAGGCCAAGGACCGTGTTCTGCAGGGACTCGAAATAGTTCTGCAGGCTGGCCACGTTGACGAACGGCACGGGCACCGCGTTACCCACCCGGTACAGCAGGATGATGAACAGCGTGAACAGGATCTTCTTGCGTATCTCCTGGATCTTCCAGGCGTTGGCGAATGTCTTGAACACTTACACCACCTCAGCCTTTCCGCCTGCGGCCTCTATTTTTTCTTTGGCAGACGCGGAGAAGGCCTTGGCACGAACGGTGAGTTTCTTTGTGATGTCGCCGTTGCCCAGGATCTTCACGCCATACTGGCATTTGCTGAGCACGCCGGCGTCCAACAGGACCTGGGCGTCGATCTCGGCGCCGTCGGGGAAGCGGTCGTTGAGGACGCTCACGTTGACGGACTCAAGAGGCTTCGCAAAGATGTTGTTGAAGCCACGCTTGGGGACGCGGCGGGCCAGAGGCATCTGGCCGCCTTCAAAGCCGACGCGGACGCCGCCGCCAGAACGGGCGTTCTGGCCCTTGTGACCGCGGCCGGCGGTCTTCCCGTTGCCGGAGGAGTGGCCCCGGCCCTTCCGCCAGGCGGCCTTGCGGCTGCCGGGTGCGGGGGAAAGTTCATGAAGTTCCATTTCTACCCCTCCTTATTCTTCCGTGACCTTTACAAGATAGCCGATCTGGGCGATCTTGCCGCGGGTCTGGGGGTTGTCGGGCTGCACGGTGGACTGGCCGATCCGGTGCAGGCCCAGGGACGCGGCGGTCGCGATATGCTTGTCGTGACGGCCGTTCAGGCTCTTGACGAGCTCGATCCTCAGTTTCTTTTCCATGGTGCGCGCCTCCTTAACCCAGGATCTCGCCGGGGGCCTTGCCCCGCACGGCGGCGACCTGCTGCGCGTCCCGCAGACTCATGAGGCCGGTCATGGTAGCGGCCACCACGTTGCCGGGGTTGTTGCTGCGCAGGCACTTGGCGCGGATGTCGCTGATGCCGGCGGCTTCCATGACCGCACGGACAGCGGAGCCGGCGATGATGCCGGTACCGGGGGCGGCGGGCTTGAGAAGCACGCGGCCGGCGCCGAACTCGCCGATGACCTCGTGGGGGATGGTGGTCCCGGACAGGGTGATGTTGGTCAGGTTCTTCTTGGCGTCTTCCAGGCCCTTGCGGATGGCCTCGGAGACCTCGTTGGCCTTGCCGGTGCCATAGCCCACCCGGCCCTTGCCGTCACCGACGACGCACAGCGCCGCAAAGCGCATGATGCGGCCGCCCTTGACGGTCTTGGCGACACGGTTGAGGGAAACTACTTTTTCCACGAATTCGGGAGCTTCCTGCTCCTCTCTGCGGCGGGGCCGCCGATCGTTCTGATATGCCATTTCGTTTCCTCCTCCCTCAGAATTTCAGGCCGCCCTCGCGGGCGCCTTCGGCCAGGGCCTGTACCCGGCCGTGGTAAACGTAGCCCCCGCGGTCGAAAACCACGGTCTCAACGCCCGCCTTGACGGCGCGCTCGGCCACCATCTGGCCGACCTTTTTCGCGGCTTCCTGATTGGAGCCGACGCCCTTGAAGCCCTTCTCGTTGCTGGCAGCGGCCGCCAGGGTCTTGCCGGCCACGTCGTCGATGACCTGGGCGTAAATGTGTTTCTCACTGCGGAAGACGCAAAGACGGGGACGCTCGGGCGTGCCTTTGATCTTGAAGCGCAGCCGGGAATGGCGTCTAACACGCTTTGCCTTCGTATCGGGTCTTGTAACCATTCAGCACACCTCCTCTTATTTCGCGCCGGTCTTGCCTTCCTTGCGGATGATGACCTCGTCGGCGTACTTGATGCCCTTGCCCTTGTAGGGCTCAGGCGGACGCTTGCCGCGGACATCGGCCGCAAACTGGCCGACCTTCTGTTTGTCGATACCCTTGACGATGACCTGGTTGGGGTTGGGGACCTCCGTGGTGATGTCCTCGGTGTCGGGGACGATCACCTGGTGGCTGTACCCCAGGTTCATCACAAGGTTGGCGCCTTCCTTCGCGGCGCGGTAGCCCACGCCGTTGATCTCCAGAGTTTTGGAAAAGCCCTCCGTGACGCCCACGACCATGTTGTGGATCAAGGTGCGGGTCAGGCCATGGATGGAGCGGCTGGCCGCCTCGTCGTCCGGACGCTTCACGTGCAGGACGTTCCCCTCGACCTCAACGGTCATGTCGGGAGACACGAACTGGCTCAGCTGGCCCTTGGGGCCTTTTACGGTGATCTCGTTGCCCTCACCCACCGTGACGGTGACGCCGGCGGGGATATTGATGGGCGCTCTGCCGATTCTTGACATTCTTTCCTACCTCCTTACCAGACGAACGCCAGGACTTCGCCGCCGACATGGTTCTTGCGGGCTTCCTTGTCGGTCATGATGCCCTTGGAGGTGGAGATGATGGCGATGCCCAGGCCGCGCAGGACACGGGGCAGCTCGTCAGCGCCGGCGTAGACCCGCAGACCGGGCTTGGACACGCGGCGCAGGCCGGTGATGGCCTTCTCTTTGCCGGGGAGATACTTCAGGGTGATGCGGATAACGCCCTGGGTGCCGTCGTCCACGAGCTGATAGCTCTTGATATAGCCCTCGTTGAGGAGTATATCGGCGATGGCCTT
>CANQKA010000122.1 GCA_947624395.1 uncultured Oscillospiraceae bacterium
CCGCAGCGGCTTCCGCCCAGGGGGATGTACACATAGTCCCGGAAAAAGCTGCTCAGGGAGATGTGCCACCGCCGCCAGAACTCGGTGACGGAGCCGGACATGTAGGGATAGTTGAAGTTCTCCCGGTAGTGCAGCCCGCACATGAGCCCCATGCCGATGGCCATATCGGAATAGGCGGAGAAGTCCAGATAGATCTGCAGCGTGAACGCCACGGCCCCCAGCAGTATCCCCATGGCGGGCAGGTTTGCCAGCGCCTGGGCGTCGGATACCAAAAGCCCGTCCGCTATCACGGCGCAGCCGTTGGCCAGCACCGCCTTTTTGGCAAGGCCTATCGTGAACCGGCTGATGCCGGCGCTGATCTCCGCGGGGGTGACCGTCCGGGCCGTCAGATCCTCGTTCACGTCCTTGTACCGGACGATGGGGCCGGCGATGCACTGGTGGAAAAGGCTGGCGTACAGAAGCAGCAGCCAGTACTTCCGCTGGGCCGCTACCTCGCCCCGGTATACGTCCGCCACATAGGAGATGAGCTGGAAAGTGTAAAACGAGATGCCGATGGGCAGCACGATGTTGGGGATGACCTTGGGCACGCCCGTCAAAGCCTGGACATTTCGCAGCAGGAACCCCAGGTATTTGAACACGCCCAGTATGGCAAGGCACAGCGCCACCGTCACCACAAGCCAAAGCTTGCGCCGCTCGTCCGGCGCGTCCTCGATGAGGATGGATCCCTGCCAGCATATCAGGACCATGGCCAGCAGCAGCAAAAGATACCGCGGTCCCGCCCAGCTGTAGAAAACCAGGGAGAACGCGAGCATAGCGATATTCTTTGCCCTGGGCGAGGTCAAAAGTATCTGGCTGAGCAGATTCGCCGGCAGGAACAGGAACACGAACAGCATGCTGGAAAAGACCACGGCCGCACCTCATACAGAGAATTATATCAATTTATATAGTACTTCAATCCTTTTCAAAAATAAAGAGGTAAACGACGAAATTTAATAATTTTTGTCACTCCAATAATTAGCCTCGCAGAGTTCGGCTCCGCAAATAGCAATGCCCCCGTCCGTTCGGACGGGGGCGCTTTTGCATTCAAACGACCATTCTTATCCTTTTACGCCGCCGGCGGTGAGGCCGCTGGCCAGGTGCTTTTCGATGCACAGGAACAGGATGATGACGGGGATGGTGGCAAAGATGCTGGTTGCAAACAGATACTGCCAGTTGATCATATTCAGTCCGTAGAACACGTTGATGCCCACGGTGATGGGTTTGAACGTGTCGGTGCTGATGAGGGTCAGGGCCATGGTATACTCGTTCCAGGAGTTGATGAACACGAAGATCAGCGTGGTCACGATGCCCGGCGCGGCCATGGGGATCAGCACCCGGACCAGGGAGCCCACCGTGTTGCAGCCGTCGATCTTGGCCGCCTGCTCCATGTCTGGGGAGATGGACAAAAACGTGCCCCGCAGCAGCCATATGGCGAAGGCCTGGTTGAACGCCGCGTTCAGCAAGATCAAGCCCAGGATGTTGTTCACCAGGCTTATCTTCATCATCAGCCGGTAGATGCCCACCAGCAGCACCACCGGTGCGAACATCTGGCTCATGATGACGGCCCCCAGGAACACGCCCTTGCCCTTGAACTTCATCCGGCTCAGGGCATAGGCCGCCGGGATGCCGCACAGGATGGCGATGATGGTGGCGCCGCCGGAAACGAGAACGGAGTTCAAAAAGTACCGCAGCACCGGCGCGGCAGACCATATCTCCACGAAGTTGGACCATTTCCACTCCTTGGGGAGGATGGTCATATCCAGGGCGTACATTTCGCTTCGGTCCTTGGCGGCCGTGGTGAACATGACGAAGTAGGGATACAGGATCACGATGCACAGCACGAATACGAACAGATACAGGAACATCCGCCGCCAGGGATGCTTTCGGATGGAGCCGTTCATTGGTCACCCTCCTTTTCCGCCCGCAGGCTCAACACCATATAGATGCCCGCGCAGATACACAGTATCACGAAGCCCACCACGGACACGGCGGCTGCTTGACCGGCCTTGCCGTTGAAAAACGACAGCTTGTAGATATAGGTGGCCAGGGTATGGGTCTTGTCCGCCGGGTCGCCCTTGGTGATGGTCCAGATGATGGGGAAGGAGTTGAATACGTATATGATGTTCAGCACCGTGCTCACCGTGAGGCTGGGCCGCAAAAGCGGCAGGGTGATGCGCGTCAGCTTCTTCCAGAACCCGGCGCCGTCGATCTCCGCCGCCTCATAATAGGTGTCGTCGATGCTCTGCAGGCCCGAGAGCACGCAGAACGTGACGAAGGGGATGGTGACGAAGATGCCGATCCAGCACTCCCATGCGAAGTAGGCCGTAGCCGTAGGCGTCCAGTTGATGTTGGACGAGATGATCCCCAGCTTTTTCAGTATCGTGTTCAAAGAGCCAAACTGGGAGTCGATGATGTATTTCCAGATCGTCGCCTGGATGATGAGACTGGTGGCCCAGGGAAAGACCACGATGGCCCGGACGATCTTCCGGCCATGGAATTTCTGGTTGAGGACCATGGCGATGATGAAGCCCAGCACCGTGCTCAGCCCCACCACCACCACCGTCCATACAAAGGTGTTCTGGAGGGTGTGCCAGAATGTGGCCGATTTAAAGATAGCCCGGAAGTTATCAAAGTCATTGTAGCCTTTGATGACGCCCGCCCGGCTGATCTCCGACATGGACATCTGAAATACCGTGATGACCGGTACCACGATCATGCCCACCATCAGGATGATACTGGGCAGTATCCACACATATGGCTCTACTTTTTTCAGTGTGCTTTTTCTCATTCTTCCGCTCCCTTGCCGCTGTGGTTTGAAAAACAGGGGCCGGACCAAGTCCGGCCCCCGTCGCTAGCGATACGCTTCCGTGGGAACGTGCGCTGTTCAGCCGACGATCTCCGCCTGGGCGGCGTCCAGGGTCTCCTGGATGTCGGCGCCCTCGGCGATCTGCTGCTCGGCGGCGGTGACAGCCACCATCACGTCGCTCCACTCGACCTTATAAGTGGGATAGAACTCGCAGGAGGCCAGCACGTCGTTGAAGTTGGCGAAGTACTCGCTGTTGCCCTCGCCGCCGTCCGGGCCGCCCTTCTTGAACTGCTCGGCGTTCTC
>CANQKA010000123.1 GCA_947624395.1 uncultured Oscillospiraceae bacterium
GAAATTTCCATAAAAAGGCTTGTCACACAGCCGGAAATGTGGTACAATTTTCACAAAGGAGGTCGATCACCATGACATTCACTTTCACCGGCAAGAAACTTGAGGTGTCCGACGAGCTGCGCGCCTACGCGGAGAAGAAGATCGGCAAGATCGACAAGCTCTTCCGCACGGAGAGCGACGCTTCCGTCACCTTCAGCGAGGAACGGGGCCGCTTCACCGCCGAGGTAACGCTGCGCAACAACGGCATGTTCTACCGGGTCACAGAGACCACCAGCGACATGTACGCCTCCATCGACTCCGCCGTGGCCGCGCTGGTGCGGCAGGTGCGAAAAAACAAGACCCGGCTGGAAAAGCGGCTGCGGGACGGCGCTTTCGAGCGTTCCTCCGCCCCGGTACCCGTGCCCGAGGACGACGAGGAACCCGCCGAGTACAAGATCATCCGGACCAAGCGCTTCTCCATCAAGCCCATGAGCCCGGAGGAGGCCGCCATGCAGATGGACCTGCTGGGGCACACGTTCTTTGCCTTCCGCAACCAGGACGAGGGCGACGCGTTCTCTGTGGTCTATAAGCGCAAGGACGGCGGGTACGGCATGTTCTCCGACACCGACGAGTAAACCCAGGACAGTATAATAACACTCCGGCGATTTGCATCGCCGGAGTGTTTTGTTATGCGCAGGATTTTCTATCTCTGGCCTTTGTCATAAGGTATACCCTCGGCCTTGGGGGCGCGGGAGTTCTTGGAGGTGAACGCCAGCACCACCAGAGACACGATGTAGGGCATCATGTTGTACACGGTGCTGGGGATGTTCAGGCTCTTGAGGAAGTCAAAGCCCATGTACACGTTGCTCAGGGCACGGAACAGGCCGAACAGCAGCGCCGCCAGGGCGATACGGGTGGGCTTCCACTGGCCGAAAATCATGACCGCCAGGGCCAGGAAGCCGAAGCCGGCCACGCCGTTTTCAAACTTCCACTCGCTCACGCCCGCCAGGATGTAGGTGATGCCGCCCAGGCCGCCGTAAACGCCGGAGATCAGCACGCCGGCCCAGCGCATCTTGTACACGTTGATGCCCACGCTGTCCGCCGCCTGGGGATGCTCGCCGCAGGCCATCAGCCGCAGACCGAACTTGGTCTTGTAAAGCACCACATAGGCCACCACCAGCATGATGACGGCCACTAGCATGAACCAGTTGAACTCGAACCCGCCGATGTTGACGAGAAAGCTCTTTTTCGGCTCGATGTACTGAATGACGGAGGACACGTCGTCGGGGTTGGAGGCGGTGTTGATGGCCTTGACCAGCACAGTGGCGCCGGCAGTGCCCAGCATGTTCAGGGCCGTGCCCACGATGGTCTGGTCCGCCTTGAAGTTGATACAGGCCACGCCCAACAGCGACGCGTAGGCCATGCCGAACACGACAGCGCCCAATATGACCGCCAGCACCAGCACAAAGCCGGAGGCGTTCACATACCGCATCACCAGCGCGCCGCCCAGGGCGCCGATGACCATGATGCCCTCTAGCCCTAAGTTTATGACGCCGGAGTGCTCCGCGAAGCAGCCGCCCAGGGCCACCAGCAGCAGCACCGACGAGAAGATCAGGGTGTATTGGATGAGCAGTGTCATTTCCCGTCGCCTCCTTTCCCGTTACCGGCAGCGGTTTTTTGCGCCTGTTTTTCCTCGCTCTTGCGGATCCAGTTGTTCATGGCGAACTTGATGAACAGCACAAAGCCGCACAGATAGATGATGATGGACGAGATCAGGTCGGAGATCTGGGACGAATACTTGGTCAGGTCCACGTAAGCGCCGCCGTTGGTGATATGCTGGATGAAGTAAGACGAGAAGATGGCGCCGATGGGATGCAGGCCGCCCAGGAAGGCCGCGGCGATGCCGTTGAAGCCCATACCGGGCACGGAGGATTGAGTGACGGACCACTGCTCGTAGTCGGTCTGGTACAGGAACGCCCCGCCCAGCGCCGCCAGAGCCCCGGCGATGGCCAGGGTCAGGATGATGTTGCGCTTTTCCGCCATACCGGCGTACTTGGCCGCGTTCTTGTTGTTGCCGGTGGCCTTCAGCTCATAGCCCAGCTTGGTCTTGTCCAGCAGGACCATGATGATGATGGCCAGAACGATGGCCAGGGGGATGGCGATGGTCACGTATTTGTTGCCGTTGAAAAGCTCGTTCAGCCCCGCGGACGGTAAAATGGCCTGGGGCGCGTCGCTGGCCATATGCAGGGTGTAGGGGCTGGTGGGCTCCTTCACCGCGTTCAGGATCATGTTGGAGGTATACAGCCCTATCCAGTTGAGCATGATGCCGGAGATGACCTCGTTGACGTTGCAGTAGGCCTTCAGCAGCCCCACGATGGCGCCGTAGGCCGCGCCCACCGCAAAGGCGAACAGCAGGCAGGGAAGCCAGCTCCAGCCCCAGCCCAGGGACGAGATCAGGCACGCGCAGCTGCCCACCACGAACTGGCCGGCCACGCCGATGTTGAAAAGGCCCACTTTGTACGCGAACAGCACGCTTAAGGAGCACATCAGCAGGGGCGCAGTCTTCACCAGGGTGTTGCCAAAGTTTTTCAGCCGCAGGTTGGCGCGGGAGGAATTGAGGAAGTTTTTCACCACGGCCACGATGGCCTCCCCCGCGCCGGAGGGATTGATGAACAGCAGCACGATGTAGCCGATGAGCAGACCCAGCACGATGCAGATCAGCGAGGCGATCAGGGTCTGTACCACAGGTTTTTTCAGAACATTCTTCATGCGCGCACCTCGTCTCTCTTGGCGCCGGCCATATACAGGCCCAGCTCCTCCTGGGTGGTCTTCTTCGGGTCCAGCTCGCCCACGATCTCACCCTCGTACATGACCAGGATGCGGTCGGGCACGTCCATGACCTCGTCCAGCTCCAGGCTCACCAGCAGCACCGCCTTGCCGGCGTCCCGCTGGGCCACCAGCTGCTTGTGCACGGACTCGATGGCGCCCACGTCCAGGCCGCGGGTGGGCTGGACCGCCACCAGCAGCTCCGGGTCCTTGTCGATCTCCCGGGCCACGATGGCCTTCTGCTGGTTGCCGCCGGACATGCTGCGGGCGATGGTGACGGGCCCCTGGCCGGAGCGCACGTCGTACTCCTCGATGAGCTTCTCGGCGTAGGCGCGGATGGG
>CANQKA010000124.1 GCA_947624395.1 uncultured Oscillospiraceae bacterium
GCGCACACGCCCCCGGCCTTTTCCATCCCGGCGTTGACCAGGGCCCGCATGCCGTCCTCGTCCGACTGGACGAACAGCAGTATGTCCCCCGGCGTTGGCTCCAATGCCGCCGCCAGGCGCTCCGCCTCCTGCCGCCGCAGTCCGGCGATCTCCCGCTTCAGCTCGTCCCGCTGGGCCAGCAGCTTTTCCGCCCCGGCCGCGATATCGCCTTGCGGCGTGTTCAAAAGCCCGGATATCTTCACCGTGTCGGCGTACCGGCCCTGATAGTCCGCCAGCGCGTCCGGCCCCGCCTTCATCCACACCCGCACGCCGCCCCGGTGGCGCATAAGATCCAGCAGCTTGATACAGCCGATCTGTCCCGTGCTGGACACATGGGGCGCGCAGCAGGCGCATTGGTCGATGCCCTCCACCGTCACGATGCGCACGTCGTGGGTCAGCTCCAGCTTGCTCCGGTACTCCATCCGGGCCAGCTCGCATGCCAGGGGGAACCGGGCCGTCACGGCCGCGTCCCGCCACACGACCTCATTGGCCTCACGCTCGATCTGGTCCAGCTGCTCTCTTGTGAGCTCCCCGCTCACGTCCACGGTGCAGCCGTCGTCGCCCAGGTGAAAGCCCACGTTGTCAAACCCGTATTTTCTGTGTATGATACCGGACACGATATGCTCCCCCGTGTGGGTCTGCATCTTCCGAAAACGGTCCGGCCAGTCGATCTGGCCGGTCACGACCCTGCCCACAGGCAACGGTCCGTCGGTCGTGTGCAAAATAACGCCGTCCTTTTCCCGTGCGTCCAGCACCCGCACGCCGCCCAGGACCCCTTTATCCGCCTCCTGGCCGCCCTCCTCGGGGAAGAAGGCGGTGGCGGCCAATTCCACGGCCCAGCCGTTTTTCGCCTTTTCGCATGCCAGCACCTTGGACTCGAACACGCGCATATACCCGTCCTCGTAATACAGCTTCCTTGTGCGCATCGGTTGACCTCCCGGATAAAAAAGTGTATACTGCCGCCTATGGACATCTTTACCGTTCTGCTCGTCTATTTGGAGACCGTGAACCTGCTGGCCCTGGCGGCCTTTGGCTGCGACAAGCACCTGGCCCGCGTCCACCGGGAGCGTATCCCGGAGGCGGCTTTGATGGCGCTGGTGGCCGTAGGCGGCGGCGTGGGCGCTCTGGCGGGCATGCTTTTGTTCCGCCACAAGACCCGCAAGCGCCGCTTTACCGTGGGCGTGCCGGTGATCTTAGTCTGCCAGATAGGCTTTTTTCTGTTGCTTATCTACGCCACATCACACTGATTGTATAGAATAACCGGAGGTGCGTCAAGCATGAATACGTATTTGGACATAAAGCCTGAGGTGGCCCAAGCCCTGGCGGAGCACAAGCCCGTGGTGGCCCTGGAAAGCACCATCATCTCCCACGGCATGCCCTGGCCGCAAAACGCCGAGACGGCCTTCGCCGTGGAGGACGTGATACGCGCCCACGGCGCCGTGCCGGCCACGATCGCCGTGATAGGCGGGCGTTTAAAAGCCGGCCTTGAAAAGCAGGAGATAGAATATCTTGCCAAAAAGGGTCAGGCCGTGACCAAGGCCAGCCGCCGGGACCTGCCGGTGCTGTGCGCCCGTGGCGAGGACGGCGCAACAACGGTGGCCGCCACCATGATCGTGGCCGCTTTGGCGGGCATCGGCGTGTTCGCCACCGGCGGCATCGGCGGCGTCCACCGGGGGGCTGAGACCACCATGGACATCTCCGCCGATTTGGAAGAGCTGGCCCGCACGCCGGTCCTGGTCATATGCGCCGGCGCCAAGTCCATCCTGGACCTGGGGCTGACCCTGGAATATCTGGAGACCAAGGGCGTGGCCGTGTGCGGCTACCAGACCGACGAGCTGCCCGCCTTCTACACCCGCACCAGCGGCTTTGGCGTGGACTTTAGAGCCGACAGCCCCAAGGAGCTGGCCGCAGCCTTCCACGCCCAGCGCTCTTTGGGCTATCCCGGCGGCATGCTGTGCACCAATCCCATCCCGGAAGCATATTCTATGGAGCCGGCCGTTATCAACGCCGCCATCGACCAGGCCGTGGCCGAGAGCGTCCAGCAGGGCGTCAAGGGCAAGAAAGTCACCCCCTTCCTGCTGGCCCGGGTCAAGGAACTGACCGGCGGGGACAGCCTGGAATCCAACATCCAACTGGTCCTCAACAACGCCGCCCTGGCCGCCGACACCGCCGGGGAGCTCTGTAAACTGTAAAAAACTGACAGCAAAAAATCGCAAAAAAGCTATTGACAAACCGAAAAGCAGACGCTATAATGCAGACAATTTAATACAACAAACCGTTGAAGAAGAGCAAGTAACCTTTCCAGGCGTGGCACAGAGAGCCGCGGGGGCTGAGAGCGCGGTACAGGCCGGAATGTGCGAATGGACTTCGGAGGGCGATCGGAAGGCGGATGTTTTCCGCCCTATGTGAGACGGAGAGAGGCGCTCCGTGAACAACGCCGCCGCGTGACAGCGCGGAGCAAAGCGGACGCGAGAGCGTCAAGCCGGGTGGCACCGCAGGAATGTACATCAGTCCTGTCCCAGCAGAAATGCAGGGGCAGGATTTTTGTTATAAAAAAATCTGACCAAAAAGCAAAAGGAGAAAGTACCATGAAGAAGATCATCAGCATCGTGATGGCCCTTGCCATCGTCCTGAGCCTGACCGCCGTCGCCTTTGCCGAGGGCGAGACCTACAAAGTGGGCATCTGCAACTACGTGGACGACGCGTCATTGAACCAGATCGTGGAGAACATCCAGAACCAGCTTGCCGCCATTGGCGAGGAAAAGGGCGTCACCTTCGACGTGTCCGTGGACAACTGCAACGCCGACGCCACCGTCATGGAGCAGATCATCCAGAACTTCATCGCCGACGAGGTGGACCTGATGGTGGGCGTGGCCACGCCCGTGGCCATGGCCATGCAGGCCGACACCGAGGACAACCAGATCCCCGTGATCTTCTCTGCCGTGTCCGACCCGGAGGCCGCCGGTATCGTGGAGAGCAACGACCACCCCGGCGCCAACATCACCGGCACCAGCGACTTTTTGGACACCAACGC
>CANQKA010000125.1 GCA_947624395.1 uncultured Oscillospiraceae bacterium
TGCTGATGGTCACGGTGGGGGCGGCAAGGGTGGGGGTATATTTCAGAGAATTGCTGGCCTTGTACGGGCTGAGAAGGGTTTTCTTGTCGTTGGCGCAGCAGCGGACGGTGAACTGGTAGGTCGCGCCGCTCTTCAAATACTTTGCCGCACGGGTGTAAGTGGTGCTGGTGGTGGTGCCTATCTTCGTCCACCCGCCGTTATTTTCTTTGTAGTAGACCATGTAGCGGGGTGAGCCGGCGACCGCGTTCCAAGAGACTTTGATGCCGGTGGAAACGCTGCTGATGGTCACGCTGGGAGCGGCAAGAGTGGCGGTATATTTCTGAGAGTTGCTGGCCTTGTACGGGCTGAGAAGCGTTTTCTTGTCGTTGGCACAGCACCGGACCGTGAATTGGTAGGTCGCGCCGCTCTTCAAATACTTTGCCGCACGGGTATAAGTCGTGCTGGTGGTGGTGCCTATCTTCGTCCACCCGCCGTTATTTTCTTTGTAGTAGACCATGTAGCGGGGTGAACCGGCGACCGCGTTCCAGGACACCTGGATACCGGCGGATGCCTGGGCGATGGTCACGGTGGGGGCAGACAGGGTGGGCACAGCCGTGGCCTGGGGCTTGGGGGTGGCGGTGGGCTTGGGGGTAGGCGTCGCGGGCGCGGGACCAAGGGATTCAAATTTGTAGCCGTATTTGTTTGCATAGGTCTGGGCGGTAGAACCGGCGTAACCTTTTATCACAGCATGAGAAAAGAAGGGGTAATCCGGCTGCCGTTCATCAAAAATATCACAGTTTGGATTAAGGATCGTCACGCTGGCAAGAGAAGGGCATTCCAAAAACGGCCCATCCCCGATGCTGGTCACGCTGGCTGGAATCGTTACATCAGTCAGAGACAGGCAGTTGGAAAACACCCAGCGCCCGAGGCTTGTCACGCTGGCTGGGATCGTGATGGCCATCAAGTCTGCGCAATTCGCAAAAGCGGTGTCGCCAATCGTTTTGACCGTATGGGGAATGGCATAGGAAGTCGCTGTCTTACCATGCGGATAGCAGATCAGTTCCGTTTTGTCAAAATTGAACAATACGCCGTCAACGGATGTGTAACTCCGATTGCCTTCCGCCACGATGATATCTGTTATATCTGCATTAAATGTACCACCGTCCCCAATGCTGGTCACGCTGGCCGGAATTGTGATGCTCGTCAGGCCGTCACAACCTTGAAATGCGCCGCTGCCAATACTGGTTACACTATCAGGGATCGTAAGACTCTTCAAGCTGCGGCAGCTATCAAACGCCCAGTTTCCGATGCTGGTCACGCCGTTTTTGATAATGGCTGTCGTGATCTGCTCACGTAGGCCATACCACGGCGCACCTTCCCATGAAAAATCCTTCATTTTCCCCGTGCCGGATATGGTCAGTGTACCGCCGCTGAGGGACCACGTGACGTTATCCCCGCAGGTACCGGAGGTGGCGGCTGTCTCCGGTTCGGCCGCCGGTTCTTCCTCCGGCTCCGCCTCCGGTTCGTCCTCTGCTTCCTCCGCTGCTTCTTCCACTGCTTCCTCCGCTTCGACGGGTTCCGCCGCCTCCACGGGCTCTTCCGTTACAACCGGTTCCTCGGTCGCAACGACCTCTTCCTCCGCGAGGGCGGGGGCGCTCAGGGAGAACACCGCCGCCAGGGCAAGGAGTATACATAGACCGCGCTTTGCCATAGTGCTATACCGTTCCTTTCTTTTTCATTTCCCGGCAGTCAGGCCGGGGGCGTTGCCGCCCCGCGACCCTTCTACCGAGACAAACAAAAGACGGCGCAGGGAAACTTCCCTACACCGTGGAACGACAGCACTGCCCCATATGAACCGCCTTGTAAAAAGGGGTAAATGCGGTTATAATGGGTCCGGCGCAGTATATCCTGCTGTGTGGGAGAGTCCGCTTCTCCTGCATAGGGGCTTGGAGTGTTGGCGCGCTCCAAGTCCCGCCTTTTGTTTACCTCGTGGCTTTATTGTAACGCATTGTTCGGTGTAACGCAAGCAAAAAATGACAGGACCTGAAAAATTGGGGGCAATCCCCCCGGCCCTGCGGGCCACCCCCCTTTGACAAGGGGGGCGCGCTGCGGCGCGAGAGACAATCCCCCAGTCAGCGCAGAGCGCTGACAGCCCCCTTTACACAAAGGGGCCGTCAATAAGGTAGGATTTAAAATATCTCTCCTTCCGACGCGGCAGAGCCGCGCCACCTCCCTCGTCAGAGGGAGGCTTTGAAAGAGGAAAGGGCGCGGCGAGGCCGCGCCCTGGTTGTTAGGTTTTTACGTCGCAGACAAGCTCGCCGGAGGGGGCGGAGACAACCAACGTGGAGCCGGCGGGGATGTCGCCGGAGAGTATTTTTTTGGCGATCAGCGTCTCGGCCGTGCTTTGCAGATAGCGCTTCAGGGGCCGGGCGCCGTACACCGGGTCGAAGCCCCGGTCGATGATCAGGTCGCATGCCTCCGGCGTAAATTCCAGGCCAAGCTGCTTGTCCGCAAGACGCTGGCGCAGCTCCGCCGTCAAAATGTCGATGATGCCGGTCAGGTTCTCCCGGGTCAGGGGCTTGAAGAACACCGTCTCGTCCAGGCGGTTCAAAAACTCCGGCCGGAAGGACCGGCGCAGCTCGTCCATCACGGCGGATCTTGCCTCCGGGGTGATGTCCCCGTCCGGGCCGATGCCGTCCAGCAGATAGGGGCTGCCCAGGTTGGAGGTCAGGATTATCACGGTGTTTTTGAAGTCCACTGTCCGGCCCTGGCTGTCGGTGATGCGGCCGTCGTCCAGCACCTGCAGGAGGATGTTGAACACGTCCGGGTGGGCCTTTTCGATCTCGTCGAAGAGGACCACGGAATAGGGCTTGCGGCGCACCGCCTCGGTCAATTGACCGCCCTCGTCGTAGCCCACGTACCCCGGAGGGGCGCCGATGAGCCGGGAGACGGAGAATTTTTCCATGTACTCGGTCATGTCGATGCGGACCATGCTCCGCTCGTCGTCGAAAAGGGCCTGGGCCAGGCTCTTGGCCAGCTCCGTTTTGCCCACGCCGGTGGGAC
>CANQKA010000126.1 GCA_947624395.1 uncultured Oscillospiraceae bacterium
GGCAACATGCCCTGCAACCCGGCCATCGGCGGCACCGGCAAGGGCCACCTGGTGCGGGAGCTGGACGCGCTGGGCGGCGAGATGGGCCGGGCGGCGGACAAGGCCTGCATCCAGTACCGGATGCTGAACCTGGGCAAGGGCCCGGCGGTGCACTCCCTGCGGGCCCAGGCGGATAGGCGGCGGTACCAGGCCGTGATGAAGCAGACGTTGGAGCGGCAGGAACACCTGCATGTAAAGCAGGGCGAGGTCGTCGCCATCGGCGTGGAGAATGGCCGGGTGGCCAGCGTGACCACGGACAAGGGCGCGGTCTACCGGGTCAAGGCCGTGATCGTGGCCTCCGGGACATATCTGGGGGGCCGGACCATCACCGGCGAGGCGGTGCGGGACTCAGGGCCCGACGGGCTGGCGGCGGCGCTGCCCCTGACGGACTGCCTGCGGGAGATGGGTCTGCGGCTGCGCCGGTTCAAGACCGGCACCCCGCCCCGTATCAACGCCCGGACCGTGGACTTTTCCAAGATGCAGCTGCAACCCGGCGACGCTGAGCCTCAGCCCTTCTCCTTCTCCACCCAGACGCCGCCGGACAACCGGGCGGTGTGCTACCTGACCTACACCAACGCCGAGACCCACCGAATCATCCGTGAGAATCTGGACCGGAGCCCCCTGTACGACGGGGTGATACAGGGCGTGGGGCCAAGGTACTGCCCCAGCATCGAGACAAAGATCGTCACATTTCCGGACAAGCCCCGGCACCAGCTCTTCATCGAGCCCATGGGTCTGGACACGGAGGAGCTGTATATCCAGGGGCTGTCCAGCTCCCTGCCCGAGGACGTGCAGGTGGCGATGGTGCACACCATCGCCGGTCTGGAACACGCGGAGATCACCCGGCCGGCCTACGCCATCGAGTACGACTGCCTGGACCCCACGGAGCTTTACGCCACGCTGGAGACGAAAAAGGTGCCCGGATTGTACGGCGCGGGCCAGTTCAATGGCTCCTCCGGCTATGAGGAAGCGGCCGTGCAGGGCTGGGTGGCCGGCGTCAACGCCGCCCGGAAGATACAGGGCAAGGACCCGGTGATCATACGCCGGGACCAGGGCTATATCGGCGCGCTCATCGACGATCTGGTAACAAAGGGCACCAACGAGCCATACCGGATGATGACCAGCCGCAGCGAGTACCGGCTCTTGCACCGGCAGGACAACGCCGACCAGCGCCTTGCCCACATCGGCTATGAGCTGGGGCTGGTGAGCCAGGAGCAGTATCAGAAGACGCTGGATAAATACGCGGCCGTGGACGCGGAGATCGCACGGCTGAAAAAGACCAGGCTATATGACCTTCTCAAGCGGCCGGAGAACACCTACGCGTCTTTGGCGGCGCTGGACCCGGACCGGCCGGACCTGCCCAGGGCCGTGGCCGAGGAAGTGGAGATATCCGTCAAATACG
The DNA here is from genome assembly GCA_947624395.1 of uncultured Oscillospiraceae bacterium. Taxonomy (GTDB): domain Bacteria; phylum Bacillota; class Clostridia; order Oscillospirales; family Oscillospiraceae; genus CAJOIG01. The sequence continues at coordinate 1,442 of CANQKA010000126.1, forward strand.
AGGGGTATATCCAGCGGCAGCTGCGGGAGGTGGAGGCCTTCGCCAAGATGGAGCGGCGGCGCATACCGCCGGACGTGGACTACGCCGCCGTGCCGGGACTTCGCACAGAGGCCCGGCAAAAGCTGGACGCCATTCGGCCGGCCAGCTTCGGCCAGGCCAGCCGTATCTCCGGCGTGTCCCCCGCCGATTTGACCGCGCTGATGATATGGACGGAGAAGGACAAAGGATAACAGCGGCAGCGCTGGGGAAAATTTAAGCCTATATTTTAACGCCTGTACATATTATAATATGCTCCGGGCGGCCGCCGCGAGGCCAAGTCAGCCCGCGGCGGCTATTCATCTCATTCGAGGCGGGGCTCCCGCCCCCCTCGAGCTCCCCCTTGCCTAACCTACGTTTTCTCTTTCTTTGACAGTCTGGGAATATTTTGCCGGTTTCTGTCGGTTTTTGGCGAATTAAATTGTAGACAGTAGGGAGCAATTGTGTTATTATATCTAGGTATAAAATCATACGCAGAGGTGATGCTCATGCTCTTTAAGTCCCATGGCGGCGTCCATCCGAACGATATGAAGGCGCCCGCCAACGAAGCGGAGATCTCCACCATCCCTCAGCCCCCGCAGGTGGTCATCCCCATGTCCCAGCACATCGGCGCGCCCTGCACGCCCCTGGTCGCTGTGGGCGACGAGGTGAAGCTGGGCCAGAAGATCGGCGAGGCGAAAGCCCCCGTATCCGCACCCATCCACGCCTCCGTTTCCGGCAAGGTGGTGGCCATCGCGCCCCACCTGAACAACCTCGGCAATATGGTGAACTCCGTCGTCATCGAAAACGACTTCAAGGACACCCCCGCCGAGACCACGGTCCCCGCCACGCCGGAGGACCTGGAAAGCCCCGAGAAGATCGCGGATATCATCCGCGAGGCCGGTATCGTGGGTATGGGCGGCGCCACGTTCCCCACCGCGTTCAAAATCACCAGCGGCTGGGGCAAGGTGGACACCGTCATCATCAACGGCGCCGAGTGCGAGCCGTACATAACCAGCGACCATCGCACCATGCTGGAGCACCCCGACGAGCTTCTCAAGGGCATCCAGCTCATCATGAAGGCCTGCAAGGTCGAGAAGGCGTACTTCGGCATCGAGCTGAACAAGAAGTTCGCCCTGGACCTGCTGAACTTCAAGGGCGCCAAGGAAATGGGCATCGAGATCGTGCCCCTGAAGTGCCAGTACCCCCAGGGCGCTGAGAAGACCCTCATCAAGACCGTCACCGGCCGCGAGGTGCCTCCCGGCGGCCTGCCCGCCAACGTTGGGTGCAGCGTGTTCAACGCCTTCACCGCCTACAGCGTCTACCGCGCCTGCTACGAGGGCTGGCCCGCCATCGAGCGCGTGGTCACCGTCTCCGGCTCCGCCATCGCCGAGCCCAAGAACGTGAAGGTCCGGGTGGGCACTTCCATGCAGTGGGTGTTCGACCAGACCGGCGGCTTTGCCAAGCAGCCCTGGAAGATCATCATGGGCGGCCCCATGATGGGCTTTGCCCAGTACGATCTGGAGGTCCCCTGCGGCAAGGGCACCGCTTCCCTGCTGGCCTTCGCCGA
>CANQKA010000127.1 GCA_947624395.1 uncultured Oscillospiraceae bacterium
CCCATGATGGGCTTTGCCCAGTACGATCTGGAGGTCCCCTGCGGCAAGGGCACCGCTTCCCTGCTGGCCTTCGCCGAGAACGAGGACCGGACCGTGGAAAACCCCGTGTGCATCCGCTGCGGCCAGTGCATCGACGCATGCCCCATGAATCTCCAGCCCATCTTCATGTACATGTATGAGGAAAAAGGCGACGTGGAGATGCTGCAAAAGCTCAATATCATGGACTGCGTGGAGTGCGGCTCCTGCTCGTACATCTGCCCCGGCCGGCTGCACCTGACCCACGCGTTCAAGACCGGCAAGGCGAAGGTCCAGGCCTACCAGGCCGCCCTCAAGGCCAAGGAAGAGGCCGAGAAGGCCAAGGCCGAGGCGGAGGCCCCCAAGGCGGAGGAACCCAAGCCCGCCGAGGCCCCCAAGGCTGCCGAGGCTCCCAAGGCGGAAGCGCCCAAGGCCGAGGCCCCTGCCGCGAGCGCAGAAGAAAAGAAGGAGGAAAAGTAAGATGAACGAAGAACGGAAACTTATCGTATCCTCCTCCCCCCATATCCGCACCCCCAGGGGCACGCAGCAGATCATGCTGGACGTGATCATCGCGCTGCTGCCCGCGCTGGTGATGTCCGTGGTCATGTTCGGCATCGGCCCGCTGGTCATCACGGCGGTGTCCGTCATCAGCTGCGTGGTGTTTGAGTTTGCTTACCGCAAGCTCCTGAAAAAGCCCGACAGCAGCATGGACCTGTCCGCTGTGGTCACCGGCATGTTGCTGGCGTTCTGCATGCCCCCCTCCGCCAGCAACTGGTGGCTGGCCATCATCGGCGCGTTCTTCGCCATCGTGCTGGTCAAGCAGCTGTTCGGCGGCATCGGCAAGAACATCTGGAACCCCGCTCTGGCGGGCCGTGCGTTCCTGCTGATATCTTACGCCGTGCGCATGACCACCTGGGCCCCCGCCCGGTTCCAGCACATCGACGCGGCCACCAGCGCCACGCCCCTGGCCAGCCTCCACGCGGGCCAGCTGGTCCCCGGCGGTATGAACGCCCTGTGGGATATGCTGGTGGGCAATATCGGCGGCTGCATCGGCGAGGTCAGCGCCCTGGCGCTGATCCTCGGCGGCGCGTGGCTCGTGTACCGGAAGGTCATCAGCCTGCGCATCCCCGTGTTCTATGTGGGCACGGTGGCGGTGCTGACGCTGATCTTCTCCCGGGGCAACAACCACATCATGTGGATGCTCCAGAACGTGCTGTCCGGCGGTCTGCTGCTGGGCGCCATCTTCATGGCGACCGACTACTGCACCAGCCCCGTCACCCCCAAGGGACAGATGATCTTCGGCGTGGGCTGCGGCCTGCTGACCGTGCTGATACGCTACTTTGGCGGCTATCCCGAGGGCGTCAGCTTCGCCATCCTCATCATGAACTGCTGCACCTGGCTCATCGACCAGCACACCGCGCCCCGGCGCTTCGGCGTGGTCAAGGCCCAGAAGAAGGAGGGCGCTAAGGAATGAAAAAAGCCATTGATTTTGTCAAGCCCGCCGTGATACTGCTGCTGGTGGCCGCCGTGGTGGCCCTGGTGCTGGGTCTGGTGGACATGATGACCCGGGACCGTATCGAACAGATCGCCGAGCAGACCATGAACAACGCCATGCAGGCCGTCCTGCCCGCCGACAGCTATGAGCAGCTGGACGTGGAGGCCGACGGCGAGGTGGACGCGGCCTACTCCGCCGGGGACGCCGGCTGGGTGGTCCAGGTCACCGAGGTGGGCTCCCAGGGCACCGTCACGCTGATGGTGGGTGTGGGCAGCGATCTGACCTGCACCGGCATTTCCGTCACGGATTCCAGCGAGACGGCCGGTCTGGGCGCCATCGCCTCCCAGCAGAGCACCGCCGGCGATAACTTCCGGTCCCAGTTCGTGGGCCAGTCCGGCGACGTGGCCGTCACCAAGGACGGCGGCGCCATCAACGCCATCACCGGCGCTACCATCACCTCCAGGGCCATATGCAAGGGCGTTACCACCGCGCTGGCTCTGTGCGAGAGTTTAGGTTAAGGAGGGCGGCGCAATGAATGTGAAAAAACAGCTTACCGAAGGTCTTATCACCAATAACCCCGTGCTGGTGCAGCAGATCGGCCTTTGCGCGACCATGGCCATCTCCACCACCCTGTTCAACGGCCTGGGCATGGGCCTGTCCGTGCTCATCATCCTGACCTGCTGCAACGTGGTCATCTCCGCCATCCGCAAGATCATCCCCGAGCAGGTCCGTCTGGCCATCTTCGTGGTGGTCATCGCCGGCTTCGTCACCATCGTGGACCTGGTGCTGAAGGCCTTCATCCCCGCCCTGAGCGAGTCGCTGGGCGTGTTCATCCCGCTGATCGTGGTCAACTGCATCATCATCGGCCGCGCCGAGGCCTTCTCCTCCAAGGAGAGCATCGCCCTGTCCTTCCGGGACGGCGTGTTCCAGGGTCTGGGCTACACCTGCGTGCTGATCCTGATGTGCCTGTTCCGTGAGCTGCTGGGCTCCGGGACGATTGGCGGCGGCCTTTTGAACGGCGCCAACAGCTTCCTCACCCTGGACGGCACCGGCGCCGGCATCCGCATCATCCCCGAGGGCATCGGCGCTGGCGCGCTGACCCTGCCCTTCGGCGGCTTCCTCACTCTGGGCCTGCTGATGGCCGTCATGCAGTACGCGCTGCGTAAGAACGGTGAGAAGAAAGCCCGGAAAGAAAAGGAGGGCAAAGAATAATGTTTGCTTCCATTGTCTCCATCTCTCTGGCGGCTATCTTGACGAACAACTTTATCTTCTCCCAGTTCCTGGGCATCTGCCCGTTCCTGGGCGTGTCCAACAAGATGAGCACCGCCACCGGCATGAGCGT
>CANQKA010000128.1 GCA_947624395.1 uncultured Oscillospiraceae bacterium
ACCCCGGAGGGGCGCCGATGAGCCGGGAGACGGAGAACTTCTCCATGTACTCGGTCATGTCGATGCGGACCATGCTCCGCTCGTCGTCGAATAGGGCCTGGGCAAGGCTCTTGGCAAGTTCTGTTTTGCCCACGCCGGTGGGGCCCAGGAAGAGGAAGGAACCGATGGGCCGGTCCGGGTCCGCGATGCCCGCACGGGAGCGAAGGATGGCCTCGGTGACCAGGCGCACCGCCTCGTCCTGGCCTATCACGCGCCGGTGCAAAATGTCCTCCAGGTGCAGGAGCTTCTCCCGCTCGCCTTCCATGAGCCGGGCCACGGGGATGCCCGTCCAGCGGGCCACGATGCCGGCGATCTCCTCCTCCGTCACCGCGTCCTGGACAAGGCTCTCGCCGCCCTTTTTGGGGCCGGCTTCCGCCTCGGCCAGCTTCTTTTGCAGGGCCGGGATGGTCTCGTATTTGAGCCTCGCGGCCTTTTCGTACTCGTAATTCTGCTGGGCCCGCTCCATGTCGGCGGTCTGGCGCTCCAGCTCGGCTTTCAGGCCCTTCACCGCGTCCACGTCCGCCTTCTCCGATTCCCAGCGGGCCTTCATGGCGTTGAATTCCTCTTTCGCCGCCGCCATCTCAGAACGCAGCTTTTCCAGCCGGTCCTGGCTGAGCTTGTCCGTCTCTTTCTTCAGGGCCATTTCCTCGATCTCCATCTGCATGACCTTCCGGCGGATGTCGTCCAGCTCCGAGGGCATGGAGTCGATCTCCGTGCGGATGAGCGCGCAGGCCTCGTCCACCAGGTCGATGGCCTTGTCCGGCAAAAACCGGTCGGAGATGTACCGGTCCGAGAGGGTGGCCGCCGCCACGAGAGCCGCGTCGTGGATACGCACGCCGTGGTATATCTCGTAGCGCTCCTTGAGGCCGCGGAGGATGGAGATGGTGTCCTCCACCGTGGGCTCGCTGACCATGACGGGCTGGAACCGCCGCTCTAAGGCCGCGTCCTTTTCGATGTACTTGCGGTACTCGTCCAGGGTCGTGGCGCCGATGCAGTGCAGCTGGCCCCGGGCCAGCATGGGCTTTAAGAGGTTGCCCGCGTCCATGCTGCCCTCGGTCTTGCCCGCGCCCACGATGGTGTGCAGCTCGTCGATGAAGAGAAGTATCTTGCCCTCGCTGCGGGCGATCTCTTCCAATACGGCTTTCAGGCGTTCCTCGAACTCGCCCCGGTACTTGGCCCCGGCCACAAGAGCGCCCATGTCCAGGCTGAACACGGTCTTGTCCTTGAGCCCCTCGGGCACGTCGCCACGGACGATGCGCTGGGCCAGGCCCTCGGCGATGGCCGTCTTGCCCACGCCCGGTTCGCCTATCAGCACCGGGTTGTTTTTCGTCTTGCGGGACAAAATACGTATCACGTTCCGTATTTCCGTGTCCCGGCCAATGACCGGGTCCAGCTCGTTGTCCCGGGCCCGCTGGACAAGATCTGTGCCGTATTTTTGCAGGGCGTCGTAGGTGTCCTCCGGGCTGTCCGTGGTCACGTGGCCGGTCTTCACCTTGGCAAGCTCCGCCGTGAAGGCGTCCTTGGTGACGTTATAGCGGCGAAAGATCTCCCGGATGGCCGGGGTCTGGTGGGCGAAGATGCCCAGCATCAGGTGCTCCACGGAGACGTACTCGTCCTTGAGCTGTTGGGCCACTTTCTGGGCGAAGTCCAGCACCTTGCCGAAGTCGTTGGAGGGGTAGATGTCCTGGGCCCCCTGGACCTTGGGCAGCTTCTCGATGGCGGCGTCCAGGGCGGACAAGAGCCCGTCGCAGTCCACGCCCATCCGGCCCAGCAGGGTGGGGATGAGCCCGCCGTCCGCGTCCGCCAGGGCGTACAGCAGGTGCTCGGGGGTGACGTACTGGTTGTCGTTCTCCCGGGCCATCGCCGTGGCGGCGTTGATCGTCTCGATGGTCTTTTGCGTCAATTTATCGCTGTTCATATAAGTTCGCTTCCTTTTCCTTATTTGCCCCCCTTGTCAAAGGGGGGTGGGCGCCGCTCGCGGCGCTCGGGGGGATTGCTATGGGGTCCCCACGCGGCACGCTTACCGCGTGGGGAGAGGAGGCGCCGCTGGCTATCTGGGATTTGCCGCTTGCGGCGAATCCCGGCCTAGCCGTGCGAGCGCCGACGACGACAATCCCCCAGTCAGCGCCTTTGGCGCTGCCAGCCCCCTTTGACAAGGGGGCCATAAAATGTGCGCCTTCGGCGCGGGTAAGCCGTTACAAAATAATATTCCCCGCGTGGAGCCAGGAGATATACTCGTCCTGCAGGTCACGAGGGCTCATGCGGCCGGCCAGGCAGCCCTTCATGAGCCGGTCAAAAAGCCGCACGTACTCGCTGATGGCCCCGGCCACGTCCGCGCTGGAATAGTCCCGCCGCACGGGCAGGTCCAGCGTCCGGGTGAAGCGGCCCGGATACAGGGCGTATTCCACCGGCCGGGTGTGATAAGGCGCGACAAGCTCGTCCTCCAGCTGCTTCCACAGCCGGAAAAACCGGCCCATGGCATCCAAAAGCTCCTGGGACTGGGTGCGAAACACCACCGCCAGCTCCCCCAGCGCGCCGTCCCGGTCCCGGTACAGTTCCACGGAGTACTTCACCGTGGGCCGGTAGCGGTATTGGAGGCTCGACTTCACGCTCATGGTCATGGAGTTGGGCGTGATGAAGGG
>CANQKA010000129.1 GCA_947624395.1 uncultured Oscillospiraceae bacterium
CGCCTGGTCCGGGAAAGCTGCGACTTTGTCATGAGCATCCCGCTCATGGGCAGGGTCAACTCCCTGAACGCCTCCGCTGCGGCGGCGGTGCTCCTGTACGAGATCGTAAGGCAGCGCCATGAGTGACCGGTATCTGGACAATCTGCTGCCGGACTTCGGGGAGTATTCCCTGGAATCCGTGCTGGAGGACTACAAAAAGCGCGTCGCGGCGTCAAATACGCCGGCCGCGCCGGTTTCTTGCGTCCAAAATGCCCAGGAGGAGCCATCTCCCCCGCCGGTGAACGCCGTTGACCAGGCCCAGGCCATCGCCCAGCGGTCGCGCCAGATCGTGATAGAGGCATTGGGCGAGGCCATCAGCCAGCGCGGCCGCGCCAGCGCGTCCAGCTTCGACAAGGCGGGTCTTGGCGCGCTGCTGGAGGATGAGCAGGAGCAGGAAGACCAGGCGGAAAAACAGGCCGTTCAGGCGGACAAGCCCGTGCGGGTGCTGCCCCAGCCGAAACCCAGACGGCGCTTTGAGGTGTCCCCCGACGGCATCATCACCCTGGATCTGGAAATACCCGGCGGAGCGCCGGAGCCGGAGCCTGAGCCCGAGCCGGAGGAAGCGGAAGTTCCCCCGGAAGAGCCGGCGGAAGAGCCCCAGGAGGCGACGCCGTCCCAGCCGCAGGAGCCGCCAAAGGAGAGCGCCGCCGACCGGTTTTTGAAGCCGCTCATTCGATTTGCCGCCACAAAAATGGCCATGCGCCAGATGCAGAAGGCGGAGGCGGCCAACTGGCCGGACCCGGTGGAGTATGAGGAGACGGAGGAGCTGTCCCCGTCCAAAGCGGCCAAATTTTACGGCCAGCAGATCAAGCCCCTGCGGTTCCGGTGCCGGGTGTGCTTTTTCCTGTGCATCGTGCTGGCGTGGATATGCCTGCGCTTTCCCATGGCCGGCATGCTGGGCCGCAGCACGTCGGTCCAGGCGGGCGTGTCGCTGGTGCTGCTGCTGACGGTGATGATGACCACGCTGGACATTCTGGCGGCCGGCATGCGGCAGCTTTTCGACCTGCGGCCGGGGTGCGAGTCTCTGGCTACGCTGGCGGCCATCATGAGCTGTGTGGACGCATGCATGGTGCTGACGGGCAACAGCACGAACGCGCCGTTTTGCGCCGTGGGCGCGTTCTCCCTGGGCGCGGCGCTGTGGGGCGAGCGGCTGGACTGTCTGGCACGGGCCAGGTCCATGCGGGCCGCCGCCATCAGCAAGTCCCCCTCCGCCGTGACGGCGGAGGAAGCGGGCCGGGGAGGCCGGTATATCTGCCGGGCTCAGCGGTCCCTGGACGGAGCCGTGCGCCGCAGCGAACAGCCGGACCTGTGCCGGAACACCTACGCCACGGCGGCGCCTATCCTGCTTATCGCCTCCGTGCTGCTGGCCGCCGCCGCGTCTATCCACGGCCAGGGCGCCTATTTCCTGCATACCCTGTCGGCCCTTTTGAGCGTCAGCGCGTCGTTCACCGCGTTTCTCAGCTTTCCCCTGCCCTACTCCATGATCGCCCGTAAGCTGCAGAGCTCCGGCGCGGCCATCGTGGGCTATGAGGGCTGCGCGGATATCGGCAGGTCCAGGCGCGTGGTCTTGTCCGACGCCGATCTCTTCCCGCCGGGGACCATGAAGCTCAGCGGCATCAACATTCTCGAGGGCGCGTTCGTGGACAAGGTGATCTCCTGCACCGCCGGCCTTTTGCGGGCCTCGGGCAGCGGCGCGGCCGGGGTGTTCACGGAGCTGGTCACCCGCCGGGGCTATTCCGCCGTGACGCCGGAGGAATTTCGCTGCCACGAGGGCGGCGGCCTGTCCGGCCGGGTCAACGGCGAGCAGGTGCTGGTGGGGTCCGTGGGCTTCATGAACCTGATGGGTATCCGGCTGCCCCAGAACATGAGCGTGAAAAACGCCGTGTGCACCGCCATCAGCGGCGAGCTGGTGGGCGTGTTCACCATCGAATATATCCCCGTGAGCAGCGTGCAGGAGGCGCTGGTGACGCTCTTGCAGGGCCGGACCCAGCCCATCTTCGCCATCCGGGACTTCAATATCACCCCCCTGATGATACGCCAGCTCTTCCGCATGCCCACGGACAACTTCAACTTCCCGACTTTTCGGGACCGGTACCGGCTGGCCAACACCGCCGTGAACACCACCTCGCCCGTGGCGGCCATCCTGAGCCGGGGCGGCATGGGGCCGCTGGTGGACGCCGCCGAGTCCGGCCGGAAGCTCTACACCGCCTGCCGGGTGGGCACGGTCCTGTCCCTGTTGGGCACGGTCATCGGCATGATAACCATGTTCCTGCTGTGCCGGGTGGGGGCGTACGATACCGCCAACGCCGGGAACGTGCTGAGCTATATGTGCCTGTGGGCGCTGCCTGTGCTGTTCATGGCCTACGGCCAGAGCCGGTGAAAATAATTTAATTATGTGTATTGCCAAGATTTTGCCAATCGTGTATAATACTTTTTTGGATGATATTACGCTTTTCAATACATGTCTAGTTGAAGGAGAAGACCTATGAGCTACGAAATGAAAAACATCCGCAACATCGCCCTGCTGGGCCACGGCGGAAACGGCAAGACCTC
>CANQKA010000130.1 GCA_947624395.1 uncultured Oscillospiraceae bacterium
TTGCCCTCGTCGCCCCAGTTGATACCCACGACTGCTGTGATCATGATGCTGTCTCCTTATCTACACCGCGCAAGCGGCTTTTATACGTTGGTCTCGGCCTCCACGCCCAGGTCCGCGGCGTACTTTTCCAGCACGGGCCTTATATAGTCCCGCAAGAACGCCTCGGTCTGCTCCGGGGCAAGGCCCACGAATTTCCTCACGTCCAGCACGCCGTCCAGCGCCTCTTTGGTCAGGTGGAACGCCGGGTCCGCCAGCAGCCGGTCCAGCAGGTCGTTTTCCCCGCCGTCCAGCTTGACCTTCACCGCCGCCGCCTGGGAATGGCGGCGGATGGCCTCGTGCAGCTCCTGCCTGTCGCCCCCCTCGGTGACGGCGTGCATGAGTATATTTTCCGTGGCCATAAAGGGCATTTCCTCGTTCAGGTGCTTTTCCATGACCTTGGGATAGACCCGCCCGCCCCGTATCACGTTGACGCACAACGTCAAAGCCCCGTCCGTGGCGAGAAAGGCCTCCGGCAGGGCGATACGCCGGTTGGCGGAATCGTCCAGCGTCCGCTCCAGCCACTGGGCGGAGGCGGTGTCGGCAGTGTTGCGCACGGTGTTGGTCACGAACCGGCTCAGAGAGCAGATACGCTCGCAGCGCATGGGGTTTCGCTTATAGGCCATGGCGGACGACCCCACCTGCTCGGCCTCGAAGGGCTCGTCGAACTCCTTCATGTGGGCCAGCAGCCGCAGGTCCTGAGCCATCTTGTACATGCTCTGGGCGATATCCCCCAGCACGTTCAGCACATAGGCGTCGATCTTGCGGGAATAGGTCTGGCCGGACACGGGCATGGACGCGGCAAAGCCCATTTTCGCCGCGATCTTTTCTTCCAGCGCCAGGACCTTTTGCCCGTCGCCGCCGAACAGCTCCAAAAAGCTTGCCCCGGTGCCGGTAGTCCCCTTGCAGCCTAAGAGCTTCAAGTGGTCCAGCTCGAATTCCAGCCGTTCCAGGTCCATCAAAAAGTCCTGCATCCAAAGGCACGCCCGCTTGCCCACGGTGGTGGGCTGAGCGGCCTGAAAGTGGGTGTAGGCCAATGTGGGCACGTCTTTATTCGCCCCGGCGAAATCGGCCAGGGCCCCGATGGCGTTCACCAGCAGCTTGCGTACCCGCAGCAGCGCGGCACGCATCTGGATGCTGTCTGTGTTGTCCCCCACGTAGCAGCTGGTGGCCCCCAAATGGATGATGCCCTTTGCCTTGGGGCATGCGTCGCCATAGGTGCGGATATGGGCCATCACGTCGTGGCGCAGGCGCTTTTCGTAATCGGCGGCCTTTTCATAGTCGATGTCGTCGATATGTGCCCGCATCTCGTCCAGCTGCTCGTCGGTGATGGGCAGACCCAGCTCCTGCTCGCTCTCCGCCAGGGCGACCCAGAGCCTGCGCCAGGTGGAGAACTTGAAGTCAGGGGAGAAAATGTGCTGCATTTCCCTGGACGCGTACCGGGCGCACAGGGGATTTTCGTACACGTCCTTCATTTTACTTTTCGCCCTTTCCCGCCGGGGACCTGTCCAGCGCGGCGGACACGAACCCCAGAAACAGGGGGTGGGGCCGGTTGGGACGGCTCTTGAACTCCGGGTGGAACTGCACGCCCACGAAGAAGGGGTGGTCCGGCACCTCCACGGTCTCCACCAGCCGCCCGTCGGGGCTGACGCCGCTGATGACCAGGCCCGCCGCCTGCAGCTTTTCCCGGTAGTCGTTGTTGAACTCGTAGCGATGCCGGTGGCGCTCGCTGATCTCATGGGCGCCGTAGCACTTCTCCATGGTGGTCCCCGGCGTTATCACGCAGGGGTAAGCCCCCAGCCGGAGGGTACCGCCCTTGTCTATCTCGTCGTTCTGACCGGGCATGAAGTCGATGACCCGGTAGGGGGCGTACTCGTCAAACTCCCGGGAGTTGGCGTTTTCCAGCCCCGCCACGTGGCGGGCGAACTCAATGACGGCGGTCTGCATCCCCAGGCACAGGCCCAGATAGGGTATCTTGTTCTCCCGGGCGTAGCGCACTGCGGCGATCTTGCCCTCGATGCCCCGGTTGCCGAAGCCGCCGGGTACCAGAATGCCGTCCACCCCGGCGAATATCTCCGGGCAGTTGGTCTCGGTGACGGTCTCGGAGTCCACCCACTTCAAATCGATGCTGGCGCCCTTGGCGTACCCCGCGTGCTTGAGGGCCTCGTTTACGGACAGATACGCGTCGTGCAGCTGGACATATTTGCCCACCAGGGCGATGGTGACCGAGTGGGACAGGTTGTGGATGGACCGGACCATGGCCTTCCATTCCAGCAGGTCCGGCGACTTGGTCCACAGGCCAAGCTCCCGGCACACGATCAGGGAGAAGTCGCTCTCCTCCAGCATCAGCGGCGCCTCGTACAGCACCGGCACGGTCCGGTTTTCGATCACGCAGTCGGGCTTTACGTTGCAGAACATGGCGATCTTGCGGAAGATGGTTGGGTCCTTGATGGGCTCGTCGGAGCGCAGCACGATGATGTCCGGGGCGATGCCCATGCCCTGCAGCTCCTTGACGGAGTGCTGG
>CANQKA010000131.1 GCA_947624395.1 uncultured Oscillospiraceae bacterium
TCGCCGTCGGCGAAGGCCATCGCGCCCAGAGAGAACACCATCGTCAGAGCCAGCAGCAGAGCGATAAGTTTCTTCATTTCTCGTTGATCTCCTTTTAATAAAATTTTATTGATCCGGGGCCGAAGCCCAGTCTCACATGAACGGTCCCGCCGGGACCTCCCCTTCTTAGCCCCATTCTACTTGACGGACGGCGCATATTATAGGAAAATCGAACGAATACTAGAAAAATAATTCGTGCCGAATCGTACAAATGCACAATTTGACACGAATTTTGCCTATTGTCGATTTTTCTTTCTGTACTCCGTAGGCGTCATGCCCACGGCTGCCTTGAACACCTTGGTGAAATAATTGTAGTCGCTGTACCCCACCGCCTCGGCCACGGCCGACACGGGCATGTCGCCCTCCCGGAGCATGGTCCGGGCCGCCTGCATGCGCCGTCGGGCCACGGCCTGGGTCACGGTCAGCCCGCCGGGAAGCTGCCTTGCCAGGGCGCACAGCTTTGTGGTGCCCATGTTCAGGTCGGCGGCGATCTTTTTCAGAGACAGGCTCTCCCGGAACCGCTCGTCCAGGTAGATTTCCAGCCGCTGCAGGTCCGTGTACTCCGCCGAGCGGATGATGCCCTCCCGGAGAATATACGTGGTCAGGGCCTGCAATATCTCCGCGTAGGCGGAGGTCTGCTGGAATGTGTACTGCCTCAGGGCCCAGAACGCCTCCCGCACCGCCTTCCTGTCGCCCTGGTACCAGTCCAGGGACCGCTCCGACCGCTCCCACTGGCGCTCCAGGGGCGCGTCGTCCAAAAACTGGCCGAAGCTGAGATAGGCGATGGGCACGCCGTTTTCGTATAGGGGCAACGTTACCTCGCACAGGCCCGCATGGCACCGGTAGCGATAGATGCCCTGGGCCGCGGCGCAGGCCGCCACCGCCCGTGCGTCGCACTCCTCGCACCGCCTGTGTCCCTCCGGGTCCGCGTTCACCAGCCGGCAGAACTCCTGATGCCCGCCGAAGACCAGCACGTTCCGGCCCTCGCTGTCCAGGATACTGGTCTTGACGCCTGTGACGGTATATAAGTTGTCCACCAGCCGCAGCAGCTTTGCCGTGTCAAACAGGAGCTTCATGGTCCCTCACCCGCCTTCACCGGCTCTGGAACAGCTCGCCGACGCTCACGCCCAGCACCTGGGCCAGACCGTACAGCTCAATGTCCGTGACGGTCCTGCGCCCTTCCTCGATGCGGCTGATGGAGCCGCGGCAGATATACACCGCCAGCGTTTCCAGCCGCTCAGACAGGGTCCGCTGGCTCAGACCGCGCTCCTGGCGGAGCCGCCGGACCGTCTGGCCGACCATGTTCATCGCCTCGCCGTCTATCAGGCGCGCCATAGGATCATCCCTCCCAAATTGTCTTAAAACAGGACAACCCTATGGTATGATAAGAAAGCGGAAAATATGTCTTGTGACAGGACAAGAAGGTCTGGAGAGATGTTTTAATTTTTCTCTCCCCCAGTCAGCGCCAAAGGCGCTGACAGCCCCCCTTGCACAGGGGGGCCATTTAAAAAAGTATTATCTAAATGTCAGCACCACGGGCCAGTTCTTACGGCTGCTTGCCGATGTAGGCCAGGATGCCGCCGTCCACGTAGAGGATGTGGCCGTTGACGAAATCGGAGGCCTCCGAGGCCAAAAACACCGCCGGGCCCATCAGGTCCTCCGCTGTGCCCCAGCGGCCGGCCGGGGTCTTGGAGACGATGAACTGGTCGAAGGGGTGGCGGCTGCCGTCCGGCTGCTTCTCCCGCAATGGCGCGGTCTGGGGCGTGGCGATATAGCCGGGACCGATGCCGTTGCACTGGATGTTGGCCCCGCCGTACTCGGAGCAGATGTTCCGGGTCAGCATCTTGAGCCCGCCCTTGGCGGCGGCGTAGGCGCTGACCGTCTCCCGGCCAAGCTCGCTCATCATGGAGCAGATGTTGATGATCTTGCCGCGGCCCTTTTTGATCATGCCGGGTATCACGGCCTTTGCGCAGATAAACGGGCCGGTCAGGTCGATGTCCACCACCTGGCGGAAGTCCTCGGCGCTCATTTCCAGCATGGGGATGCGCTTGATGATGCCGGCGTTGTTCACCAGAATGTCGATGCCGCCCAGGTCCTTTTCGATCTTTGCCACCAGGTCCGAAACCTGGGCCTCGTCGGTCACGTCGGCGATATAGCCCCTGGCGTCGATGCCCTTTTCGGCGTAGTCGGCCAGGGCCTTGTCCAGATTGCTCTGGCTGCGGCAGTTGAAGGCGATCTTCGCGCCAGCGCCGGCCAGAGCCGTGGCGATGGCGAAGCCGATGCCGTAGGCCGCGCCGGTGACCAGGGCCACCTTGCCCTGCAGAGAGAATTTTTCCATCATATCCATGTCTCGCGCCTCATTTCAATTCCCCGGTGGGGATGGTGTCCATGTCGTCGAATGCCTGGTTCTCGCCGCCCATGGCCCAGATGAAGGTATAGCTGGCGGTGCCGGCCCCGGCGTGGATGGACCAGGAGGG